>NZ_JBHVYE010000002.1:74648-575948 GCF_042881135.1 Streptomyces sp. NPDC058284
AACGACAAGGGCCAGCTCGGCACCGGCCCTGTCGGCAAGACCGAGAAGCCCGACGAGAAGACCGACGAAGCGGGCGAGGACCACAACACCCCGGTCGAGGTTCCCGGACTGACCGATGTGGTCAGGATCGCCGCCGGGTGCGAGTACAGCCTCGCCATGAAGCGGGACGGCACTGTCTGGGCGTGGGGCGACAACGCCAAGGGCCAGCTCGGCGTCAACAAGGACGGTGACGCCGTGGAGCTCAGCAACAGGCCGGTCCAGGTGCAGGGTCTGCCCGAGGCGCAGGGCGCCCAGCCCGACTCGGCCGGGCAGCCGGGTGGGACGGAGACCGGGACGGGCACGGGTACGGGTACGGACGCCGGCGAGGGAACGGGCCCGATGGCCCGGGACATCGTCGCCGGCTACGACCACGCCTACGCCCTGTACTCCGACGACAAGGTCTACGGCTGGGGCAACAACGAGAACGGACAGCTCGCCGACGGGACGAAGACCAACCGGACGAGCGCACACGAGGCCATCGAGCTGCCTTCGGTGCGGTCGATCTCGGCCGGCCGCGGCTACGGCCTCGCCGTGCGCGCGGCCGGTGGCGGCACCAGCAACGACATCATCGGCTGGGGTCTGAACAACCACGGTCAGCTCGGCAGTGGTGACGACCTCACCCATGACCTGACGGACAACGACAAGTTCGTCACGGTGTTCCCGCAGGAGGCCGAGACGAACAACCCGTTCACGCGGGTCACCGCGGGCAACAGCCAGTCGAGCTACGCCTACTGAGCCGACCTGATCAGTCGCTCCCCCAGGTGGAACACATCCGGCGCGAACCCCTCCGCCACATCCTGTGGCGGGGCGGGTTCGCGCCCGGTGGACTCCCCCCTTACGTTGCCACCGCGACGTCGGAGGGACGTGTCGCGTCGGTCCGCGGGCCGGGAAGCGACGCGTCGGCACCGCCTGCCGGATTGAGGCGCAGGTAGATCATTCCGGCGAGGTCGGTGATGGTGCCGCCTGCGCTGCGCATGAGTTCCATGGGGTCGGCGGCGTCGGCCGCGTACGCGGTGGCCCGCACGCCCCTCTCGCGCAGGGCATCGAGGGTCACGGCCGCCTCCGGCGCGTCTGGGCCGCGCCGGCTGACCAGGGCGATGGGGCGGGCGCCGAGGCCGACGAGCCACTGGGCCGTCGCGGCTCCGAACCCGCCGGTGCCCCCGGTACCACAACCTGTGCGCCCACCCCGATACGCGGGTGCGGATCGGATCGGAACACCTCAACGTGCGGGCCCGGCGGGCGTGCGCAGAAGAACGGGAAAGACTCCGGCCCCTCCTGCTGCGGGTCTACCGGCCATTCGAAACGTACCGAATGCGGTCAAGGCGCGTCATTCCGTTGCTCGTACTTGAGCCTGTGTGAGCCCTCGCAGGGCATGTCCGCTGGGCACAGGGGGGGCACCCGCCGGCTCCGTGGCTCAAGCCGGTGGGTGACCCGCGTGCGGTCCGTGCGTGACAGGGAACCTCGGTGTTCAGGGGGCCGTTCAGTCCTGGTGGAGTTCGTTGCGGCCCGGGCCGCCGGAGAGCTTGTCGGTGCCCGCGCCGCCCCACAGGACGTCGTCACCGCTGTTGCCCCACAGCGTGTCGTCACCCGCCTCGCCGTACAGCTTGTCGTTGCCCTTGCCGCCGTAGAGGACGTCGGCGCCGCCCTTGCCGTGCAGGATGTCGTTGCCGTCCTCGCCGTGCAGGTTGTTCGCCTCGCCGGTGCCGGTCAGGGAGTCGTTGCCGGGGCCGCCGAAGCAGTCCTGGCTGCAGTGGGTGAGGGTGTCGTTGCCCGCGTCGCCCCACGGACCGAAGCCGAACGGGCCGCCGCCGCCGTCGAGGTGGTCGTCGCCGTCGCCGCCGTGCAGCAGCGCGGATGCCGACGCCTTGATGGTGTCGTTGCCCTTGCCGCCGTAGACCCCGGCCCAGGCCTGGCTGCCCGGCGCGAGGGTCGCGGTGTCGTTCTTGTCGCCGAGGTCGATGTCGTAGGTGTCGGAGTCGTCCGAATTCTCCGGGATCTTGAACGCGCACCGCACGGCGGTGCGGTCGCCCGCCGCGGGGTACGCGCACTCGTCGTCCGCCGCCGCGTCGGCGGAGATGGCGATGTCGTACCGGTCGTGGAAGGTGACGATGTAGTACGAGTCGAACTCGCCGCGGTGTTCGATCTTCTCGTCGACCGTCACCTTGTTCTGCTGGCCCGGTGCCGCCTTGTACCAGAGCTCGCCGTCCTCGACGACGACGGAGGCCGTGGCCCGCGCGGCGGACGGGGCGGACGGGGCCGCCTGGGCGATCGACGCCGTTAACCCGGCCGTGCCGAGGGTCAGAGCGAGGGTGGCGGTGGCCGCGATGGTCCGGTGAATGCGCATGCGGAAGTGCCCCTTAAGGGTGTGCGTGTGCAGTGCTGCTTTTGGTCACCCGGTTAGACAAGGGGCCCCGGAACGGAGTTGCCCGAAGGCTCATGAACAGCGGCGGACGGAGTGGTGACCGGTACGTGGACGGATGAGGCGACCGGCACGCGGGCGGCCCCGAGTGACGTACGTCGACGGCCGAGGTGACCGCCGGGGCCGGCGCCCCGGCTGCGCGCCGCCCGGCTCTCGGCCCCGACCGACCGCCCGGCCGTCAGTCCTTCCCGACCACCCGGCCAGTCAGCCCTCCCCGACCGCCTGACGATCGGTCAGGGCCCGTGCCTTGGCGTTCTCGATGTGCTGCCGCATCTCGTTCGCCGCGCCCTCCGCGTCGCCCGCCGCCATCGCCGCGTGGACGGCCCCGTGTTCGCGGGCCGGGGACTCCGCCTCCGACGACCCCAGCTCGGTGAAGAGCCGGAAGCGCTGGACGTGCCCGCCCAGGGAGCGGTACGCCGTCTCCAGGAAGGGGTTGTCGCACTGGGCGGCGATGCGCAGGTGGAAGCGTTCGTCGGCGGCCCAGTAGGCGCGTACGGACGCCGAGCGGGGCGCGGTCGCGTACCGCTCCAAGTCGTCGATGCTCGCCTTGAGTTCGGCCAGGAACTCCGGCGTGGTGCGGCGCGCGGCCTCGTGGACCATCGCGGGTTCCAGGACGAGGCGCGCGTCCATCAGCTTGATCAGTTCGCGCTCGGTGAAGAGCGGGGCGACGCGGTACCCCTTGAGGGCCTCGCGCCGCACCAGGCCCGTGTGTTCGAGGCGGGCGAGGGCTTCACGGAGCGGGGTCTGGCTGACGTTGAGCTCGCGGGTGAGAGCCCCGATGTTGAGGGACTGGCCCGGCGACCAGAGTCCGTCCATGAACTGCCCGAGCAGCACCTCGTACATCTTGTCGGCAAGGGGTTGCCGGGCGGGCGGGCGGGTCGTAGCCATCGTGCCTCCTTCGACGCCCGACCTTAGCGCAGCGCCGCGCCCTCTTGATCGCCTCACAATCCTATACTATTTTGACGATCGCTATAGTATAGCGATGGATCAAGGAGGATCCCCGATGCGCGATGACGACGCGTGTGTGCTGGTGACCACGGCGTATCTCGAACCCGGCGGCGAGGTCGACCGGCTGCTGCGGGACGCCGGATTCCGTACCGTCTTCGCCCGCCCCGCCGACCGGCGCGAGCCCGCACGGACCCTGCGTGCCACCGTCGCCCACTCGGCGGCCGTCGGCATCGTCGCCGGGACCGATCCGTTCACGGCCGAAGTCCTGGCGGCCTCCCCCGGGTTGCGGGTCATCGGCCGCTGCGGGGCCGGATACGACAACGTGGACGTGGCCGCCGCCACCCGGCGTGGCATCGCCGTCACCCACACCCCCGGCGCCAACCGGCGGTCGGTCGCCGAGCACGTCCTCGGCCTGATGATCGGCTGCGCGCGGGGCATTCCGCAGAGCGTCGCCGATGTACGCGCGGGAGGCTGGTCGCAGCCCAGCGGGCGGGAGTTGGCGGGCGCGACGCTCGGCGTCGTCGGGCTCGGCTCGATCGGGCGGACCGTCGCCGGGCTCGCCCTGGCCATCGGCATGCGCGTCGTCGGCCACGATCCGCACGTGGACCCCGCCGTCCTGGAAGAGAGCGGGGTGGCCGTGCTGCCGCTGGCGGAGGTGCTGCGCGAGGCCGACTTCGTGACGCTGCACCTGGCGCTCGACGAGTCGACCCGGCACCTGATCGACGGCGCGGCGCTGCGCGTCATGCGGCCCGGCTCCTACCTGATCAACACGGCGCGGGGCGGCATCGTCGACGAACAGGCACTGGCCGCGGCCCTTGCCGACGGCCCTCTCGCGGGCGCCGCCCTGGACGTGACGGAACACGAGCCACTGCCGCCGGACTCCCCGCTGCGGGCGTTCGACAACGTCCTGGTCACCGGGCACATCGCGGGCGCGACGACCGAGGCCAGGGCACGCTCCAGCCTCGCGGCGGCCCGGCAGGTACTCGACGTACTCCGCGACCGCACGCCGCAGCACCTGGTCAACCCGGAGTACGTGACGGCCCGGGCGGGGGCGCGGTGATGGGGGACATGGGCCGGGTGCCCGCTCAGCGGGGCGGGGCGCCGTCCCGGTCCGCGCACCCCGCACCCGTCCTGCGGATACCCGGCGGCCCCCTCCTCGCCGCCAACCTGAAGTGGCTCTTCACGGAGTTGCCCTTCGAGCGGCGCTTCGACGCCGCTGCCCGCGCGGGCTTCGCCGGTGTCGAATACGCCGCGCCCTACCCGTATCCCCCGGCACGGCTGCGCGCACTGCTGGACGGCTCGGGGCTCCGGCAAGTGCTCATCAACTCCCCTGCGGGGCAAGCAGGTTCGCCGGAGCGCTCGGGGACCGCCTGCCATCCGGGGCGCACCGCGGACTTCCTCGCCGGGGTCGAACGCGGCCTGGAGTACGCGACCGAACTCGGCGCGGGACTCCTGCACGTCCTCGCCGGTGTCACACCGCCGGACGTCGGCCCCGAGCGCGCTTTCGCCACGTATGTCACCCATTTGGTCCGGGCCGCCGATCTCGCGCGGGGCACCGGCGTCCGGCTCGTCGTCGAGGCGCAGAACGAGCGTGACGCGCCCGGGTACTTCCTGCGCACCCAGGCCGGGGCCAGGGCCGTCGTGGAAGCGGTCGGCACCGAGCGCGCCGGGCTGCTCCTCGACCTCTACCACGCCCAGGTCACAGAGGGGGACTTGGTGCGGACGCTGCGCGCCTGTCTGCCGTACGCCCTGCACCTCCAGATCGCCGACCCGCCCGACCGCACCGAGCCGGGCACCGGCGAGATCCGCTGGCCGCGCGTCTTCGACGAACTGCGCGAGGGCGGGTACGAGGGCTGGATCGGCTGCGAGTACCGGCCCGCGCACGGCACGGTGGCCGGACTCGGGTGGCCCGCGGAGGTGACGTCGTGAGCGCCTGCGCCGCCCCGAACCCCCGCCCCGCCGCCGTCCGTCCGCGCATCGCGCTGATCAGTGCCACACCGGCAGCGACCGGCCCCGCCGTCGCCGGGCTCGCCGAAGCCTTTCCGCGGGCCGACCCCTGGAACCTGCTCGACGACACGCTGCTCACCGACGCCGAGGCGCGGGGCGGGCTCACCCCGGACCTCGCGGACCGGATGCGGCGGCTCATCGACTACGCCGTCCGGGGCGGCGCCCGGGGCGTACTCCTCACGTGTTCGCTGTACGGGCCGGTGGCGGAGCGCGCCGCTGCCGGGGTGCCGGTCCTCGCGGCGGATTCCGCGGCGTTCGCGGCGGCGCTCGCGGGCGGCCATCGCCGGGTCCTCGTCCTGGCCACGTTCGACGCGGCCCTTGCGGACTCCCTGAGCCGCTTCCGCGCGGCCGCGGCCACCGCCGGCTCCCGTACCGAGGCCGTCGGGCAGGTGACCGTCCCCGGTGAACCGCCCGATCCGGCGGGAGCGGACGCCGTCCTCCTCGCCCAGTACTCGCTCGCCCCCCGGGCCGACGAACTGTCGGCCGCCCTGCGACTGCCGGTGTACGCCGGACCGCGCGCCGCGGCCCACGCCCTGCGCGCCGAGATCGAGGAGCCCGATGGGTTCGAGGAAGGAGCCACCACATGCTCGGAGTGATCGCCGACGACGTCACCGGCGCCAGTGACGTGGCCCTGGCGCTGCGGGAGAGGGGCCTGCGGACCCTCTTGTACTTCGGGGTGCCGCGCCCGGACGTGGCGGCGCCCGGCGGGCACGACGCGGTGGTCGTCGCGCTCAAGAGCCGGATGGCACCGGCCGCCCTGGCCGTCGAGGAATCGCTCGCGGCGCTGCGCAGGCTGCGCGGGCACGGGGTGCGGCAGGTCTACTTCAAGTTCTGCTCGACCTTCGACTCCACCGCCGACGGGAACATCGGGCCCGTCCTCGACGCGCTCGCCGACGCGCTGGACGCCCCGACGGTGCTCCTGACGCCCAGCTCGCCGCAGCACGGCCGCACCCAGTACGAGGGTCAACTCTTCGTGAACGGCGTGCCGTTGGCCGAGTCCCCGATGCGCCACCATCCGGTGACACCCATGACGGACTCGTCGGTGCCCCGGCTCCTGGGCGCCCAGACCGGCCGGGCGGTCGGACTCCTGCGCTGGGAGACGGTGCGCGCGGGCACCGGGGCCGTCCGCGCGGCCGTCGCCGACGCCGCCCGCCGCGGGGTCCGCTATCTGCCGGCCGACGCGCTCACCGCGGACGATCTGCACGTCCTCGGCCGTGCCGTCGCCGACGCGCCACTGGCCGCGGGGGCGGCCGGGCTCGCCGGGGGGCTCGCCCGCACTCTCGCGGGCGGCGCCCGGGACCCGGACGAGGATGACGATCCGCTGGACGCCTGGCCCGCGGCCGTGCTGTGCGGGAGCTGCTCGGCGCGCACGCTCGAACAGCTCGACGTCCTGCGGTCCCTCGGCCGCCCCGTACGCCGGCTCGACCCCGTCGCCGAGCCGGACCCCGCGGCACTCGCCGCCGGCGCCCTCGACTGGTACGACGCACTGCCGCCGGGCCCGTCAGGAGGGGCGCCCGTGTTCCACTCCTCCGTGCCGCCCACGCAACTGCGGGAGACCCAGGGCGCGTTGGGCGCGGACCGGGCGGCGGCCGTCCTGGAGGAGGCCACCGGCCGGATCGCCGCGGGGCTCGTGGCGCGCGGGGTGCGGCGGGTGATCGCGGCGGGCGGCGAGACGTCGGGCGCCGTGGTGGCCGCCCTCGACGTCACCGGCGGCTGGATCGGCCGGGCCGCGGCGCCGGGCGTGCCCTGGATCCGCCCCACGTCCGGCCCCCCGATCTCCCTGCTGCTCAAGTCCGGCAACTTCGGCGGTCCCGACTTCCTCGCCACCGCCTCCGCGCCACCCACGGCCCACTCCCCCGCCCCGCACGGACCACACCGAGGAGCCCGCCGATGACCTCCTTCGCCCTCCACCGGGCCGGACGCGCGGCGCTCGTCGCCACCGCCCGACGGCTGGCCGCCCGCGCACTCGTGCACGGCCGCACCGGCAACGTGTCGCTGCGCACCGACGACGGCACGATCCTCATCACCCCGACCGGCGCCGACCTCGCGACCGTGGCCCCGCACGAGCTGTCCGTCATCGACGCCGACGGAACCCATCTCGACGGGCCCCCGCCGTCGAAGGAGGCGTTCCTGCACGCGGCCGTGTTCCGGGCACGCCCCGGCGCACGCGCCGTCGTCCACACGCACTCCACGCACGCCACCGCCGTGTCCTGCCTGAACGGCCTCGACGCGGACGACGCGCTGCCGCCGCCCACCGCGTACTTCGCGATGCGCGTCGGACGGCTCGCGCTGCTGCCCTACTTCGCGCCCGGCGACGTACGCCTCGCCGATGCCGCCGAGGAGAAGGCCCGTACGCACGCGGCGTTGCTGCTGCGCCACCACGGCCCCGTCGTGGCGGCCGCCGGGCTCGACGGTGCCCTGGAGGCCGTCGAGGAACTGGAACAGACCGCACGGATCCACCTCTTGCTGCACGGCACGGACCACGCACGCCTCACCGAGGAGCAGCGCATGGAACTTTCCGCCCGATCCCCTCGATCCGCCCGATCCTCCCGACTCCCCCGCGCCGTCGCGCTGTTCAGCGCCCTGGCCATCAAGAAGGCGCTGGACGACACCGTCCTCGAGGCGTTCACCAGCACCTCCGGCATCGGGATCGACGGCACGTACGAGCCCACGAACGTCCTCGTCGACCGGATCGGGGCCGGGGCCCGCCCCGACGTCCTGGTGGGCGTGACGGGTGCGCTGGAGAAGCTGGCCGCCTCCGGGGTGCTCGACGCGTCCTCGCTGCGCCCGCTGGCCCGGGTGGGGATCGGGGTGGCCGTGGCGCCCGGCGCCCCCGACGTGGACCTCACGAGCACGGAAGCGCTCGTGCGGACGCTGACCTCCGCGAGCTCGGTGGCGTACTCCCGGACAGGCGCGAGCGGTGTCGCGTTCGCGGATCTCCTGGAGCGGCTCGGCATCGCGGACGCGGTCAACTCGCGTGCCACGGTGGTGGAGAAGGGATTCACCGCGCTCGCGGTGCTCGACGGCCGGGCGGACCTGGCGGTGCAGCAGCTGAGCGAGCTGCGCTTCGTGCCGGGGGCGCGGGTCGTCGGACCGCTGCCCGAGGACGTCCAGCACTACACCGACCTGTCGATCGCGCTCGGCGCGGAAGCCGTCGGCCTCCCGGAGGCCGCCGCGCTGCTGCGCCATCTCACCGGCGACGCCGCACTGGAGGCGTACCGCGCGGCCGGCCTGGAAGACCCACGGCGGTGAACGCGATCCTCGCCCTGGTGGCGTTCATCGGGGTCATCATCGTGTGGAACGTGGCGTTCAAGCGGAACATCGGCGAGGCCATGATCCTCGGATTCCTCGCGAGCGCCGTGTTCGCGGGCGCGGACGCGGCGCGGGTGGCCCGGGAGTGTCTGGTCGAGGGCCTGAAGTCGGAGATCACGTTCGCGGCCCTCGCGTTCGTCTTCGTCAGCGAGCTGCTCACGCGCACGGGACTCGTGCAGCGGATGATCGACATTCTCAGCTCGCTGCTCGGCCGCCGCAAAGGCGGCTCCGCGTACGCGGCGACGGTCGCCTCCGGCCTGTTCGGCGCCGTCGCGCACAACGGCGCGGCGATCGTCGCCACCGTCGGCTCGCTGGCCATCCCGTGGATGAAGCGGTCCCGGGCCAGCGGTGAGACGGCCGCGCTCGTGCTGTCCGGCAACGCGGGCGTCGGCGCGACCTTCCCGTTCAGCGGCGCCTTCTTCGTACTGCTCGCAGCGCCGACCGTGATGCCCGTGCTGACCTCGCACGACGTGGTCGCCACCCTGTTCGTGACCGGGGCGTGGATGGTCGCGATGCGGCTCGTCATCGCGTACGTCATCGTGCGGCGGCGGGGGGTCGGCACGATGGCGCCGCAGGACATCAGGCCGCTGCGCCAGTCGTTCGGCGCCGGCTGGACCTCGTTGCTCGTCCTCGCCGCCGTCGCGGTGCCCGTCCTGCTCACGACGGGGCCGGGCAGCGACTGGGCGACGGACCGGCTCGGCGGCCTCGACGCCTCCGACGCCGTGCCGCTCCTGGTGTGGCTGCCGGTGATGATGCTGATCGCGGGGCTGTTGGTGGAGCGGCGGGCGCTGCCGCGCGGGGCCGGTGCCTGGTGGCGGATGCTGGGCGAGATCGGGCCGAAGCTGGGGCTCGTGGGCGTGACGATGGTGTCCGCGTTCGCGGCCTCGGAAGTCCTTGACCGGCTCGGCCTCGACGAGCAGCTCGCGCCGTACCTTCAGGACCTGGAAGGCGTGCCGCCGGTGGTGGCGGCGCTCGTGGTGGGCCTGGTCATCGTCATCGTCGCGGGCCCCCTCAACACCACCTCGACGCTCGCGGCCGTCGGCCCGGTCGCCTTCGCCGCGCTGATGGCCGCCGGGATCCCGGCCCATGTGGCGTTCGCCGCCGTCATCGTGTGGGCCTCCTCCGAGGGGTGCTCACCGCCGGGCGCCGCCCCGCTGTACGTGGCCGCGGGCATCGCCGACATCAATCCGGCGCGCATCTTCATGCCGGTCGCCCTCTACTACCTGGTGCCGTCCTACCTGTTCGGCGTGCTGATAGCGGTGGGCGCGCTGTGGATCCCGGGCTGAGGGGCGCACGGGGCGCGAGCGACGCACGGGCCGAGAGTGACGCACGGGGAACACCCAGAGACGCACCGAGAACGCACCGCGAAACGGAGAGTCCCATGCACACCTTGTTCCGTACGTTCCTCTCGGGCGCGACCCGCGTGCTCCTGGTCGCCTTCCTCCTGGGCGGCTGCGCCGTGGTGGCCGGGCAGATCGTCGCCCTCGCCACGGGCGACCGCCACTTGATGGAGCTGTTCGGCACCGACGTCACCGACGCGGTGTGCGTCATCGCGGGCGCGGCGGGCCTCTGCTCGTTCCTGCACCTGTACGTACGGGAGGAGGGCGCGGGCCGGGAGGAGGGGTAGGGCGGCGGCTCAGTCGCGGCTCGCGGCCTGTTTCCTCGACCACGCGGTGGCGTCGGCGCCGTAGCGGACCAGGAGGCGCGCGAACTGGATCCGCTCCTCCGGCGACCAGGCGGCGGTGATCTCCTGGAACGCCACCCGCTGCTCGGCGGCGAAGCGGCTGCGTTCGGCCTCGCCCTCTTCGGTGAGTTCGAGCACCGTGCGGCGCCCGTCGAACTGCGACGCCACCCGGCGCAGCAGCCCGTCCTCGATGCAGGCGGCGACGGTCCGGCTGGCCACTGGCTGGACGACGCCCATCTCGGCGGCGAGGCCGCCGACGGTCGTCTCGCCCGGCGCGTCGGCGATCACGTTGAGCACGAGGTTGCGGGAGAGGTCCTTGCCGGAAGCGGGTGTGCGCCGTCGCAGACGTGACAGCGCCGGGCCGATCTGATCCAACGCCAGGTCGCCGGACGGCTGCTCGGAGGAAGACCCGCTGCTCATGCGCTTGAGTCTAGGCCACAGCCGCGCATTTGCATACCGACTGCTATCTACATAGCATCCGGTATGTAATGACGAACGAGGAATGAGGCGGACCGCCATGGCACTCACCGCAATCACCAACGCCCGGGTCTTCGACGGGGAGAAGTCCCTCGGCGTGCAGACCGTGGTCGTCGACGGCGGGAGGATCGCTCGTGTGGGCGGCGCCGCTCCCCGGGACTGTGAGGTCGTCGACGGCGGCGGCGCCACCCTGCTGCCGGGGCTCATCGACGCCCATGTCCACTCCGCCCCGGGTTCCCTGGCGCTGGCCCTGCGGTTCGGGGTGACGACCGAGCTGGAGATGCAGGGGATGAACACCCGGGAGAACCGGGGGGCCATCACCGAGGACGACACGGTGGCCGACGTACGTTCGTCCGGCTTCGCCATCACACCGCCCGGCGGTCACCCGAGTGAGCTGATGCCCGAGGGCTTCCGACCGAAGTGGGATCTTCCCCCGGTGATGCCTCTGATGCCGTTCTCCACCACGCCCGAGGAAGCGGCGGCCTTCGTGCCGCAGCTTCTGGCCCGCGGGTCCGACTTCATCAAGTTCATGATCGACGACGGCAGCGTGGAGGGGCACCCCGGCTTGCCGGTGCTCGACCGGGACACCGTGGCCGCCGGTGTGGCGGAGGCCAAGAAGTACGGCGCGCTCACCGTGGCCCACGCGCTGACCGTGGAGGCCACAAGGACGGCGGCCGAAGCCGGCGTCGACGGCCTCACGCATGTCTTCATGGACCAGCCGCACACCGCCGGGATCATCGACCTCATCAAGGACACGGGCATGTTCGTCGTGCCCTGCATCACCCTGAACGCGTCGATGATGGGCATCACCGGCAGCGAACTCGCCGACGACCCCCGCGTCGCCGCCCGCCTCGACAGCCGGTGGGACCGAACCCTGCGCTCCAGCTACAACCGCTATCCGCAGGGCAAGCTCGACGAGGTGTACGACACGGTGCGCGCGCTGGACGCCGCCGGCGTGGACGTGCTGGCCGGCACCGACGCCTCCATGCCCGAGACGTTCTTCGGCGGCCTGGCACACGGGGCCAGCCTCCACCACGAACTGCAGTACCTCGTAGCAGCCGGCCTCACGCCCGCCCGCGCCCTGCGCGCCGCCACAACGACCACGGCCCGCCGCTTCCACCTCAGCGACCGCGGCCGCATCGCCGAGGGCCTCCGAGCCGACCTGCTACTGGTCGACGGCGACCCGACCAGCAACATCAGCGACACACTCAACACGCGCGCCGTCTGGCGCCGGGGGGCCCGCCTGGCGGGGTGACGGCGGGTCGCAGACCTGCCCGGTAGTCCTCGGCATCGGCACCGCCTTGTGAGAGCCCGGCCCGCGGCGGCGGTGCGTCAGCTCTGGGCGGCGGCGTCGTCCGGCTGCCCGGTGCCCTCGGCCTTGCCCGTCTTCTCGCGCATCTTGCGCACCAGCTCCGCCTTCTGGTCGGCGGCGCCCTGGCGGTCGAGGTTGCGGTGCGGGCCGTTGTTCTGCCGTTCGGCGCGGGACAGCTTCTTGCGCTTGCCGCCGCCCATGCCCACGGGGTTGTTGATGTTCTTGCTCACGGGTTCTCCCGGGAAGGTGTGAAGTGATCTACGGATTCATCGACGGGGACGGGCGCGGCGACGTCGAAGGACGTCAGCAGGGGCCCGTCACGCTCACTCGTAAATCGGCGTCTGGAAGAACATCTGGAAGAACATGAGGCAAGACGTTACCCGGTCCCGTCGCCTCCGCACACCAGTTTTGTCCCGTCACGGCGTCGTCCGGGCCTCCGGCGAGGGCGGTGTCGTCGAAGCAGAGGACAGTTCACCGGCCATGGGAGGCTTCTTCCTCCGCATGGCGCAGAGCCGGACGGTCATCAGCGCGCCACTGAATCAAGACCAATCTGCTCGGCGTGGCCCGCATGACCCGGCTCGTACTGCCGGGCATACGCCGCCGCGGCGGCGGTCGCATCGTGCAGATGAGTTCGTGCGGCGGGCTCATCTCGCTGCCCCTCAACGGCTGGTACTGCGCGAGCAAGCACGCGCTTGAGGCGCTCACCGACGCCGTACGCAGGGAGACCGCCGGCGGCGGGATCCACATCTCCCTGATCGAGCCGGGGTTCACCGACACGCCCATGGTCCGCGGAGCGCTCGCCGAGGACCTGACCCGCTGCTCGCGCTTCGAGGCCTCGCACAAGGCGGCCCACCGCCTCATCGCCGCCCGCCGGCCACTGGGCGCAGAGGCCGCCGCCGTGGACTTCGCGCTGCGCAAGGCACCGCGCCTGCACCAGCCGGTGCGCACGGGCCCCGAAGGCCGGGCGTACGCAGCTGAAACGGGTGTTTCAGCGGTCTGCAAGCGGCGAGTGCGAAGGTCTTCACGTCGGCCGCCGAGGCCGGCCGGGAGAGGTACCCATAGCGGCCCATTGGGGGCTGGAGCTCGTCTCCGGCCAGGGGTTCACGCCCCACGCAGGTTCGAATCCTGCTCTCTCCGCTCGTCCCGGCAACGCCCGACGACGCGAACAGGAAGCCACGCATGGGGAGCCACTGGGCACGTACCGCGGTGATAGTGGCGAACGACCGGGCGGGCAGTGCCGCTTCGGTGCCCCTCTCGGCCGTCATCGAGGCGGCCCAGGAGCTCGTCGGAGATGTGGGCGTGGTGCACACCGCGTACCCGGGACACGCACGGACCCTTGCCGGGAAAGCCGCGCGGGACGGCGCCGACGCGGTATTCGCGGTCGGCGGCGACGGCACCGCGAGCGAAGTGGCGGCCGGGCTCGTGGCCGAGGCGGACGCGGGGAGCAGCCGCCCGGCCCTGCTCTGCGTTCCGGCAGGCACCGGCAACTCCTTCTACAAGGAGATCTGGCAGGACCGCCCCTGGCACGCGTCGCTCACCGCCTCCCTCGGCACGGCCCGGCCGCGGATCAGGAACCTGGACATGGCGCGCGTCCTCGAGACGGGTGAGACCGTGCTGCTCGGCGCCTGTTCCGGTCTCGTCGCCGAGGCGCTGGAGACAGCCGCGGAACTCACCCACCTCACCGGGCGCGCCCGCTACCGGGAGGCGGTCGCCGAGACGCTGCGCGGCTTCGCACCGCATCCGGCCAGGGTCCTCGTGGACGGTGCGGTGATCCATGACGGCGGCGTCGTCCTCGCCAACGTCGGCGGCGGCCGGTACCGGGGCGGCGGGTTCCTGCTGCTGCCGCACTCCGTGCTCGACGACGGCCTGCTCGACGTGTGCGTGGTGACCGACGGCCTCGATCCCCGGGAGCTACCGAAGCTGGCCCGGGAAGGACGCCACCTCGAACGGCCCGGGGTCGTCTACCGGCGCGGTCGCCGCGTCGAGATCGAGCGCACCGACGGCGCCTTCCTCACCTTCGAACGGGACGGTGAGATCCAGCGCGGGCGCACGCGCTACACGCTGGACGTCCTTCCCGCGGTGCTGCCCTTCCTCTCCCCGCCCGCGCCCTGACCGCGAGACACCATCCCGTACCGCCATCCCGCACCGCCATCCCGTACCGCGTAAGGGGACTGCCCATGAGCGGAACCGCCGACGCCCCGCATTCGGGCACCGGCTCGGACAACGGCACCGACTGGTCCTTCCCGATGCAGGGGCGCACCACCTTCACCTGGGAGTACGACACCGATCGGGAAGTGCTGCTCAACCTCTACCAAAAGGGCAAGGACAAGCAGTGGGACAGCACGAAACGCATCGACTGGTCCCTGGAGGTGGATCCGTGTGACGTCCTCGGCACCCCGGAGAACACCCTCGCGCTGTACGGGTCCCGGCAGTACTCCCGGCTGAACAAGCGGGAGAAGCGGGAGCTGCGACAGCACATGGCGTCCTGGGAGTTCAGCCAGTTCCTGCACGGCGAGCAGGGTGCGATGATCTGCTCCGCGCGGATCGTCGAGTCGGTGCCGGACATCGACTCGAAGTTCTACGCGGCGACCCAGGTCATGGACGAGGCCCGCCACGCGGAGCTGTTCACGCGCTTCGTGCGCGACAAGATCGGCATGACGTATCCGATCAGTCCGCATCTGAAGGCCCTGCTGGGCGACGCTCTGAGCGACGCGCGCTGGGACATGCCCTACCTCGGTATGCAGGTCCTCATCGAGGGGCTCGCCCTCGCCGCGTTCGGCATCCTGCGCGACCGGACGGACAAGCCGCTGCCGAAGCAGATCCTGTCGTACGTCATGCAGGACGAGGCACGGCACGTCGCCTTCGGGCGCATCGCCCTGCGCGACTACTACAAGGAGCTGACCAGCCAGGAGATCGCGGAGCGCGAGGACTTCATCGTCGAGGGCTGCTATCTGATGCGCGACCGGCTGCGCATGCAGGAGGTGTGGGAGACGCTCGGCTACGACATGAAGGAGTGCATGGAGTACATGAACCGGGGCCCCCGGATGCAGGCCTTCCGCTCGCGTCTGTTCACCCGGATCGTGCCCTGCGTCAAGGACATCGGGCTGTGGGGCCCGAAGGTGCGGCAGGCCTACGAGGACATGGGCGTGCTCCAGCTGGCCGACCGGGACCTGCTCGAGCTCATGAAGGCCGACGAGGACCGCGCCGAGGCGCTGGACGCCGAGCGCCGCGAACTGGCCGAGCGGCAGGACGAGGTCCATCAGGCGGTCGCCCACGGCCGGCTCCTCGCGGACGAGGGCTGAGAGCCTGTCGCACACGGCGAGGAGGCCACCGCGCGTCGAAGACGTGCGGCGGCCTCTTCGGCCCTGGAGCCGGTCCTGCGGGCCCTGTCTAGGGGCGGGTCAGCACCACCACGGCGTTCTGCCCGCCGAATCCGAAGGAGTGGCTGACGGCCACCCGGACGTCGGCGGGGCGTGCCTCCTTGGCGACGATGTCCAGTTCGATCTCCGGGTCCTGGCTGTCCAGGTTCGCGGTCGGCGGGATGAGACCGTGCTCCACCGTCAGGGCCGCCACGGCGATCTCGATCGCTCCGGACGCGCCGAGGGAGTGGCCCGTCACGCCCTTCACGGAGGTCACCGCGGGCCCTTCGCCGAGTACGCGGCGGATCAGTCCGGCCTCCATGAGGTCGTTGAGCGGGGTGGAGGTGCCGTGCGCGTTGACGTGGTCGACGGCGCGCGGGTCGGCCGCCGCGTCGTCGAGGGCCGCGCGCAGGGCCAGCTCCGCGCCGCCGCCGCTCGGTTCCGGCGCGGTCGCGTTGTAGGCGTCGGCCGAGGCACCGTAACCGCTGACGTGCGCGTGGATGTGTGCTCCCCGGGCCCGCGCGCCGTCCGGGCGTTCCAGGATCAGGACGGCGGCGCCCTCGGCGGGCACGAAGCCGTCGCGGGCGGCGTCGAACGGCCGGGAGGCCCTCGTGGGGTCGTCGCGGCGCGTGGAGAGCGCGCCCATCTGCTGGAATCCGGCGATGATCGAGGGGATCAGGCAGGCCTCGGTGCCGCCCGTGATCACCACGTCGCACCGTCCTGAGCGCAGCAGATCGCGTGCCGCGCCGACGGCCGTGGCGCCCGACGCGCAGGCCGTGGCCGTCACGAAGTTCGGCCCGCGGGCCCCGAACTCCATGGCGACGTAACCGGCCGCCATGTTGACCGCGAGCATCGGGATCAGCATGGCGGAGACGTTCTCCGAGCCTCGCTCCAGGAGGACGTGGTGCTGCTTCTCCCAGGAGGCGGCGCCGCCGATGCCGCTGCCGAGGACCACGCCCACCCTGTCGCCGTCCCAGCGGGACGGGTCGAGGCCCGCGTCGGCCAGCGCCTCCTTCGCCGCCGCCACCGCGAACTGGCTGCTGCGGTCCAGCCGCCAGGCCTTGCGTCTGCCGACGGCGGCGACCGGGTCGAAGCCGGGGATCCAGCAGCCGAAGTCGGCCGGGATGCCGGCGAGAGCGGGTACGGGCCGCGCGGCGGTCCCGTCCCCCGCCTTGATCCGCTCCCAGGACTCGGCGGTGCCGAGCCCGGCGGGGGTGACCATGCCGATTCCCGTGACCGCCGCGTCGAACCGGGCGTCGCCGCCTGTCCCCATCAGACGGTCACCCGCTTGACGTCGAGTACGCCGGCCGCCTCGGCCAGGGAACTCTTCGCCTGCAGGTCGTCGTCGGTGAGGCTGATGCCGAACTCCTCCTGCACGGCGAGCGTCAGTTCCACGAGTGCGAGCGAGTCCAGTTCCAGGTCCTCGAAGGTGTTCTCCGGTACGACCTCGTCGGCCTCGATGCCGAAGCCCTTGGCCAGCAGGCCGACAAGACGGTCGTAGGTGCTGCTCATGCGTGCTCCTCAATGGTGGGTGGGTCGAGTCATACGGGGATGAGCGCGGGCCAGCGGACGGTGCAGGCGCCCCAGGTGAGGCCGCCGCCGAAGGCGGTGAGCACGGTGCGGTGGCCGGGGAGCAGTTCGCCGCCCGCCACGGCGTGCGAGAGGGCCAGCGGGATGGAGGCGGCCGCCGTGTTGCCGACCCGGTCGAGGTGGACGGGGCACCGGCGGCGCGGCAGCCGCATCCGGTCCGCGGCGGCGTGCAGGATCCGCAGGTTGGCCTGGTGGGCGATGAGCCGGTCGATGTCGCCGACCTCCCAGCCGGCCCGCCGCGCCGCGGTCAGCGAGGCGTCGGCCATGCGTTCCACGGCGTTGCGGAAGACGGCCTTGCCCGCCATCCGGAAGTACGGGTCCGCCCCTTCCGCGGTGTGCGGGCGCAGCGGTTCGCGCGAGCCGCCCGAGCGGACGCCGATCAGGCCGCTGCCGTTGCCGTCGCTGCCGAGCACCGGGGTGCCGAGCGCGCCGGGCTCGTCGGCGCCGCCGGACCGCAGGACGACGGCGCCCGCCCCGTCGCCGAAGATGGCCCTGGTCGACCGGTCGGCCGGGTCGAGGATGGTGGAGTACGTGTCCGCGCCGATGACCAGCACGCTGCCCGACGTACCGGCGGCGATCAGTCCGGCCGCGGCGGCCAGCGCGTACAGGAAGCCGGTGCAGACCGCCCCGACGTCGAAGGCGGCCACGGTTCCGAGGCCAAGCTGGGCCGCCACCAGCGGCGCGGTGGCGGGGCAGGGGTGGTCGGGGGTGCTGGTGGCGAGGACCACGGCGTCCACCGTGTCGCGCTCGGCGGACTTCAGCGCGCGCCGGCCCGCCTCCACCGCGAGGTCCGAGGTGGCCGTGGACGGGTCGGCGACGTACCGCGTGCCGATGCCCGTACGGCTGCGGATCCATTCGTCGGAGGTGTCGAGCTCCCGCGCGAGGTCGTCGTTGGTGACCGCGTGCGGCGGCAGCCAGGTGCCCAGGCCGCAGAGCACCGCGGCGTCGGCGCTCACCGGGCGCCCCCGTCCTGCGCCTCGCGCTCCAGCACGGCCACCTCTCGACTGACGTCGCCGAGGTGGTCGGCCACCTTCAGGTAGGACCGCAGCAGCCGTTCCTCCGCGTACGGCAGGCCGTTGCGCACCAGATACTCCTTGACCAGCGGCTGGGCGCGGCGCAGGTTCCTGCGGGGCATGGCGGGGAACAGGTGGTGCTCGATCTGGTAGTTGAGCCCGCCGTAGAAGAAGTCGGTGATCCGGTTGGGTGCCAGGTTGCGGGAGGTGATCACCTGCCGGGTGAGCCAGTCCAGTTCCTCCTCCGCTCCGTCGCGTACGGGCAGCCCTTTGTGGTTGGGCGCGAACATCAGCCCCATGTAGAAGCCGAACAGGCACTGGTGGACGGCGATGAAGGCGAGGCCGATGCCGACCGGGAGCACCATGAAGACCACGGTCAGGTAGACCGCGAGGTGCAGGGTCAACAGGCCGAGGTCCAGGGCGGCGTAGCGCTGGAGGGCGCCCTTGCGCGCCGCCACGTAGCCCGAGGCGTGCAGGCGCAGCCCTTCCAGCAGGATCAGTACGTAGAACATCCACGCCTGGTGGCGGACGATGAAGCGTCCCGCGGTCCCGGTGCGCTTCGTCCGGTCCTTGGCGTCGAAGATGACCTGGCGGCGCAGGATGTCGGGGTCCAGGGAGAGGTGGTTGGGGTAGTTGTGGTGCTTGGTGTGGTGGCCGACCCACCAGCCGAAGCTGACACCCGTGAGCAGATTGCCGTGGAGGTAGCCGATCACGTCGCCGGCCTTGCGGGTGCGGAAGATCTGGCGGTGCCCGGCGTCGTGCCCGATCAGGTCCGTCTGGCCGAAGCAGGCCGCGAGCCAGACTGCGACGGCCAGTTGCCACCAGCTGTCGCCGATCAGCGCGAACAGGGTCCAGCCCGCCGCGAGGAGCAGCAGATTCGCGATGATCTTGTACGTGTAGTAGACGGGTTGCGAGTCCATGAGTCCGGTCTGCCTGACCAGCCGGGTGATCTCCTGAAGGCTCGGGGCGGCCACGTCCTGTCCGGCCGCCGCGGGGGCGGGCGTCCTGTCGAGGGCGCTCATATCGCCTCCTCAAGGCCCATGTAGGTGAGCCGGGAGCGCTGCATGCGCGTGGCCCACTCGTGCCCCTTCTCCAGCCGCTCCCGCGCGGTGGTGTCCGCCAGACGGCGGCCGGGCCAGATCTCGTAGTCGCGCAGCAGGTCGCGGTGGTCCTCGACGCCCTGCTGGAAGATCTCCTCGCGGCGCATCAGCTGCTCGGTGGTCGGCAGCTGGTCCCAGAGCGCGTATCCCTCGCGGATCAGCCGGAGGAGGCGGGGCCGGTCGTGCGGGGCGGCGCGCAGGTGGTCGCGGACGATGGCGCTGCCGACCGTCAGGTGGCGGATCTCGTCGATGCCCGCGCCGCGTTCGATGTCGGCGGCGGCCGGGTCGAAGATCCGCCACTTGCGTTCGCTGAGCTCGGCGGCCGGGGCAAGGACGCCCTCGACGAGGACCGTCAGGACCAGGACGCCGCCGACGAAGTCCCGCTCGTCGCGCAGCACGCGCAGCCCGAGGTTCTCCAGCGGCTCCAGGATCTCCTTCTCGTCGGTGGCGGCGAGGCGGGCCACCGTGTCGGTCAACTCCGCCTCCTTGACGCCGAGTTCGATGAGGTGACTGCGGAACACCATGGCGTGGCGCGCCTCGTCGATCAGCTGCGTCGCGTAGAACTCCAGGGTGTCGTTGTCGGGTGCCAGCGCGGTCAGGTAGCCGATCGCCCGGGTGGCCTTCTCCTCGGCGACCGAGCGGTAGGCGAGTTCCTGGGTGAGCGCGCTGTTGAGCGGGCCGGGCTGGACGACCACGTCGAGCGGCCGGACGTCCGGCGCGTGGCCGAGGAGGTTGCCGCGCAGGGTTCCGTTCGGTACGGCGTTGAGCCAGTAGCGCAGATTGCACAGGGCGGGGGTGAGTTCGAGGTCCTCCGCGCCGGCCAGGAGCGAGGGGGCCCGCTCCCAGTCGGCCTCGGCGGGGATGCCCGCCGTCGCGGGCGTCGATGTCGTCATGGGGTATCCCTTCCGTCCCTTCCCGCGTGGCGGGGGGGCGGCCGTGGACGGGCCTGCGTGCAGCTCGTCGGCGAAATTGACCAGCGGGGTGCCGCCGCGGTGCACCGCGGCGACGACTCGTGCGATCACCAGCTCGTGGTCGCCGACCGGGACGGTGAGTTCCGGCCGGCATTCGAGCCAGGCCACGGCGCCGCCGATCCGGGGCACGGCGTCGGCGCGGTCGCCGAGCCAGGCCGCCGGGGGCAGCTGGCCGAGGCCCGTGGGGCGGGTGCGGCGGGCGAAGTGCCGGGCCAGCGGCTCCTGCCCGGCCGCGAGGCCGTTGGCGACGAAGACCCCGCTGCCGGCCACCGCCCGCAGCCCCCGGCTGCCCGCCCGCAGCAGCGCGCAGGCCATCGGGGGGTCGCCCGGGACGGTCCCGAAGGTGCTCACGGTCACGCCCTCGACCTCGTCGCCCACCCCGCAGATGAGCACCGTCACCCCGGTGACGAAGTGGCGCATCGCGGTGATGACGGCGGCTGCGGAGTCCGCCGGGGCGGCCACGGGCGGGCGCCGTGTGGCTAGGGCCATGTCACCTCGTCCAGCTTGTCGGCCCCCCGGTCTCCGGCTGCCCCGGTGGCCACGAACTCGCTGCGGAAGCGGCGGTACGCCTGATGCGTCTGCGGTTCGAAGTGCAGGCCGAACGGTTTGAGGTAGTTCCCGAACAGCGCCCGGTCCCCGAAGAGGTGGAGCGGCAGCGCGAGCAGCGCCCATTCGGCGTCCCACAGCCAGATCCACGCCAGGGCGACCAGGCCCTGGGTCACCAGGGAGTGCATGACGTTGTAGAGCACGTAGTACGTCTTGCCGATCTCGCCCTTGCGTCGCCGGTACTGGATGGCGCCCGGGATGTAGCCGATCAGGTCTATGTAGACGAACAGCGCGACGGCGGGCAGCCAGCGGACCTCTGAGAGGTGGGTCAGGAAGGCGACCGCGGCGACGACGAGGCCGAGCCCGTACTCCGCCCGCACGAGCCGGGCGGTCACCGGCGTCATGAACAAATTCTTGGTGTCCATCAGCCCGCCCGTGCCACGTGCGGCGCCGGAACGGCCGGTGCGGCGACGGCGCGGGCCAGCGCCTCGTCGCCCACCACCGAGCCCGCGGGGAAGAGCCCGAGCACCACCCGGGCGATGGTCTCCTTGATGACCCTTTCGGCGACGGGCTCCAGGATGCCCGCGAGGCTGGGGATGCCGAAGTCGAACTCGGCGCGGAAGACGACCCGTACCGCGCCGCCCGTGGTGGAGATCCGCCAGCTGCCCTCGAACGTCTCGAAGTCGCCGTCGAGCTGGGTGAAGACGATGGTGAGGGCCTGCCGGTCGAAACGGTCCGCCTCGGTCCAGCGCAGGACGCCGTTGCGGAAGTACACCTCCCAGTCGCTGGTCTCCGCCACGTCGCTGGTGTCATGGACGGTGACCGAGCGGACCACCGGCGCGAAATCGGGGTAGCGGGCGAACTCCTTCACCCGGTCGTACACGGCGTCCGGAGCGTTATCGGGCACGCCGACGGTCACGTCAACGCCGCGCATGGGCGGCACCACCTTCGGGAGTCGGGACGTAGCGGGCCGCCTGCACACGGCAGGCGCGTTCGAACGCGTCGAGGAGGAACCGCACCTCGGAAGGGATCAGGACGGCGGGCGGGGTGAAGCGCAGCACCAGGTGGGAGTTGAGCGAGTGGTTGGCCACCACGCCCTGCTGGATCAGCTCGACGAGGAGGTCCCCGGCCGGCCCCGGCTCGGTGAACTCGACGCCGAGGAGCAGCCCCCGGCCCCGTACCTCCCGTACCAGGCCGCCGAAGGTCTCCCCGGCGATCCGACGCAGCCCTTGGAGGATCTCGGTGCCGAGCTCGCGGGCCCGGGTGACGAGGTCCTCCTCCTCGATGGCCGCGAGCGCGCCGCGCACGGCGGCCATCGCCAGGGGCATGCCGGAGAAGGTCGAGGTGTGCAGGTAGGGGTCGCGGTCGAAGGCGCCGAACACCTCGGCGCGCGCGACGACCGCGGAGACCGGCATGATGCCGCCGCCCAGGCCCTTGCCGCTGAGCAGCATGTCCGGGGTCAGCCCGTCCGCGTCGGCGCCCCACAGGACGCCGAGGCGGCCGAGCCCGGTCTGGATCTCGTCCAGCACGAAGAGCGCGTCGTGGGCGCGGCACAGTTCCTGGACCGTCCGCAGGTAGCCGGGCGGCGGGATGACCACGCCCGCCTCGCCCTGGACCGGCTCGATCACCACGCAGGCGCGGCCGGACGCCGCTTCGAGCTGCCCGGCCAGGGCTTCCGCGTCGCCGTAGGGCACATGGGCGGTGCCGGGGAGCAGTGGGCGGAACGGCTCCTGGAACAGGGCCTTCCCGGTGAGGCTGAGCGCGCCCATGGTCTTGCCGTGGTAGCCGCCGTGGGTGGCGATCAGCCGGTCCTTGCCGCGGGTACGGGCGATCTTGATGGCCGTCTCCACGGCCTCCGCGCCCGAGCAGGCGAAGTGCACCCGGTCGAGCCCCGGCGGGGCGGTGGCCACCAGCGCGTCGGCGGCCAGCGCCGCCTGGGGTTCGAGCAGGACGCGGGTCGCCACCGGGTTGCGGTGCAGCTGCTCGACGACATGGCGTACGACGGTGGGGTGGCGTGCGCCCATCAACAGGACGCCGTAGCCGCCGCAGTTGAGGAGCCGGCGGCCGGACGCGGTGGTCACCCAGGCGCCCTGGGACTCCGTCTCCAGTTCGCCGCCGAGCAGCTCGCCGAGGGTGGCGCGCCCCTTGCTCAGGCGTGTCCTGTACAGCCGGCCGATCTCTTCGCGGCCGGGTGTCTGTGCGGGCAGGGCAGTGGTCACGAGGCTCCTCACGCCAGCCGCAGCGGCAGGCCGTCGGTATGGTCGAGGAAGGGCACGGTGAAGCTGGAACGGGACGGCGGGTGGAAGGCCAGGCCGTGCGAGGCGGCCGCCAGGTAGGCGATGTCGCCGGAGCCGATGAAGGCCATCCCGCCGAGGAGTTCCACGGCGCGGCCGACGGCGGACCGGATCGCGTCCTGCGCCCCGTACCGCGCGACCAGCGCCCGGCCGAGGCCCTCGTTGCCGACCGAACCCTCCATGATCATGCGAGCCGTGCCCTCGGTGAGGAGGGCGGCCGTCTCGTAGCGGGCGAGCAGTTCGGCGCGTTCGGTGTCCGCGCCGCGGCGGCTCTCGACGACTCGTTCGACGAGCGCTCCCGCCATCCCGATGTACGAGGCGGTGATGAGGAGTTCGAACCAGATGAATCCGACCGTCTGCAACTCGTCCAGCTCGCCCGCGTCGCCGAGTTCGGTGCGCATGACCTGCTGCTCGTCGACGAAGACGTCCTTCAGCCGCACCTCGTCGCTCTCGGCCCCGGCCAGGGCCCAGCTCGACCAGAACGGCTCGACCGTCAGGCCCTCCACCTGCCGGGGCACCAGGAGGACCGCCATGTCGGTGGTGCCGTCCGCGTTCGGCAGTGCGGCGCTCGCGGTGAGCAGGTCCATCGAGCGGGAGAGGCTGCAGGGCTTCTTGGACCCGGTGATGAAGTAGCCCTTCTCGGCGGGGCGGGCCTCGACCGTGGGGTTGAGGATGCCCCGCCCCGGCCGGCCCTCGGCGAACCCCGAGGCGACCAGGAGGCGCTGCTCGACGATGCCTTCGAGGAGTGCCCACTCGACTCCGCCGCTCTGCAGGCTGTCGGCGAGCGAGAAGAGCGTGGCCACCGAGAAGTGGTGCATGGTGGTGGCCACCGCGAGGGAGGGGGCGGCGGCGCCCAGCGCGATGGTGACGGCGACCGCCTCAAGGGGCGTGGCACCGCTGCCCGCGTACGTGGTGGGGATGACGAGCCCCGGGCCCCCGTGCGAGCGGAAGAGGTCGATCGCCGGACTGCCCGGCTTCTCCAGGTCGGCCAGCGGCACCTTCGCGAGTGCGTCCAGCAGGCCGGGCAGATGCTTCTCGCAGGTGCGCCGGGCCGTGTTCATCGAGCGCATGACGTCGTCTCCTTGGGAACATCCGCGTCCACCGGGCGGGGCCGCGGTTCAGTGGCGCTCATCGATCAGCGACTGCCAGGCACCGAAGACCGCGTCCCTGGGCCGCGACCCGGGACTGAGGCTCACGCCCTGAAGGTGCGAGGTGCGCAGGATGGGGTAGTTGGCCTCGCCGAAGACGCCTCCGGTCAGGCCGGTCCCGCCGTGCGTGGGCAGGTAGGGCAGGAATCCGATGTGCGAGTCGTTCACCTTGAACAGGCCGCCGGTGCGGACGCGGGAGACGAAGGTGTCGACGACCCCGGGAGCCTTGGCCCACAGCGAGTTGCGCAGCCCGTAGGGGTTGGAGTTGACGTAGTCGACGAAGGTCTCCAGCATGTCGGCGTCCGGCGCGGGTTCGGCGATCACCAGGGGCAGCAGCGGGAAGAACGTCTCGTGCCGTACGGCCTCAAGATCGCGGGCCCCTTCGACGCCGCGCACGACGATCACCGTGGGTTCGAGGAAGATGCCGTTGGGGTCGCGGGTCTCGTCGAGCTGCATGGCGTGTCCCCCGCAGACCACCTCGGCGCCCTTGTCGCGGGCGTCCTGGAGGCAGCTGAAGAACTTCTCGTTGCGCAGGACGGGCGTCAGGAGTACGTCGGGTTCCCACGGGTGCCCCGGCCGGATGTGGCCGATCTGCCGGATCAGGCTCTCCACCAGGGCGTCCGCGATCTCGGGGTGGACCAGCACCTGGTTGGGGATCATGCACAGCTGCCCGGAGCCGTAGAAGCTCTCGGTCAGGGCCTCGGCGGCCAGTTCGACGTCGGCGTCCTTCCACACGGTGACGACGTCGTTGCCGGCCAGCTCCAGGATCGGCTTCTTCCCCGCGGCGACGCACCGCTCCTGGAACCGCAGGCCGTTCTCGCTGCTGCCGAAGTAGATGATGTCGTCCACCGCCGGATGCTCGAGCCAGCAGCCGAGCATCGGGGCGGGGTCGCCGCAGACGACGTTCAGCGTCCCGGGCGGGGCGCCGACCTCCTGGAGCACGGGTGCCACGAGCTCCTGCATGACGTACATGACACCGAGCGGCGCGCTGCGCGGGGCCCGCACCACCAGGGCGTTGCCGCCCATCACGGCGGTGACCCCGAGCAGCGCGCTGGAGAGCGGCGCGTTCTGCGGCGGGTTGAGGCAGACCACGCCGTCGGGCCGCCTGCGCACCTGGAGGCGGCGCTCGCCGCGGTGGAACTCCTGGAACATCTGGGAGCGGTAGAAGCTGATCGACTCCGGGCCGAAGCACTCCAGCATCCCGGAGACCTGCCACTGGGCGAGGGCCAGCGGGTGCCCCTCCTCGACCAGGACGGCGGCGACGTCATCGGCGTGCGCGGCGAGTCGCGCGTGCAGGAGCCGGCCCACCGTGTCGATACGGACGTCCGCGGGGACGGCGCCCCAGACGGGGGCCGCCGTGGCAGCCGCCGAGACGGCCCGCTCCACGGTGGCGCGGTCGGCCTTGCCCACCCGTCCGACCACGCTCGCCGGGAGATCGTCCGGCGCGGCGCGCCCCTGCTCCAATTTCCTTTTGAGCGTGAGGCTGGCGAAAACGTCGTCGAGGAGGGAATCCGCGTCGAGTACGTAGACGTAGTCCTCGCCCGGCACTTCTCGCGCGTTGACATAGGATTGATAAGTGCGCATCCGCGCGGGAAGGTGACGTGTTCCGTGCTGAAGCCGGTGCCGATACAACTGCGTACTTCCCACGCTCACTCCTTCGTGTGCGCAACCGGTCCGGCCGACCGGTGCCGAGCCACGCCGCGATCCTCACAGGGCCTTCTGAGAAGCCGCTGAAAGTCCGCTGACACCGCGGCCTCAGCCGGATGCGGCGGCCCCGCGATATGTTGCGCGAAACTTTCGTCGGCCGATCGGGGAGCGTGCGACGCATGAGCCGGGTGTCAGAAATGCCGCGAGAGAACGCCGAGACCGCTCAGGCCGCACTGACCGCAGTTCAGAAGTACGCGCAGAACCCGAGTTCCTTCCTGGCGCTGAACGCCGGGAACCAATTGTTCCTCGGCAAGGGCGGGGAACTCGTCGCCTACCGGGAGGCCGGTCGCTACGTCATCCAGTTCGGCGGCGTGTACGGGCCGCCGGAACGCCAGGCGGAGGTTCTGCGGGAGTTCCGGGCGTACGCGCGCGAACGCCGCCGGAAAATCGCGGGCATCCAATTGCAGCGGTCGGACGCCGAGTTGTACGCGCAGGAGGGATTCACGCTCAACCAGGTGGGCTCGTCCTACGCGGTGCACCTCCCCGAATTCACGCTGCGCGGCTCGCGGTTCATGAAGCTGCGCAACAAGATCTCCCAGGCGAGGCGGAACGGCCTCGACGTCAAGGAGGTCTCGTTCGCGGAACACGGCGACAGTGTCGCGCGGATCGACTCGGCCTGGCTGCGGGGCAAGGGCAGACACGTCAAGGAGATCGAGTTCCTGGTCGGCGAGACCGGCGGCCCCGTCCAGCGCTACCGGCGGCTGTTCCTGGGAGCGCTCGACGGGCGGCCGGTGGCCTACATCTCGTACTCCCCCGCCTACGGGGCGCGTGCCGGGTGGCTGCACGACCTGAGCCGGCGCCTGCCGGACACCCGGCCCGGCGTGATGGAGGCGATCAACGCCACCGCCATCGAGACCTTCACCCAGGAAGGCGCCGAGTGGCTGCACTTCGGCTTCACGCCGTTCACCGGCCTGGACCGGTCCCTCGAACTGCCCGGGCACAGCGCCCTGACGGGGAAGTTCCTGCGGTTCCTCGCCGACAAGGGAGAGTCCGTCTACCCGGCCGCGGGACAGCTGGCGTACAAGGAGAAGTGGGGCCCGCAGCTGGTGCTGCCGGAGTACCTCGCCTTCGAGGGCAGGGCGAGCCTGCGGGCCGTGTGGCACATCCTGCGGCTGACCAACTCGGTCTGAGCGCCCGCGGTCCGAGACCCTGCGAGAGCCAGGTGGCCGGGCTGTCTCATCGGTGCAGCAGCAGGTCGTCCTCCTGCTGGAGCACCTCCCTCAGTTTCTTCCGCATTCCGGGGCCCGGGTCGATTCCGAGCTCCGCCGAGAGGTTGTGCTGCACCCGCCGGTAGGTGCTGATGGCGTCCGCCTGCCGACCGGACCGGTAGAGCGCGGTCATCAGGTGCTCGCAGAAGCGCTCGCGCAACGGGTGCTGGGTGAGGAGCTGTTCGAGCTCGGGTATCACCTGCTGGTGCCGGCCGAGTTCGAGATGCGCCTCGACGAACAGTTCGCGCCCGATGAGCTTGGTCTCCTCCAGGCGGGCACAGGCGATCCGGCAGATCATTCCGTAACCGGCGTCAAGGAGCGCGGGTCCGCGCCAGACGGCGAACGCGTCGTTGAGCAGCTTGATGACCATCTCGAAGTCCTCGTTCACATACCGGCCAGCCATTTCGACGGCCCGGGTGAACCACAGTGCGTCGACGTCCGCGGCGTCCACGTCAAGAACGTACCCGGAGTGCGAGGTGCGGATGAGGTTTCGGACGCTGGGCTTTCCGGTCTGCCTGGCCAGTATGCGGCGCAGCCTCGCGATGTGGGACTGGAGAGAGTTCTCGGCGGTCTTGGGAAGGCGGTCGCCCCAGAGTTCGTCGAGCAGGTCCACCGCGAGCACCGGGGTGCCGGGGGTGAGCGCCAGGGCCGCCATGATGGTTCTGAGTTTTTCTCCCGGTATATCGAGAGGAACGTTTCCCTCGATCACCTGAAGTGGGCCTAGAAGTCTGATCTGCACGCTGATCCCCCGTTTTCCCGGTGTAACGGCAGCCTGGCGCGGCGGAAGGTGCGGGTGGAGATGCCGAGCGATGCGCCCAACGCCATTGGGCGGGCTGCCGGACCGACGATCCGGACCACCACAGTGGTTCGGAGTGTTCATGCGTCCCCAGCGCGGAGTGTACGGACTCGCACTTTGCGGCCCAACCGGATCAAGACGGCGAAATATAGTTGTCTCGTTTCCGGCTCCGTGGATGCCCTGGTTTCGAGGAAGGCCGCCTTCACTCCCGTACCGTGAGCCTTCCTCCGGCTCCCCACGTCCCAGCCGCACACTCGTCGGGCCCGTGCTTCACGGCTGATCTTCTGGACACGTCCACGTGAATCCGCCAGACCGTCGGCAGTGATACCCGCAATCTCGCAGGGCGCGCTGAAAGGCCGCTGAAACGCGCGCTTCAGCGGGACGGGCGCGAGGTGGCCGTGCGACCGCTCTCAGAGCCTGTGTCATATCCTGTCGGCGCAGATCACCACCGCCTCCGCCCCGTGGTCGCCCCACATGGCGACGGCCCCCGTCCCCCGCTCCCGCCGGCGCAGGCTCCGGGACAGCCGCAGGGCCATGCGCAGCCCCGTGGTGTCGAAGACATGCTCGTCGGGAACGGCGTCGTACCCCCGCGCCGCCCGCGGCGACTCGCGCACATCGACGGCGCACAGGTCCCGCGGCACCGCGGAGGTCTCCCGCAGCGCCTGCCGGACGGCGCGTACGGCTTGGGCGTACGACGACCCCGCAGAACCGACGACCGTGCTGTGCGCGCCGAGCCCGGCCAGCCAGGGCAGGCCCAGCCGTTCGGCCCTGGTGCGACGCATCAGGACGACGGCCACCGCGCGCTCGACGCGCCACGGCGGTCCGGTTCCGGTCCGGGCGAGCCCCGGGTCCGTGCCGCTGACGACGACCACGTCCCCTTCCCCGCCGCGGATCAGCCGGTCGGCCAGCGCGAGGGTGCGCAGAGCGCAGAACCGGGTCCCGCCCACGGAGACGGCCGGCACCCGGTCGGGGACGAGGGCGCGTCGCACCACCTGCCGCGCCTGCCGCTGTCCGACGAGCACGTGGTCCACGTCGGCGGCCCCGATGCCCGCACGGTCGAGTGCCGCCTCGATGACGAGGGCCCCGAGTGTGACGGAGGGCAGCGCCCCCAGACTCGCGCAGAGGGCTCCGCCGGACGTGGCCGCTCCTGCGACGATCACGGACTCGGACATGGGCGCACCAATCAGCGGGGGCGGGTCGGCGGGACGGGTGCCGGGAGGGCCGGTCTCAGGCCGGACTCCTCACCATGACGCGGTCCGGGTCACCTCGGGGTGCGCCGCCAGACGGCGGATCACCGCCGCCGCGACGGCTCTCTCCCTGTCACCGGCCGGACCGTCCCCCGCACCCACCATGTCGACATGCATCGCGCCGTGCTGCAGGGCGAGGGCGCGGGTGCGCTCCGCGAGGAGCCGCAGCCGCTGCTCCGGTCCACCGCCGCGCTCCGCCACCGCCGGGGCCTGCCCGCACGAGCCGTACGCGCCCAGGGTGATCACGTCCGCGCCGGAGTCCCTGAGCGCCCCCACGATGCGGTGCAGCTCCGCCTCGGTGGCGTCGACGTCGAAGGAGTCGAGCAGCGCCTCGTGGCCACCGGCGACGACCGCGGCCAGGTCGCCCCGGAACGCCAGGGCCCTGGCCAGCTGTCTGGACCGCACCTGGGCGGCCGACTGGTCCGCCCGGCTCAGGTTGAGGTAGGCCAGCTCGGGCCGGGGCGAGCGCAGCGCCCCGGCCACCCGGTCCGCCCAGGGCTCACTGCCGGAACCCCGCCGGGAGGACCCGCGGCTCCTGGCCCCGCTGTCGCCGAGGACGATGAAGCGCCGCCAGGGCGTGCCGGCACGGAAGTCGGGGTCCTCGCCGCGCGGGTCGCGGGGGGAGTCGTGCCGTTCGTGCGGTGGGGCGCCGTTCACGGAGTTCTCCTCGCAGAGGGGGCGACGGGCGGAAAGCCCGCCCGACGGGTTCACCGGGACTGTCCCGGCTGTTCGACGGCGTCGCGGATCCGGTGCAACGTGGTGCGCATACCGGCCCTGTTGACGCCGGCGCGCTGTGCGGGCGGGGTTCCGGTGAACACCCGGCCGAGGAACTCGGCGGCCTTCGCGCCCCGGCCGCGGCGCAGATCCTTCCAGTACTCGACGAGCTCCACCCCGTCGGGGCAGGGCTCCACACGGTAGCCCCACAGCGCGATGGGCAGGCCGAAGGAGGTGACCCGGAACGCGAACTGCCGGTCGGGGTCCGCCCGTACGACGCGGCAGGAGGTGAACCAGACCGACCGGCCGCGCCGGTTGAGGCCCACGAAGCGGTCGCCGGTGCGGGGCACGGCGCGCCGCGAGACGACGGCCCGGCACTCGGGGCTCCACCGGCCCATCCGCCGGATGCCGGCCACCGCGGCGTAGACCTGCTCCGCCGGTGCGCGGACCACGACGCGTTCCTCGACCGTCCATTCCCGCTCGGTGGACGGCGTCTCGCGCGCGGTCACCGCTCCGCTCCCTTGCCGGTCGCGGGCTCGGCGGCGGGCACGGGGGCCTGCTGCGCGGTGTCAGGACCCGGCCGGTTCCGGCCCGGGGCGAGTCCGAGGCCGAGCAGCCCGGCGACGGCGGCCATGGCGCAGGCGAAGAACACCACGTGGCTGTACGGGGTGGGCGAGGACGAGGTCGAGGCGGGCAGGATCGCGGCGAGGACGGCGATGCCGAGGGCGCCGCCGATCTGCCGTACCGCCATGTTGAGTCCGGTCGCGCCCGCGAAGTCCACCGGTTCCACGGACAGCGCGGCGGCGCTGGACACGCCCGTGCTGGCCGCGCCGATCCCGGCACCGGCCAGCAGCCCGACCGGGATCCACATGCTCCACAGGGCGGCGTCCGAGGCCAGCGTGAGCGCCAGCCAGAGGGCCGCGCCGACCAGCGCGCTCGCCCCGAAGAACACCACCAGGTGTGGGCAGCGCTTGCTCAGCGAGCGTCCGACCAGCACCGCGACCACCGCGGAGAGCACCGCCCCGGGGCTCATGGACAGACCCGCCGCGATCCGCGAATACCCCCACACGTCCACCAGGAACAGCGCCCCCACAAGGAGCCAGGCGTACAGCGCGGCGCCGAAGAAGAACGAGACGAGGTTGGCGAGGGCGAAGACCCTGCTGCGCCACAGCCGTGTCTGGAGGGCGGGGCGGGGGTGGCTGCGGGCCCGCACCAGTGCGAGCGCCAGCAGGACGAGGCCGCCCACCAGGGCGCCGAGCACCCGGGGATCGTCCCAGTGCCACTCCTGCCCCTGGGTCACGCCGAGCACCACGAGTCCCGCGCCCGCCGCGAGGAACAGGGTGCCGAGGATGTCGGGAAGGCCCTGCGTGGTCCGCTCCGGTCGGCGTACGACCCTGATCCCGGCGAGCAGCGCAAGGCCCAGGGGTACGTTGATGAGGAACACCGAGCGCCAGCCGACGGAGTCGATGAGGACGCCGCCGAGGACCGGCCCGGCGGCCGCCGCCGCGGACGCCGCCGCGCTCCACAGTCCGATGGCGGCCCCCCTGCGCCGCGGTGCCACATCGGCGAGGACCACGGCGAGAGAGGCCGGGATCATGGCCGCCGCGCCGAGGCCCTGCAGCGCGCGGGCGACCAGCAGGGTGGGCAGGTCCGGCGCCAGGGCGCAGAGGAGCGAGGTCGCGGTGAACAGGCACATGCCGATGACGTAGAGCCGGCGCCTGCCCAGTACGTCGGCGAGGCGTCCCGCGGGTGCGAGGAAGGCCGCGAACACGATGGCGTAGAGCGAGATGACCCAGGTCAGGTCGGTCACCGCGGCGTCGGGGAAGCTGTCGTGCATGTCCGTCACCGCGAGGTTGGCGACGGTGGCGTCGAGGATGGAGAGGAAGATGGCGCCCGCGGCGAGCGTGACCACGACGGGGTAGCTCGGTTTCCGGGCGGCTGGGTCCGGGCTTCGTACCATGTGTCTTGAGCCCTTCGTCGCACCGATGTCTGCCTGCCACTCTCGCAAGGCCGCCCGCCTGTCACTGGCAGGTTTTCGACGTGGTCGCCCAGGGCCGGTACGAGGGCCGAAAACCGCCCGTGTCCTGGCCGGGCGTTCAGCGGGGCGGTGCGCCGGGAAGCCTGCGCCAGCCGCCCGCCTCGGCGTGCTGGACCAGCACCGGATCGGCGCCCACGACCACGGGGTGGCCCACGGCGCGCAGCATGTCGAGGTCGGACGCGTGGTCGCCGTACGCGTGGCAGCGGTCCCCCGGGATGCCGTGCTCCTTGAGCAGGCCGCGCACCGCGTGGGCCTTCTCCCGGCCGATCATCGTGGCGCCGAGCCTGCCGGTGTGGACACCGCCGATCGTCTCGGGGCGGGCGCAGAACACCGCGTCGGCGCCGAGCTGCTGCGCGATGGGGTCAAGGCAGGGGGCGAAGGAGCCCGAGACCAGGACGACCGTGTCGCCCCGGCGCCGGTGCTCACGCAGCGCCGCCACGCTCTCCGTCAGGAACAGGGCGCCGGAGGCAAGTTCGGCGGCGAACCAGGCACGGCCCTGTGCGGCGAGTTCGCGTGCGTCGCTGCCGCCGTAGTGGCGGTAGTAGGCGCGCGCCACGTCGGCGCGGGACGCGCCGCCCCGTGCCAGGGTACGGAGGCCGCGTACCGCCTCGTCGAAGACGGACCGCGGGTGGCCCGAGGCCCGGACGTGGTGGAGCAGGAATCCGAGCATGCTGTTCACCGAGATCAGTGTCTCGTCGACGTCGAAGAACGCGACCGCGCGCGCGGACATCACGCGATCATCCCCAGGCGACGGGGAGTTCTTCCCATCCCCCGAGCGCGGCGAAGTCCTTCCAGCGCAGTCGCTCCGGGGGCACCGCGAGCCGCAGCTCGGGGAAGCGTTCGAACAGGGCGCGCATGCCGATGGCCAGTTCGACCCTGGCGAGTCCGGCGCCGATGCAGAAGTGGGGGCCCTGTCCGAAGGCCACCTGGGTGCGGTTCTCGCGCTGGATCAGGCAGCGGTCGGGGTCGGGGTAGATCTCGGGGTCCCGGCTGGCGGTGCCGACCGAGGCGAGGACCGCCGAGCCCTCGGGGATGACGGTTCCGCCCAGTTCGACGTCGCCGGTGGTGATGCGGATGGAGGTGCCCCCGCCGGGGCCGTTGAGGCGTACGACCTCTTCCACCGCGTCGGGGTAGAGGGCGGGGTTCTCGCGCAGCAGGGCGAGTTGGTTGGGGTTGCCGAGCAGGGTGGCGGCGCCTCCGCACAGCACGGTGACCGTGGTGTCGTGGCCCGCGAGCAGCAGCAGCGCGCCGAGGCCCACGATCTCCGCCTCGGAAGGCTCGCCCTCCTCGTCGTGGATCGCCACGAGGGCGCTGATCAGGTCGTCGCCCGGGTCCTTGCGCCGCAGGACGATCAGCCGTGCGAAGTACTCCCGCATGTCCTGGTTGGCCCGGTTGATCTCTTCGGGCGGGTACTTGGTGAGGGACATGAACCGGTCCGACCAGGCGCCGAACCGGTCGTAGTCCTCGAACGGCACGCCCAGGGTGCGGCAGATGACGCGCAGGGCGAGCGGGCGCGCGTACACCTCGGCGAGGTCGCCCTCGGGCGGGCCGGTCTCCATGGCGTCGAGCAGGTCGGCGGCGACCTGCTCGACGTAGGGCCGCAGCCGCTCCACGCGCTGCGGGCTGAAGGCCCGGTTGGCGAGTCTGCGCAGCCGGGTGTGGCGCGGCGGGTCCATGGTGAGCATGCTGTCGGGATCCGGCTCGATCACCTGCGCGCGGGCGGCGCCGGGCCGGAACAGCGCCTCCCTGCTGAACCGCCGGTCCGAAAGGGCGGTGCGGACGTCGTCGTGCCGGGCCACGAACCAGGCGGGGTCGCCGGTGGCGAGGGTGATGGGGCAGACCGGCTCCTCGCGCAGCGCCCGCGCGTACACGTCGGGCGGCACGAGCGGATCGGTCCGCTTGGTCGGGTAGGTGAATCTGGGTGTGGGCTCGGACATGGTGCGATACCCCTTTCCTTCGGCGCCCGGATGCCGCGTGCGGGCCGGGCGCCTTCCCGGTTGTCAGGAGCGGTGCGGCGGGCCGGACCCGGTGAACGGGCCTGTGGTGTACGGCACTTGGGAGACGGAAGGCGCGTCGCCCGCAGGGAGCGGTTCGGACAGCGCGCGGTTCACCAGGTCGTCCAGCTCCCGCGTGCCGAGTGAGGCGATGTCCTCGAGTCCGTCGATCACGTCGGCCGAGTTGCCGGACCGGGTGAGCTTCTCCCTGGCGAGCACCCGGTGGGTGTCCCTCGTGGCGGGGCCTGCCGATCCCCGCGGCCGCTCGCGGGACGCGGTGAGCACCCGGCCGTCGCGCAGGGTGACCCGCAGCCGGGCGCCGACGGCCTTGTCGGCCTCCTGGAACGTGTCGCTCGGAGGTCCGCCGACCGCCGCGGCCACCGCGCCGTCCCCCGTGAAGTCGGCGAGCCACCGCGTCCCGCGCTCCCCGGCCTGGCGCAGCGCCTCGCCCAACGGGGCGGTGGCCCGCAGGACTTCGCGGCTCAGACCGGCGTCGTACTCCAGGCGGACCCGGTCCGCGAGGGACCAGCGCCGCGGCTCCGCGGTCGCCGGTTCGGCGAGGTCGAAGGGGGTGACGGAGCCGGTGAGCAGCGCGGTGGCGACGTTGTAGGCGACGCAGACGTTGAGCGCCATGATCGCCGATCGTTCGCGGTCGAGGTAGGCGGCGCCTTCGTCGTCCATGGCGATGGCCAGCCGGGGCGCGGATACCACGATCTCCTCGATCGACTCCGCTTCCTCCGGGGTCAGTCGGGCGTGCAGTTCTTCGGCGCAGTCGACGGCCGCGTCGACGTACGCGCCGGCCGGGCGCATCTTGAACGTGAGGGTCTCGGTGTGCCAGCGCGTGCCGAGACCGGCCGTGACGACCTCCGGGGACGGCACGTGGGAGAACCTGGCGAGCAGGCCGCCGGGGTGTTCCAGGATGTCGTGCGCGCCCCGCAGTCCCGCGTCGGCGGCGTCACAGGCGTCGAGGGCGGTCCGTACCGGAAACGCGGCCGAGAGGACCTTGGCCTCGCTGCCGAGGAGGGCGCGCCGCAAGGGCCACGGCGGCATGGCGAGCGCGAGCCCCCACGCGTCGACCCACCGCGTGGGCGGCGCCCCGGCCCCCCTCATCCGGCCCGCCACGGCGCCCACGAGCTGGGTGTAGGAGGTGCCCTGGCCGCGCAGCGGGCCCAGCGCGCCCGCGGCGGTGACCCGGGCTGCGCACTCGTTCGCGGCGACGACCGCGGTCAGCAGGGCCCGCCCGTCGAGGCGCTGCCGCCGCCGGAAGGCCAGCGGGACGCCCACGGAGGCGTGCGTGACGTGGCCCGCGTACATGCTGTCCTCGTAGTAGAGGCACGAGGACAGCGCGGCGAGGACCTGGGCCGCGCGGGCGGGATCGTGGGCGAGCGGTGAGCCGAAGGCCCGTACCAGCTTGGTGCCGAGCGGATGGGCCAGGCTCGCCCGTACCACCGCGAGATGCGACATGACCTGGCTGACCGCGTACCGCTCGATGCGTTCGGGCAGGTCGTGGTGGTGCAGGCGGGCCGCCCAGTCGGCGAGCCGCCGGGTAAGGGTGGCCCCCGGGCCGTGGGTCGGTTCCGGCGCGCTCATGCGTCGCCCCGGCGCGGGCCCCGCCGCCGGTCCTCGATGGATCTGACAGCGCACGTCGCGGCGAGGACCGAGGCACGGGCCGCGCCGAGCGCCTCGCGCGCGGCGACGGACAGGAACTCGTCGGCCGGTGCCCGCCGGGCCCGCTCGGCGGTCCTGGTGAGCTGGAGCGCGCATTCGACGGAGGCGATGCACGCCGCCTCCAGCGGGCTGGGGCGGCCTGCCCCGCGGGTCAGCTCGGACAGCACGGCCTCCAGGAGCGGGCCGACCGGCCGGGGGGCCGGCCGCTTCGGCCGCGCCGTGTCGAGGTCCGTCACTTCTTGACGACCAGGAAGCGCCCGAGGACCAGGTAGTCGATCTCGGTGTGGAGGAAGCAGCCGAGCGCGTCGGCCGGCGAGCAGACGATCGGTTCACCCGCGACGTTGAACGACGTGTTCACCAGGCACGGCACGCCGGTCAGCGCGGTGAACCTCTCCAGGAGCTCCGCCAGCTTCGGGTTGGACTCCGGCGTGACGGTCTGCGCCCGGGAGGTGCCGTCCACATGTGTGGCGCCCGGGATGACGTCGTGGAACTCGGGGCGTACGGGGAAGACGAACGTCATGTACGGCGACGTCTTCTTCCTGCCCATCTCGAAGACCCGGGGCGCCTCGGATTCCAGGACGACCGGGGCGAAGGGCCGGAACGGCTCCCGGTGCTTGACGCGGGTGTTGATGATGTCCTTGATGTCGGCGAAGCCTGGGTTGGCGAGGATGCTGCGGTTGCCCAGGGCCCGCGGGCCGTACTCCGTGCGGCCCTGGAACCAGCCGACGACGGTCTTCTCGCTGAGCAGCTTGGCGGTCTGCTCGGCCACCGACTCCTCGTCGAGCTCGGTCCACTCGACGTCGTCGGCGCGTGCGGAGAGCGCGGCGCGTATCTGCTCGTCGTCGTAGGAGGGGCCCAGGTACGGGGTGGCGGGGGCCGTGCGGGAGCGGCCGCCGAGCCGGCCCGCGTAGACGGCGGCGCCGATCGCCACGCCCGGGTCGCTCGCGCCGAAGCTGACGTGGATGTCGGTGAAGCGGGTGCTCTCCAGGAGCTTGGCGTTGTTCACGCAGTTGAGCGCGAGGCCGCCCTCGTAGATCAGCCGGGTCAGGTCGGTGCCGTCCTCCAGGGCGCGCAGTTGGTGGGCCGTGACGACCTCGACCATCTGCTGCGCGGCGGCGGCCACCCGGGCGCGGTACTCCCTCTCCTCGCGGCACCGTTCGTCGCCGCCGAAGATCCGGTCGAGGAGGGGGTAGTAGCCGCGGGTGCCGCTCGGGTCGTTGGCGAGGGCGAGGGTGTAGCGGCCGTCCTCGTGCAGTTCGACCACGTGGCGCAGGAGGGGGTTGTCCGAGGCGGTGGGGGGCGGGGCGAAGGCCGCAAGGCCCATCACCTTGTACTCGTCGTTGTTGGGCATGAAGCCGAGGTAGCGGGTGATCTCGCCGAAGAGCAGGGCGAGCGAGTGGTTGACGCCGATGGCCGACTTCTCGAAGAGCCGGATGTCGCCGCCGCGCACCTCACCCATGACGGAGGAAAGACGCTCGGCGCGGCCGTCGCTCACCAGGAAGGCCGCGTCCCGCTCGCCGGACAGGTAGTAGCCGCACATCAGGTGGGCCAGGTGGTGCGGGACGGGGACGAGTTTCTCCGCGGGCAGGTCGTAGCCGGTACGCCGCTTGAAGTCGGCGTGCACCGCGTCCTTGCCGACCAGTCCGCCGTAGAGCTCGCCGAACCGCCTGAGCCGGTCGAACTTCTGCTCCACGGTCAGGCCGCTGTCGCCGATGTCCTTGATCATCGCGTTCACGACGTCGGAGGAGAAGGACCAGGGGAACGCGACGACGTCGACCTGGTCCAGGCGCACGTCGGCGGTGTTCAGGCACCACCGCAGCGAGTTCGCGGGGAAGTCGGACGTCTTCTTCTCCCGGTTCAGCCGCTCCTCCTCGACGGCCGCCACCAGTTCCCCGTCCACGGACAGCGCGACGGCCGCGTCATGGCCCAGGATGCTGTGCCGGTCGATTCCGGTCGCCCCGTACAACCGGCCGAACATGTCGGCGCCGTCGGTAAAACCGTTGTAGCCAAGGACAATCACACCGGACTCCTCTGGTGGCTGGGTGGCGCGCCGTGAGCGGGACTGGGTGTGCTGCCCCGGCCCCATCGTTCAGTGCCCGGCTGGAACGGCTCTGAGATCCGGCTGAGACGGACGCCTCAGCCGCGGGCCGCCGCGTCACGTCCAGTGGCCACGGCCCGCTCCCGCCGTGTCCCCGATCAGCTGCTCGCGGAGCAGGACGCGGCGTACCTTCCAGGTGGCGGTGCGGGGGAACGCGTCCCAGCGGATGTGCAGCGGCTCGGCGAGCGCCGGCAGTCCTGCCGTGGCACTGCGCCACCGCGCCGGCTCCACGGGGATGTCGCGCCGCGTGCTGTAGACGGGCTGCGGGAGGCCGTCCCGTACGGACAGCACGATGACTTCGGTGGTGTCGGGCAGCCGGTCGAGGAGGAGGTCCTCGATCTCCAGGGCGCTCGAACCGGGGATGCGGTCCACCTCCCTGTCGATCAGGCGTACCGCGCCCCAGCGGTTGACCACCGCCAGGTCGCCGAGGTTCCACCAGCCGTCCTGCCGTTTGCGGTCGTGCCGTTCGTGCTCCCCGACATAGGTCAGGCAGCGTCCCGGGGCCGAGAACTGGATCAGACCCACCTCGCCGCGCGGCACCTCCTCGCCCGTCACGGGGTCCACGGCCCGCAGCCTGCCGAAGCGGGGCACCGGCCAGCCCAGCATCTGGGTCGGGGCGGGCCGGTGGCCGCGCCGCCGCACCGTTCTGCGGGTGTAGGGCCGGACCGCCACGGCGCCCGCCTCGGTCTGGCTCCAGGACTGGATCCACACCGGGAACCTGCGGTCGGTGGCGGCGAGGAAGGCGCGGACGGTACGGGCGTGGATCGCGTCGAAGGAACTCACGAAGACGCGGACCCTGCGGAAGGGCCTGCCCGGGTCCCTGCTGAGCTCCTCCCAGGCGAGGAACGCGTTGGGCAGGGTCTCCACCAGGGTGGGGGCGTGGCGCACGAGCAGCTCGCGCAGGCGCGGCCCCCGCGGGTCGGACAGCATCAGGAGCTTCGAGCCGACCGTGGTCAGCGGCAGCAGGCCGGTGACGACGCGCTGGTGCGAGTACGGCTGGCAGAAGGCCACGGTGTCGTCGGCGCGCAGCCCGAAGACCGGCCAGCGCTCGGCCTCCACCAGCGCCAGGGAGTAGAGGGAGGCGGCCGAGTGCAGCACCAGTTTGGGTACGCCCGTGGTGCCCGAGGTGTGGGTGATGACCATGGGCTCCCCGTACGCCCGCAGCTGTCGCGCGGGCGCGGGGCCGCGGTCGAGGCGGCCGAAGTCGAGCACGTCCGTGCGGCCGGCGGGCGCTCCGTCCACGCTCGCGGCCCGCTCGGTGAGTTCGGCGAGGGCCTCCGCGTCGAACTCCTTCGCCTCCAGGACCCGGCGTTCGGTCACCAGGTAGGGGCGCTCAAGGCGGGCGAGGAGCACCGTGAGGACTTCCGGGGCGTGGGTGTCGGAGATCAGCGCGGGTATGGCGCCTATGCGCGCGGCGGCGGAGGCCAGCAGCGAGATGTCCAGGTGGTTGCTCTTGACGACCGCGACCCGGTCCCATTCCCGTACGCCCATCGCCCGCAGCCGCGCCGCCAGGTCGTCGACCAGTGCGGTCCACTGCCGGTAGGTGCGCTCCAGCGGTCCTTCCGGGTCCACGTCGGGGGCGCGGTCCACGATCACGCGCTGCTCCGGGTGGTTGCGCGCGGCCAGGTGCCACATCTCGCCGATGCGTCCGGTGGCGGGCACCCGGGAGAAGGGGAAGAGCCTGCGCCGGAAGCGGGTGGGGGCGAAGTCCACGAGGAAGCGGGGTCGGGAGGCGGTCGCGTGGGTGGGCATGCACGTCCCCAGGTGTCGGTCGGATGGGGCCCGGCCTCGCGTGCCGGGCCCACCGCAACGTAGGCCGGGCCGCTGACGGCGCGCTGGCGCGGCGGTGTCAGCGGACGGCTGCACGCCGGGAGTTAGCTTCGGCGCATGCCGATGAACAGGGCGCACCGAGTGCTGTGCGGTTCACGCACGTGGGCGGGCTTCACCGAGCGGCGGCTGCTGCCGTGGGCGCTGGAAGGGGTCGAACTGGGCGAGGACGTACTGGAGTTGGGCCCGGGATACGGCGCCAATCTCCGGGTCCTGGTGGAGCGTGTGCCGCGCCTCACCGCTCTGGAGATCAACGGGGCGACCACGCGCCTGCTCCGACGCGACTGGGGCGACCGGGCCCGGATCGTGCTCGGGGACGCCACCGCGATGCCGCTGCCCGACGCCGGTTTCTCCGCCGTCGTGTGCTTCACGATGCTGCATCACGTGCCGACCGTCGCGCTCCAGGACCGGCTGTTCGCGGAGGCCTTCCGGGTGCTGCGGCCGGGCGGGGTGCTCGCCGGCAGCGACAGCCAGCCGACCCTGCCGTTCCGGCTGCTGCACCTCGGGGACACCATGAACGTCGTCCGGCCCGCAAGCCTCTCGGAGCGGCTCACCGCGGCCGGGTTCGGGGAGGCCGTCGTGGAGCGGGATCACCGCGGTCACCAGCTCCGCTTCCGCGCGCACAAGAAGTGACGCGCCGTGGGGGCCACCGCGCGGGCGCCGCGATGATGTCGGATTTCCGCCAGCGGGCGGCCTGCCCGAGGGCCATCGTTGACGGGGGACGCATGACTGTGCGCGAGGAAGGGACCGTCCGGACCATGGAAACCACTGGTGTGACCGAGAGCAATGATCCCTATGTGCTGTCACCGGCCGGGGCGGCGGAGCTGCTGCGGGGCGCTCCCTGGTCCAGGCTGGTGATCGTCGGCGACAGTGTCGCCTCGGGGATCAGCGAGCCGCGCCACGGCTACCGCTCGCAGCCCTGGTCAAGCCCGGTGATCGCGGCGCTGCGCACGGCGCGCCCGGATCTGGAGACCCTCAATCTCGGCGTACGCGACCTGCTGACGTCGCAGGTCCGCGAGACGCAGCTGCAGCCCGCGCTCGACTTCGGACCCGATCTGGTGATCGCGCTGTGCGGGGGCAACGACGGCCTGCGCAAGGTCTTCGACCCGGACGCCGCGGAGAGCGAACTCGAAGCGCTGTTCACGCCCCTGCGCAAGGCGGCGGGCACCCTGGTGACGTCCGGCTTCTTCGACATCATCGGCAACCCCCACTTCGACGAGCGCTACCGCGGCGTCGCCCGCGAGCGCCTCGCCGTCCTGTCGCAGCGCATGCGGGCGGTCTCCGAGCGCCTCGACGCGGTCTACGTCGACATGCAGAGCCATCCGACGGGCCGCGAGGAGTCGGTCTGGAGCAGCGACGGCATCCATCTCAACGCCCGCGGCCAGGCGGTCCTCGGCACCGAGATCATTCGCGCGCTGAGCACGCGGCTGGTGCAGGGCTGAGGGGCCGGGCCGCGGGCGCGTGCCGCCCGGCGCTGTCCTGGGTGTCGCATCGGGCGACACCCGGGCTCTCGGCGCGGGCAAGGTCGCCGCGGTGGTTCAGTCATCGGGGGCCCCGGTCTCCGCGAGCTCGCCCCCGGACAGTCGCAGCCACCGGCTCACACCGATCTCGCGCAGGAACCGCTCGTCGTGGCTGACGACCACGAAGGCGCCCCGGTAGGAGTTCAGGGCGCTCTCCAACTGCTCCACGCCGACCAGGTCGAGGTTGTTCGTCGGCTCGTCGAGGAGCAGCAGGTGCGGGGCCGGTTCCGCGCACAGTACGCAGGCCAGCGTGGCGCGCAGCCGTTCGCCGCCGGAGAGCACGCCGACGGGCAGATGGGCACGCGCGCCCCGGAAGAGGAAGCGGGCGAGCAGGTTCATCCGCTCGGCCTCGGGCCGCTCCGGGGCGTGGTCGGCGAAGTTCTCGGCGACCGTCCGCTCGACGTCCAGCAGGTCGAGCCGCTGCGACAGATGGGCGACGCGGCCGTCGGCCCGCTTGATCACGCCCTCGTACCCCGCCGTCGGATCGCCGTTGAGCAGCCGCAGCAGCGTGCTCTTGCCCGCGCCGTTGGGACCGGTCAGCGCGATGCGCTCGGGGCCACGGATCGTCAGGTCGACGCCCTGGCCCGCGAACACCTCCTTGCCCCCGAGCCGGACCCGCAGCCGCTCCCCGAGGAACAGGGTGCGTCCTGCGGGCACTTGGGTGTCCGGCAGGTCGATCGTGATGCGCTGCTCCTCGCGGAGCGCACGCCCGGCCTCGTCCAGCCGGGCCTGCGCATCGCCGACCCGGCCCGCGTGCAGCCGGCCAGCACGGCCCGCCGACTCCTGCGCGCCGCGCTTCATGTTGCCGGCGAAGATGCGGGGCAGACCGGCGCTCTTGAGGTTGCGGGCGGCATTGCTCTGCCGGCGCTCCGCGCGCTCGCGGGCCTGCCGCATCTCCCGCTTCTCGCGCTTGAGTTGCTGTTCGGCATTGCGGACGTTGTTCTCGGCGGCTTCCTGCTCGGCCCTGACGGCCTCCTCGTACTCGGTGAAGTTCCCGCCGTAGAAGCGCAGTTCGCCGCCGTCGAGTTCGGCGACGCGTTCCATGCGGTCGAGCAGCGCACGGTCGTGGCTGACCAGGAAGAGACAGCCGGTGAATTCCTCGAGCGCGGCATAGAGGTGGTGTCGCGCGTCCAGGTCGAGGTTGTTGGTGGGTTCGTCGAGCAGCAGGACGTCGGGCCGCCTCAGCAACTCGGCGGCGAGGCCGAGGGAGATGACCTGGCCGCCGCTGAGGGTGTGCAGGCGCCGGCCCAGGGTGAGGTCGGCGAGGCCGAGGCGGTCGAGCTGGGCGCGGGTGCGTTCCTCGATGTCCCAGTCGTCGCCGATGGCGGTGAAGTGCTTCTCGTCGACGTCCCCGGACTCCACGGCGTCGATGGCCCGGATGATCGCGGCGACGCCCAGCACCTCGGCGACGGTGAGGTCACCGGTCAGCGGGAGGCTCTGCGGGAGGTAGCCGAGGGAGCCGGCCACGGAGAGCGACCCGGAACGGGGCCGCAGCTCACCGGCGACGAGCTTGAGCAGTGTGCTCTTGCCTGCGCCGTTGGGGGCGACGAGAGCGGTACGGCCGGAGCCGACGGTGAAGGACAGGTCCTGGAAGACGGGGGTGTCGTCGGGCCAGGCGAAGGACAGGTTGGAGCACACAATGGACGCTTCGGGCATGGTGGTGACCTTGCGGACGGGGGGCAGGCAAGACATTTCTGCCCCTGCGGCAGACAGCGGAGGACGGCACGACAGCGAGACCACATCGGCGGCGCTTCCACGCGCCTGCCGGTGGCCTGCCGGGTCCGGGCATCACCCGGAGATGTCGTCGTCCACCACCATGTCCGGGCTCCTCGTCACATGTTCGAAGTCGCCTCCACGTTAACCGACACGGGACGCGTTCGGCCTACGATTTTCCGCGGCCCGTCCCGCCGCGAGACGGTCGAGGCCCGATGTGCACACGGACACCGCCGAAGGACGCCTGCTCCGCGCGCTCGCGGCGGCGCCCACCAGTGGTCCGTATGAGGACCGTGGGGCGCCGCCGCTGGGCGTCACCAGGGATCTCGCGTCGGGCTCCGGGAACTACACCTGGCCACGCCAGGCGCCGGTCTCCACGCCGTCGCGCTTTTCGATGAACTTCTTGAACCGGCCCAGGTCCCCGGTGACCTGCCGCTTCACGAAGCCGAGCTTGTCGCCGACCGTCTCGGCCAGACCCTCAGGGTCGTACTCCATCTGCAGCATGACCTTGGTCCGCGAGTCGTCCAGGCGGTGGAAGGTGACGACACCGGCCTGCTTGGCCTGCCCCTCGACCGTGGTCCAGGCCACCCGCTCGTCCGGGATCTGCTCGGTGATCGCGGCGTCGAACTCCCGCTCCACACCATCGATCTTCGTCACCCAGTGGGTGAGCTTGTCGGTGCGCTGTTCGATCCGCTGCACGCCTTCCATGAACTCGGGGAACGTCTCGAACTGGGTCCACTGGTTGTACGCCGCGCGGACCGGCACGTTGACTTCGATGGACTCTTCGACTTGCGACACGGATGACACCTTTCCTCGTGAACTCGTCCGGCCCCTTCTCCGCCGGGGCCGGGCAGTGCACCTTTGCCTTCCCCCCGCGAGTGCCCGGGACGTCCGCCTTCACTCCCGCCGCACCGCGGATCCGTCACATCACCCGCACGACAAGGACCCGTATGAGCACACCGGCCCCCTCCCCCGCCACGCCCCACATCGACGCCGCCACCATGGCCCGGCTCGTCCCCATGTCCGCCGCCGTCGACGCGCTGGAGGCCGTCATCACCGCCGGGCTCGACCCCGCTGCGGAGCCGCCCCGCTCCGTCGTGGACGTACCCGGCGGCCAGTTGCTCCTGATGCCGTCGGCCACGGCCTCGTACACCGGCGTGAAGGCGGTCACGGTCACGCCGGGCAACGCCGAGCGCGCTCTGCCCCGCGTCCAGGGGCTGTACCTGCTCCTGGACGGCGTGACCCATGCGCCGCTGGCCCTGCTGGACGGGATCGCGCTGACGTCGCTGCGTACTCCCGCGGTGTCCGGCGTGGCCGTCGGGCGGCTCGCGGTTCCCGACGCCGAGCGGCTGGTCGTCTTCGGGACGGGGCCGCAGGCGTGGGGACACGTCGAGGCGGTGCGTGCGGTACGTCCCGCGCTGCGCCACGTCGACGTGGTGGCGCGGCACACCGGCCGGGTGGCCGCCTTCGTCGACCGCTGCCGCGCGGCCGGCCTCCCGGCGTCCCCCACGACGGCGGACGCCGTGGCCCGGGCCGACGTGGTCTGCTGCTGCACCACGGCGCGTGAGCCGCTGTTCGACAGCTCCCTGCTGCCCGCCCACGCGACGGTCGCCGCGGTCGGCTCGCACGAGCCGGACGCCCGCGAGGTGGACGCCCGCCTCGTGGGGCGCGCCACCGTGGTGGCGGAGTCGCGCGAGGTGGCGGAGCGGGAGTGCGGCGACCTGGTCCTCGCGGTCGCCGAGGGCGCCTTCGCCATGGAGCGCCTGCACACGCTGGACGCCCTGGTCAGGGGCGAGGTGAAGCCGGTGGAGGGGCGGCCCCGGCTGTTCAAGTCGGCGGGGATGGCCTGGGAGGACCTGGCGGTGGCGGCCGCCGTGTACGAGGGGTGGGCGGCCACCGGGTGAGGGCCCCTCAGAGCCTGTGTCATATCCCCGGTCGGATCAGTGGGCGTCGTCTGGTGCGTGCGATCGCAAGGCGCCGGGAAGTCCTCGGTGGGGGTCCCCCCGGGCCGTTCAGGCCTGGGGGAGGAGCTACTAGGGCTTTTCGGCAACGCGGCGAGCGTGCGTGCCAGGCGGCGACCACCCGGCCGGGGATATGACACAGGCTCTCAGGCTCCCACCGTCACCGCGTGCCGCACGACCGCGTCGAACAGGTAGCCCTGCGTGTTGTGGACGGTGGTCTCGGGCTGGGTGCGGCCCGTGGAGTCCGTGGCGCGGGAGAGGAGTTCGGCGGGGCCGGGCTCGCCGGGGGTCCACCGCGTCGACCAGCGTGTCCATGAGCCGGGGTGCGAGCGGTCGTGCAGGCGGGCCGGTCGCCAGGAGGCGCCGCCGTCCGTGCTGACCTCGACCTTGGTGATCGCGCCCGTGGCGGACCAGGCGCGGCCGGTGAGCCGGTGCCGGGTGTGTGCGGACAGCGGCGCGTTCCAGGGGAGTTCGAAGGCCGACTTGAGGGTCTGGTGGGTCAGCGGGGCGCTGCCGCCCGGCGGGTACGCGTCGCCGTAGAGCCGGTAGAAGTCGGTGTTCCAGGGCGAGTAGAGGGGCGTGGTGGAGACCTCGATGTCGCCCAGCCACTTGATCGAGGAGATACCCACCCAGGACGGGGCGAGGAGGCGGACCGGGTGCCCGTGGTCGGCGGGGAGGGGCTCGCCGTTCATCTCGTACGCGAGGATGACGTCGTCCAGGGCCTTGGAGACCGGCATGGGGCGCCGCACGCGGCCGTAGTTCGTGCCGTTCGGCGTGACGTACTCGTCGTCGAGGCCGCGCGGCATGACGTCCACCGCGCGGTGCGAGAGGCCCGCCCTGCGCAGGACGTCGGCGAGGCGTACGCCGCGCCAGCGGGCCGCGCCGATCGCGCCCATGGTCCACGGCGTGCCCGAAACGGACTGGCCCTGCTGGGTCTTGAAGAAGTTCCTGGCGTTGCCCGCGCACTCGACGAACGCCGTACGGGTCACCGGGGGAAGGCTCTTCAGCTCCGCGAGGCCGAACTGCCGTGCTGCGCCGGTGAGTCCGTCGCCCCAGACGTTCAGCCGCCAGGTCCGCGCGTCGACGCGCGGCGTCGTCGTGTGGTTGCGGACGAAGAAGTGGGAGACGGGGGTGAGGTGGCCGGTGTCCGCGAGGGACTCGAAGCGGGTCTCCGCGTTGGTGCCGTGCAGGATGAACCGCTCCGGCGGGAGCGGCTTCACGATGCCGTCCCCCACGGCACGCGACCGGGGCTGCCCGTCCGTCGCACCGCCCGCCTCGTCCGCTACGTCCGCCGCGCTCGCCGTGGCCGGTGCCAGCGCGGCCGGTACGGCGGAGACGAGGCCCACGGTGGCCGCGAGCCGCAGGAGGTCCCGGCGGCCCACCCCCTCTGCGCGGGCCTCCCCGGCCAGCCACTGGTGCAGTCTGTGCCGGTCGTACGCCGATTCCGAGTCCGAAATTCTTGTCATGGCCACACGCTAGGAGGCCTTGGGGCCCCCTGTCGGGGGAACGCCCCGATCTTCACCGTCGCGAAAGAATTCAGGGCGTCGTCGTCGAGACCACGTACACCATCGGGTGCTGCGCGTTCGAGCGGTCCACGACCACGTCCTGCGTCGGCTTGGGGTTCTTCTGGTCGTGGGTGAGGCCGGACCAGGGTCCCTGGCCCGTGAACTCCCAGCCGACGACGTTCCTGTCGCGCTTGCTGATGGTGATGTCCTTCGGCTTGAGCTTGTCCTCGGTGGTGCCGATCTGCGTGAGGAACCGCTTCAGGCCCTCGTTGCTGGTGAGGAACTGGACGTAGAGGCGGCTGGTGCGCCAGTTGTTCGTCTCGTAGTAGGCGACCTCCGCGGAGTACGGCTGGACCGGCACGTCGTACAGGCGGCGCTGCACCTTGGAGGGCCAGCCCGCGGTGAGGCCGGTCGCGGAGTACTTGTCCTCCTTGTCGCGGCCGCTGTTCCGGCTCTGGTTCGCGGAGATCACCAGATAGCCGGCGGGGACGCCGATGAGCAGCACGATGATGATCGCCGTCAGCCAGCGGCGGCGGAGCATGTGGCGGCGGTCCTCGGTCTTCAGGGCCTTGCCCTCGTCGCGGTCCGGCGGTTCCGGGGCGCCGGGGTGGTCCGGGGACGAGGGCTGGCGGGGCACGGTCATCTACGGGGTTCCCTGGGAGGTGCGGTCGTTGGTACGGCGCGCCTCTGCGTAGCGCTCGTAACGTTCGTAGCGCTCCACGCGGCGCCGGTTGGCGCGGCGGAAGCGGCGGGCGACCAGGCGCGAGAGGTCGGCGGCGCCCACCATGCCGGCCTCGGGGCCGAGCTGGGCGCGGGCGACGCGGGCCTCGGGGCGGTAGCCGCGGCCGGTGAGGTGGCGGCGGAAGGCGTCGCGGGCCGGGCCGATCAGAAGGTCGTCGGCCGCGCTGACGCCGCCGCCGATCACGAAGCAGGAGGGGTCGAGCGCGGCGGCGAGGTTGGCGATGCCGACGCCGAGCCACTGGCCGATGTCCTGGAGGAGCTCGACGCACATGGCGTCGCCCTCGCGGGCCAGCTCGGTGATGAGCGGGCCGGTGATGTCGGGGACGTTGCCCTTGACCCGCTCGATGATGCCGTACGCGACCGGGGAGTCGGCGGCGGCGAGCTCGCGGGCCTCGCGGACCAGGGCGTTGCCGGAGCTGTACTGCTCCCAGCAGCCGCGGTTGCCGCACGGGCATCGGTGGCCGCCGGGGACGACCTGCATATGGCCGAACTCGCCGGCCACACCGAACTTGCCGCGCTTGACCGCGCCGTCCTCGAGGATCGCGCCGCCGATGCCGGTGCCGAGCGTGATCATGACCAGGTGGTCCTCGCCGCGGCCCGCGCCGAAGCGCCACTCGGCCCAGGCGGCGGTGTTCGCGTCGTTGTCCACCATGACGGGGACGGCGAGGCGTCCGGAGATGCGGTCCCGCAGGGGCTCGTTGCGCCAGGACAGGTGGGGCGCGAAGAGCACGCGGTTGCGGTCCGCGTCGACCCAGCCGGCCGCGCCGATGCCGACGGCGTGCACGTCGTGCCGGTCGGAGAGGTCGAGGACGAGCTCGATGATGGTGTCCTCGACGACCCTGGGGCTCTTCGACTTGTCCGGGGTCTCCGTGCGCAGGGTCTCCAGGATGTTGCCGTCGGGGTCGACGACGCCCGCCATCACCTTGGTGCCGCCGATGTCGATGCCGACGGTGTTGACGCGGGGCGCCGTGAGGTGCGATCGGCGTTCGCGGGTGCCCACGGTCCGCAGAACGGTGGCTCGCGCGGAGCCGCGGTGCGCGAGGTCGCGGTAGGTGCTCATTGCGGCGATTCTGCCTCACGCTCGCGGGGGCGCGCACAACGGGATACGGGGCTCGGCCCCCCGTGGGGGGGGCGGGGTCCTCTCCCGGTGGCCCGGGGCCGGGTGGCCTCAGGGGCGCGGGGAACTGCGCGCCCCGCCCGGGAAAAGCCGCAGACGCGTCTGCCGGGAACGCGCCCAGATGCGTCTGCGGACCCGCCCTGGTCGCTCGCGCAGTTCCCCGCGCCCCTTACGGGGCGCACCCGGCGACGTCCCGTGTCCGGGCGGGGCGCACCCGGCGACATCGCCCCCCCGCTAAGGGGCCCCGCCCTCCAGCTCATGGCGGAGGTCGTCCAGTTCCGTGCCGCCCGCCATTTGGCGGGTCAGCTCGTCCAGGGTGATCTCGTCGCGTGCGTACGAGCCGGACATCACGCCCCGCTTCAGGAGGACGAAGCGGTTGCCGACCAGGTACGCGTGGTGCGGGTTGTGGGTGATCAGGACCACACCCAGGCCTTGGTCCCGCGCGGCGGCCACGTACTTCAGGACCACGCCCGACTGCTTCACGCCGAGCGCAGCGGTCGGCTCGTCGAGGACGAGGACCTTCGCGCCGAAGTAGACGGCCCGCGCGATCGCCACGCACTGGCGCTCACCGCCCGAGAGCGTGCCGATGGGCTGGTCGACGTCGCGCAGGTCGATGCCCATGCGGAGCAGCTCCGCGCGGGTCGTCCTGCGCATGAGGTCGACGTCCATGCGGCGGAAGGGGCCGACGCCCTTTGTCGGCTCGGAGCCGAGGAAGAAGTTGCGCCAGACCGGCATCAGGGGGACCACGGCGAGGTCCTGGTAGACCGTGGCGATGCCCAGGTCCAGGGCCGCCCGCGGCGAGCTGAGACGCATGTCCTCGCCCTCGATGCGGAAGACACCCGCGTCGTGCCGGTGCAGACCCGCGATGATCTTGATGAGCGTGGACTTGCCCGCGCCGTTGTCACCGAGGACGCAGGAGATCTCCCCCGCGTGCACCTCCAGGGACACCCCTTCGAGCGCGCGGATGTTGCCGTAGAACTTGCTGACGTCGTCCAGCTCGACGAGCGGCGTGCGCCCGCCCTCCGCGACCGCGTCGGCCTTCGTGATGTCCGTGGTCACTTCGTCGCCTCCGCACGCTTGCGGACCCAGTGGTTGAGCAGCGTCGCCAGGAGCAGCATCACGCCGAGGAAGAACTTGAACCAGTCGGAGTTCCACTCGGCGTACACGATGCCCTTGCTGGCCATGCCGAAGATCAGCGCCCCGACGGCCGCGCCGACCGCGGAACCGAAGCCGCCGGTGATGAGGCAGCCGCCGATGACGGCCGCGACGATGTAGATCAGCTCCTGGCCGACGCCCTCGCCGGACTGCACGGCGTCGTAGCTGAACAGCAGGTGCTGGCCCGCGATCCAGGCGCCGAACGCGACGCCCATGTAGAGGCCGATCTTGGTCTTGGCGACCGGGACGCCGACCGCGCGGGCCGCGTCCTCGCCGCCGCCGACCGCGAAGATCCAGTTGCCGACGCGGGTGCGCAGCAGGATCCAGGTGGCCACCGCGACCAGGACGATCCACCAGACGATGGTGATCTTGTAGTCGACGCCGCCGATGGTGATCGTCGAGGCGAAGACCTCCTTGGCGGAGGAGAAGCCCTCCATGTCGGAGATCGACTTGGTGGAGACCGTGCCGCTGATCATCTTCGTGAAGCCGAGGTTCATGCCGGTCAGCATCAGGAACGTACCGAGCGTGATGATGAAGCTCGGCGGGTCCGTGCGGGTCAGCATCACGCCGTTGAAGACGCCGATGGCGAGCGTGACCAGGAGCGAGACGCCGACGCCGACCCAGACGTTCGCCGTCATCTGGTAGCTGAACATCGACGAGACGAGCGCGGAGGTCGTCACGAGCACGCCCGCCGACAGGTCGAACTCGCCGCCGATCATGAGCAGCGCGACCGGCACCGCCATGATGCCGAGGGTCGAGGCGGCGTACAGGACCGTCGCCAGGCTCGTGGCCTGCAGGAAGCTGTCCGCGACGAACGAGAAGAAGACGAAGACGGCGATGGCGCCGACGACCGAGCCGAGCTCCGGGCGGCCCATCAGCTTCTTCAGCGGTGAGGTCTTGACCAGGCGCTCGTCGGCGTCGTCGGCGGGCGCGGGTGCGGGGGTGGTTGCTTTCGCGGTCATCGGGTCCCTCGCCTCGCGTACTCCTCCAGCTCGTCGGCCTGGTCCTTGGTGACGATCTGCGGTCCTGTGAGGACGGGCTTGCCGCCGCCGAGGACGTCGGCGTTGTACTTGTAGAGCCACAGCAGGTCGACGGCCTGGTAGCCCTGGAGGTAGGGCTGCTGGTCGACGGCGAAGCCCAGGGAGCCGGACTTCAGGCCCGCGGCGACCTTCTCGTTGAGGTCGAAGGTGTCGACCTCGGCCTTGCTGCCCGCGCTCTCCGCGGCCTGCACGGCGGTGTCCGCGAAGGGCGCGCCGAGCGTGACGACGGCGTCGACCGACTTGTCGGACTGCAGCTTGGCCTCGATGGAGGACTGCACGTCGGGCATGTTGGTGCCGGTCACGTACAGGTTCTGCATCGTGCCGTCGAAGGTCTTCTTGGCGCCCGCGCAGCGCTGCTCGTGGCCGACGTTGCCCTGCTCGTGCAGGACGCAGAGCGCCTTCTTCCTGCCGCGCTTGTTGAGCTCCTCGCCGACGGCCTCGCCCGCGATCGTCTCGTCCTGGCCGATGTGGGTGAGCGCGCCGAACTTCTTGGACTCCGCGGAGCCCGAGTTCACGGTGACCACCGGGATACCGGCCTTCTTGGCGCGGGCCAGGGCGCCTTTCATCGCGTCGGGCTTGGCGAGGGTGACGATGATCGCGTCGACCTTCTTGTCGATGTAGGAGTCCACGAGCTGGGCCTGCTGCTGGGCCTCGGCGTTGTGGGAGTAGAGGAATTTGATGTTGTCCTTGCGGGCCGCCTGCCTGGCGCCTTCCTGGACGATGTCCCAGAAGGTGTCGCCGTCGCCCGAGTGGGTGACCATGCCGAAGGTCCAGCGGGGCGTGTCCACCGCCGCCCTGCCCCCGGCCGTCGCCGCCTTGCGGGCGTCCTCCGCGCGCTTGCCGCCGGTACTGCTGCACCCGGTCAGTCCCGCGGTGACGCCGAGCACCGCCACCAGCACGGCGCCCACCGCACGTACCCCTGTCTTCACCCTTGCCACGACGCCGTGCCCTTCTTGCTCTGCTGCTCTGTGCGGCCGGTCCGGATCTCCGGCCCCAGCCGCCCAAGTATCGACCACGCGGATCACGCATGTGTTCATCGGGTACCGCGAGCGGTGTACTTCTCCAGCTTCGGCACATCCTTACCGGTGACGATCGCGGGCCCGGTGAGGACGGGCTTGCCGCCTCCCAGGGTGTCGGCGTTGTACGCGTGGAGCCAGAGCAGGTCGACGGCCTCGTAGCCCTGGAGGTAGGGCTGCTGGTCGACGGCGAAGCCGACCTCCTTGGCCTTCAGGCGCTTGACGACCTCGGCGTTCAGGTCGAACGTGTCGACCTCCGCCTTGCTCCCCGCCTCGGCCTTCGCCTTCACGGAGTACGCGGCGATGGGCGCGCCGAGCGTGACGACGGCGTCGATGCCTTTGGTGGCCTGCAGCTTCGCGCTGATGGAGGACTGGGCGGCGGGCGCGTTGGTGCCGTCGACGTTGAGGTTCTCGACCGAGCCCTCGAAGCTCTTCCTGACGCCCGCACACCGCTGTTCGAGGGAGACGTTGCCCTGTTCGTGGATGACGCAGAGCGCCTTCTTCCTGCCGCGCGTGTTCAGCTCGTCGCCGACGGCCTCGCCCGCCACCGACTCGTCCTGGCCGATGTGGCCGAGCGCGCCGAACTTCGCGGAGAACTCGCCGCCGGAGTTGACGGTGATCACCGGGATGCCGGCGTCCTTCGCGTCGGCGAGCACGGAGCGCATCGCCTCGGGCTTGGCCAGGGTCACGACGAGCCCGTCGACCTTCTTGTCGACGAAGGACTGGACGAGCTCGGCCTGGCCCTTGGCCTCCTTGTCGTTGGCGTAGAGGAAGTCGACGTTGTCCTTGCGGGCCGCCTGCTTGGCGCCGCTGCGGACGATGTCCCAGAAGGTGTCGCCCTCGCCGGAGTGCGTGACCATCGCGATCTTGAGGCGGGGCGTGTGCACGCCCCTGCCGCCCCCGCCGCCGTCCCCCGACGTGTCCTCGTCGTCCTTGCCGCCGGAGCTGCTGCAGCCGGCGGCGAGCGCGATCACCGCCAGACAGGCCGTGACGCCCCTCGCCGTGCGGGATGTGCGCATGTTGGACCACCCCTCTTCTCCCGGCCGCCCGGTGCGGCTGGAGGAGTTCTAGCGGTGGAGGTGAGGGAGCGTCAATGGGTTTGTCAGAACATTCGGACGCCCGGACGCCCGGGGCCGTGCGGGCGGCTACGGCCGTACGAGGAGCTGGAACTCGAAGGAGTAGCGCGAGGCGCGGTAGACGTGCGAGCCGAACTCGACCGCCCGGCCCGTGTCATCGAAGGTCGTGCGCCGCATCGTGAGCAGCGGGGCGCCGGCGGGCTCGGCGAGGAGCTCGCCCTCCTCCTCGGTGGCGGCGCGGGCGCCGACGGACTGGCGCGCGCTGTGCAGGGTGTGGCCCGCGGCGCGCATCAGGCGGTAGAGCCCGGTGGCCTCCAGGCGGGCGGTGTCGAGGTCGAGGAGTCCGGTCGGCAGGTGGTTGCGCAGGTGCGCCATGGGTTCGCCGTGGGCGAGCCTGAGCCGCTCGACCAGGTGCACGGCGTCGCCCTCGGCGACCCCGAGCGCCGCCGCGACCTCGGCGGACGCCGGTTCGAGGGTGTTGCGCAGGACGCGGGTCTCGGGGCGCTGGCCGGCGGCCTCCAGGTCGTCGAAGAGGCTGCTCAGCTCCAGGGGGCGCTTGACCTGGCTGTGCACGACCTGGGTGCCGACGCCGCGGCGGCGCACGAGCAGGCCCTTGTCGACGAGGGACTGGATGGCCTGGCGGACGGTGGGCCGGGACAGGCCGAGCCGCCCGGCGAGCTCGATTTCGTTGCCGAGGAGGCTGCCCGGGGTGAGGGCGCCGCGCTCGATCGCCGCCTCGAGCTGCTGGGCCAGCTGGAAGTAGAGCGGGACGGGGCTGCTGCGGTCGACGCCGAGCCTGAGGTCCACGGTGGGGTCCTGGACCGGCTTGTCCTGAGCTGCTTTGGCGACTGGTTTGGACACGGGGCGAGCGTAGCCCCAGGAGATGATGACGGGAAGTTATTAAGTTCTGTTGTCCGGACAAAGGATTGACAGGCCGGTCCGGTGTCGCGAGGGTGGGGCCATGCGCATCGGACTGATCGGTACGGGCCGCATCGGCTCCTTCCACTCGGCGGCCCTGGTCCGCCACCCGGCGGTGACGTCGCTGGTGATCGCCGACGTGGACGCCGCGAGAGCGGCCGATCTCGCGGCGCGGACCGGCGCGACGGCCGTGCCCTCGGTCGACGAGGTCTTCGCCGCCGGGGTGGACGCCGTGGTGATCACGGCGGCGACCTCGGCGCACGCCCCGCTGATCGGCAGGGCCGCGCGGGCCGGGCTCCCGGTGTTCTGCGAGAAGCCCATCGCCCTCGACCTGCCGGGCACGCTCGCCGCCCTCGCCGAGGTCGAGGCGGCGGGCACGGTGCTGCAACTCGGCTTCCAGCGGCGCTTCGACGCGGGGTACGCGGCGGCGCGCGAGGCGGTGCGGGCCGGCCGCCTCGGGCGGCTGCACACCGTGCGGGCGATCACCTCGGACCCGGCGCCGCCCCCGGCCGCGTACCTGCCGCTCTCCGGCGGCCTCTACCGCGACTGCCTGGTCCACGACTTCGACATCCTGCGGTGGGTCACCGGGCGTGAGGTCACCGAGGTGTACGCGACCGGCTCCGACGCGGGCCCCGCGATGTTCCGCGAGGCGGACGACGTCGGCACGGCGGCCGCGGTCCTCACCCTGGACGACGGCACGCTCGCCACGGCGACGGCGACCCGCTGCAACGGCGCGGGGTACGACGTCCGCATGGAACTCGCCGGGGATCGCGACCAGTTGGCGGTCGGCATGGACGAGCGCACGCCCCTCACCTCGGTGGAACCGGCGGGCCCGCCCGCGCCGGTCAAGCCCTGGCCCGGTTTCCTCGAGCGTTTCGCCCCCGCGTACGAGGCGGAGCTCGCCGCCTTCGTCGACGTCATCCGGGGAAACCGGACGAACCCCTGCGACGGCCGTGAGGCGCTGCACGCGCTGCGCATCGCGGAGGCGTGCGAACTGTCGCGCAGGGAGCGTCGGCCGGTACGGATGACCGAGATCGCGGAGGACTCGGAGGGGTACGAGGGGTAGGGCGCCGCGCTACCGGGCCGGCGGGCTCGCGGCGCGGCTCAGAGCCTGTCTTTGAACCCCCGCCTGCGCCCCGGCGCCCGGCACGCACGCTCGGCGCACGGAGCCCCAGGACAGGTGGCTCCGCCACATGACCCAGGACTCCGCACACCGATCGCACGCTTCCCCAAGCTCTCGGCTCCGCTCGAGCAGGGGAGGCCCCAATCCACCGCTGCGCCCGCGCTTCGCGCGGACGACGGGGGTTCAAAGACAGGCTCTCAGCCCGCGGAGAGCACCGTGCCCTGCGCGATCGCGCAGAGTGTCTCCGTGCCCTCGTCGGCCACGGTGGACAGCTCGCAGCGGACCACCGCCTGGCGGCGCCCCGAGTGGACGACGACAGCGCGCGCGACGAGTGTGGCGCCCGTCGCGGGACGTACGTACTGGATGGAGAAGCCCGAGGTCAGCACGGCGGGCCCGAGCGTCGTGCCGGCCGCGAACGTGATGCTGTTGTCGGCCGCGTAGGCGAGCACGCCGCCGTGCAGGAAGCCGTTCTGCTGGTGCAGTTCCTCGCGGATGCCGATCTCCAGTGTGGCCGCGCCCTCGCCGAACCGGGTGATGCGGGACCGGACGAGGCGGCTGAACGGCTGGGCGTCCAGGACCTTCTGGGCCATGGCGAGCCCACGCAGGTCGGGCAGCGGCTCATCGGCAGGCTGCACGGGCGCGGTCTCCGCAGAGGTCTCCGAAGGGATCTCGGCAGGATCGTCGGCGAGGGGCGGCTCGGCGGGGAACTCGGCGGAGGGCTCGGTCATGACCGACTTCTACCACCGGACGGGAAGCCGCCGCATCCCCCTGATCAGGGTCCCCGGAAGCCACTCCCCCGGCGGGCCGTCCGGCGCGAGGTCCGGGCAGCGCTCCAGGAGCGAGCCGAGTGCGATCTTCGCCTCCACCCGGGCCAGCTGGGCGCCCAGGCAGTGGTGCAGGCCGTACCCGAAGGCGACGTGGCCCTGCGGGGCGCGGCGGATGTCGAAGCGGTCGGGGTCGGGGAAGCGGGCGGGGTCACGGTCGGCCGCGGCGAGGCCGATCCGGACGACGGAGCCCGCGGGGATGACGAGGTCGCCCAGCTCCGTGTCCTCGGTGGCGAAGCGGTACGTCGCGGCCTCCACCGGGCCCTCGAAGCGCAGCGCCTCCTCGATGGCGCCGTCGAGGAGCGTCATGTCGGCACGCAGCGCGGCCAGTTGACCGGGGTGGGTGAAGAGAGTGTGCACGGTGTTGCCGATGAGGTTGACCGTCGTCTCGTGTCCGGCGATCAGCAGCACGAAGGCCATGGCGCGCAGTTCGTCGGGCGAGAGCCGGTCGCCGTCCTCGTCGGTGGTGCGGATCAGCGCGCTCATCAGATCGTCGCCGGGCGCCGCGCGCTTGGCCGCGACCAGATCGGTGAGATAGCCCGCCAGTTCCACGAAGGCGGCGCGCTCCGCCTCCCGGGTCGGCGAGGCCACGACGCCGTTCGACATCCGGCGGAAGGCGGTGCGGTCGATGTCGGGGACGCCGAGCAGCTCGCAGATGACGGTGATCGGGAGCGGGAAGGCCAGCGCTTCGAACAGGTCGCCGCGGCGGGTCCGCGCCGATTCGCCCCGCAGGAGCATCGCGTCGAGGAGGTCGTCCGTGATGCGCTGGACGCGGGGGCGCAGGGCCTCGACCCTGCGCATGGTGAACTCGCGGGCGACCAGCGCCCGCAGGCGGGTGTGGTGGGGCGGGTCGGCTATCAGGAGGTGCGTGCCGATCAGCTCCTCCTCGTGGAAGGCGAAGCCCGTGCTCGCCGAGGACTTCGCGAAGCGGCGGTCGGTGAGCGCGGTCCTGCACTCCTCGTACCCGACGATCAGATAGAAGTCGCCGATGTCCTCCGGGGGTGGCAGGCGGACGCGGTGGACGGGCCCGAGGGCGCGCAGTTCCGCATAGACGGAGTGCGGGTCCTTTCTGAACCGCTCGCCGTCCGCCGCGAGGTCGATGGTGTCCGCCATGCGGGTCTCCTAAAGGTGCTCACCCGGGCAACGCGCGGGCCGGATGAATCAGTTCCCGCCCCTCCTCCCCCGACCGCCCCCAGCACCTCTCAGCCGTCCAGGTCCAGGAGGCCCGCGTCGTGCGCGAGCAGGGCGATCTGCACGCGGTTGTTCAGGTCCAGTTTCGTCAGGATCCGGGACACGTGTGCCTTGACCGTGGCGATGCTCAGGTACAGCTGGGCCGCGATCTCCGCGTTGGACCCGCCGCGCCCGATCGCGACGGCCACCTCGCGCTCCCGCTCCCCCAGCGTCTCCAGACGCTCCAGCGCCCGCCGCCTGCGGTCGAGTCGCGGGTCGACACCGGTCACGCGCGTGATCAGCTGCTGGGTCACCGTCGGTGAGAGCACCGGATCACCCGCGGCCACCGCGCGTACCGCGGCGACGATCTCGGCCGGCGCGGTGTCCTTGAGGACGAACCCCGCCGCACCCGCGCGCAGGGCACGCAGCACCTGCTCGTCGGCGTGGAAGGTGGTCAGGACGATGACCTCCGGGGCGCCTGGACGCCTGCGCAGGGCCTCCGTGGCGGCGAGGCCGTCCATCGTGGGCATGCGGATGTCCATCAGGACGACGTCGGGGCGGACTTCGCCGACCAGCGGGGCGACCTCGGTGCCGTCGCCCGCCTCGCCCACGATCTCGATGTCGTCCGCGCCGCCGAGCATGAAGGAGAGCCCGGCGCGCACCAGCGGATCGTCGTCGACGAGCAGCAGCCTGATCGGTTTCATGGCGCCCACGGTAGCCAGGCCTCCAGGTCGAATCCGCCGTCGGGCCCCGGCGCGTGGGCGAGCCGGCCGCCCGCGAGCGCGGCCCGCTCGGCGAGCCCGATCAGCCCCTGCCCGGAGCCGGGCACCTCGGGTACGGGGCCGGGCGGCGCCGGGTTGCGCACGGACAGGGTCAGGCCTGCGCCGGGCGCGCCCGCGACGGCCACGGTCACCTCGGCGCCGGGGGCGTGTTTGCGGGCGTTGGTCAGGCCCTCCTGCGCGATGCGGTAGGCGGTGCGGCCGAGGGCGGCGGGTACGGCGGCGGGGTCGGGGACGCGGTTGTCGATGACGACCTTCATGCCTGCCTCGCGGGATTCGGCGACCAGGGTGTCCAGGGCGGCGAGTGTGGGCTGCGGGCGGCCGGAGGCGTCGGCGTCCCCTCCGCGCAGGACGCCGATCACCTGGCGCAGGTCCTGCAAGGCCTCGTGGGCGCTCTCCCGGATGACGCCGGCCGCCCTGGCGATCTCCGGTCGGGGTGCGTCGGGGCGGAATTCGAGGGCTCCCGCGTGCACGCTGAGCAGGGTGAGGCGGTGTGCGAGGACGTCGTGCATCTCGCGGGCGATGTCCTCGCGGGCGAGCCGCTGGGCCTGTTCGGCGCGGAGCGCGGCCTCGTTCTCGGCGCGGACGGCGCGGTCGCGCAGGCTGAGCAGGAGCTCGCGGCGGGAGCGTACGAACATGCCCCAGCCGATGACCGCCGCGGTCGCGAGGACGCCGAACCCGATGGCGACCGCGTAGGGCATCTCCCTGTCGGGCCGCAGCCGGTACATGACCGGGACCGCCGCGATCGACGCCCCGCCGACCCACGCGACGTACCGGAACGGCCGGTGCACGGCGAGGGTGAAGAGGGCCACCGCCGCGGCGCCGCCCGCCGTGTCGGAGACCACCGAGACCGGCACCATCGCGATGGCGAGACCGAGCGGCCACCGTCTGCGGAGCCAGACCGCGGCGCAGGCGACCGCGCCGGTCACTTGGTCGAAGTCGGCCGCGCCCTGGGAGACGTGCGGGTTCGCGCTGATCGCGTCGGCGCCGATCATCCCGATGAGGACGGCGACGAAGAAGCAGCCGAAGTCGACGAGCCAGTCGCGCGCGGTCCGCCGGGCCCTGCTCCCGGCGCGGCTCGGGTCGAGCTCCCGGGCGATGGCGGAGGGCAGCGCCCAGGGCCGCTTGACCAGGCCTTCGGGTCCGCGCCCCGGCTCGGCCCTCGGCTCGGGCTCGCGCGCGGGCCCACCCGTGGGATCAGTACGGCTCATGGTCGACAAATCTACGCACCGGTGACGGTCGCGGCGGCGCCTCGCGCATGATCATCTACCAAAGTCGAGCAGGTCGCCGACTTTCGGACCGTCCACGGGGAGAGTCCTCGCCCTGCGGCGGATGTCCGCGGGGAAGGTGCGGGGCGAGGATCTGCGCCATGAAGCAGATACTGGAGATTCTCGGTGTGGTGCTGCTGTTGCAGGGCGCGGGCGGCCTGGTCCACAGGTTCACCGGTGAGCTGCACGGATGGGGCCTCGTGCAGCGCCTCGGATTCCTCGACGGTTACGAGACCTACGTGAGCGTGGCGCTCACCGTGCTGGCCTGCGCGCTCTTCGCCGCCGCGCGGAGCCGACGGGTGGAGTGAGCCCGCGCCCTTCGGCAGCCGTGGTTCAGCAGCCGCGGTCGACCAGGGCGAACGACGCGTAGTGGTCGGCGGTGTAGTAGTCCTCCTGGCTCCTGTCACCGGTGACGATGCGGCGGGCGCCGCGGTCGCCCGAGCCCGGCGTGACGACCGTGTACTCGTGGTAGTAACCGGAGCTCTGCTTCGGCAGCACGCCCTCGCGGTTCTGGAAGACCGTGCCGTCCTGCGGGTACGGGTAGGGGCCGCCCGCCTTGATCAGGTCGAGGGTGTCGTGCGCCTGGGAGGGCAGCGCGGAGTAGCAGACCTTGCCGACCGCCGTGACGGAATGCGTGACGGTGACGGAGTGCGCGGCCGGGGCTACGGGCGTGGCGTTCGCGGTGGCCGCGACGGGGCCGCCGAGGAGGAGGGCGGCGGCGAGCGTGGCCGCGCCGAGGATGCGGTTTCGTGGGGGGATTCGCATGGGTCCAGTGTGACGCGCGTAGAGGTTGGCGTGTCAACGTCAAGTCTGTGAAGTTTTCCGGGAGTTAACCGGGCGCCGCCGAGCGGCCACGCGATGGACCGCTCGCCGTCTCCCTCGGCTCCTTCACCCCCGGCCGGCCAGGAACTGCCCTCCTAGTAACTGCCGTACTCCGGCCGCCCCTCGCGCTCGTACGTGCTGATGACCACGCCCTTGGACGTCGTACGCGACCGCGCGTGCCGGAAGGCGGTGGGCGGGGCGCCCTCGGTGAACAGGCGCTTGCCCGTGCCGAGGACGACGGGGAACGTCAGCAGGTGCAGGGTGTCGATCAGGCCGTGCGCCATCAGGGACCGGGCGAGGCCGCCGCTGCCGTGCATCTGCAGCTCGCGCCCCGGCTGCTCCTTGAGCGCGGTGACGTCCTTGACGAGGTCGTCGCGGCCGATGATCCGCGTGCCCTGCCAGTCGGCGGCGGTCAGGGTGGTGCTCGCCACGTACTTCGGCAGGGAGTTGAGCCGCGAGGCGATCGGGTCGGCGGGGTCCGTCATTTTCGGCCAGTACCCGGCGAAGATCTCGTAGGTCCCCTTGCCGAGCAGGAAGGCGTCGACCCGGTCGAAGACCTCGGTCATGAAGGCGCCGAAGTCCTCGTCGCCGTAGGGCACCGACCAGCCGCCGTGCTCGAAGCCGTTGCTGCGGTCCTCGTCGGGGCCGCCAGGTGCCTGGAAGACGCCGTCGAGGGTGAGGAACTGCGTGAGGGTGAGCTTCATGGTGAACGCCTTCTCTCCGGTGGGCGGTTCGTGTGGGCGGTTCGTGTGTGCGGTTCATGCGGCGGTTCATGCGGGCGGTTCTTGCGGGCGGTTCTTGTGCGCGGTTCGTTCGGCTCTCACCCACTGAGACCCCGGGGCCGCCCGGAAGTCATCGCTCACCGCCCGGCCGCCGAGATCCGCGTCCGATTGCCGCCAGCCCACGCCGCCCCGGACGACTTTCATTGAACCCGCAAGCACTTCTCGCCCGGAGCGGTGCGGAACCACCGGTGCACTTCACCGGTACATCTGCGGAAGAGGTTTGGACATGTCTTCTCTCAACGGCAAGACCGCCCTGGTCACCGGCGGCAGCCGCGGCATGGGCGCGGCGATCGCGCTGCGGCTGGCCGAGGAGGGCGCGGACGTCGCGATCACGTACGTCCACAACGAGGACGCGGCCCGCGAGGTCGTGGCGAAGATCGAGTCAATGGGGCGGCGCGGTTTCGCGCTCAGGGCGGACGCGGCGGACGCCGGGGACGCGGCGGGAGCGGTGGACCGGGCGGCCGACGACCTGGGCGGCCTGGACATCCTGGTGAACAACGCGGGCATCGGCGTCCTCGGCCCCGTCGGCGATCTGACGCTCGCCGACCTCGACCGCGTCCTCGCCGTCAACGTCCGCGGCGTCTTCCTGGCCTCGCAGACGGCGGCGGGACGGCTGCGGGACGGCGGCCGGATCATCACCATCGGCAGCTGCATGGCCCAGCGGGTGCCGGGGCCGGGCGGCACGCTCTACGCCACCAGCAAGGCCGCGCTGATCGGGCTCAACAAGGCGCTCGCCCGGGAACTGGGCGGGCGCCGGATCACGGCGAACCTCGTCCAGCCGGGCCCGATCGACACCGACATGAACCCGGCGGACGGCCCCTTCGCCGACGGCCAGAGCGCCATGACCGCGCTCGGCCGCTTCGGGACGGCCGGCGAGGTGGCGTCCATGGTCGGCTACCTCGCCGGGGACGAGGCCGCGTACGTCACCGGCACCGAGCTGTCGGTGGACGGCGGTCACGCGGCCTGAACCGGCCGGTCCCGGCGCGGGCCGGACATGGGTGCGGGGCGCACCGGGGCTGTCCACCCGGTGCGCCCCGCGTTCATGGGGGCGAGTCAGCCGCCCAGCTCCTGGTGGCGGGCGGCCAGCTTGGCCGCGCCGTCCTCCGTCAGCGAACCGAACAGGCGCAGGCGGGAGATGCCGCCGTCGGGGAAGATGTCGACGCGCACGTGCGTGCCGACCACCGGCGCGTCGAGGACGAAGCGGTGGTTGGTGTCGGGCTGCAGTCGGGTGCGCGGCAGCGCCTCGGCCCACTCCCCCGACTCCCCGTCGCGTACCGAAAGGGACGCCCAGCCCGCCGAGTTGCCCTTGAGGTAGGCGGTGTCGATCTCCACGGCGCGGATCTCGGACTGCTGGACGAGCCGGTAGCGGATCCAGTCGTTGCCGTTGTCGCGGCGCCTGCGGGTCTCCCAGCCGTCGTCCATCTTGCGGGAGCGGCCCGGCTGGATGGTGTTGGTGGCCGGGGAGTAGAAGCGGTCGGAGGCGTCCTCGACCTGGCCGCCGTTCTCCAGCGCGACGACGTCGAACGTGCCGAGCGCGGCGAGCCACTTGGGGTCGGCGACGACCTCGCCGTGGACACGGAGGCGGGCGATGCCGCCGTCCGGGTGCTGGTTGACACGCAGGTGCGTGAAGCGCTGCTCGACGTCGACGGCGAAGCCGTTGGCGGCGTGGCCGCCGACCGGCGTGCGCGGGACGAGGGTCGTCCACTTCACGTCGTCGCCGCAGAGCTGCTCGGGCGTCGGCGAACCGTCGACGCTGGTGCCCTCGACGGAGACGGCCTGCGGGTAGTTGCCGCGGAAGTGGGCGGTGTCGATGACGATGCCGCGCACGACGCCCGAGGCGCCGAGCCGGACGAGCGCCCAGTCGTGGTCGTCCGCGGTGGGCCACGGGTGCTCGCCCGACACGCCGCGCCGACGGCGGGTCTCCCAGCCGTCCATGACCTTGCCCTTGTGGCCGAAGTGCTCGGGGTCGAAGACGGCAGGGTGCGCGAGCAGCAGGTTCTCGCGCATCGCGAAGAACTCGTCGTTGGCGGCGATCACACCGGCGCCGAGCTGCCGGTCGGCGAGGTTGGCGTACTGGGTGAAGGGGAAGTCGGCCGTGCGGTAGTCGGCGTAGGGCTCGCCGCCGCCGTAGGGGCTGGCGTCGCCGGTGAAGTGGGGTATCGCCGTCACAGTACTCAGTTGTTCCTTTCCAGAAGTCGGCCTGCGGGTTCACTGAACTCGCCGCCGTGCAGGATGCGTTCGCCGCGCAGCCAGGTGGACTTCACGACGCCGCTGAGGGTCTTGCCCGCGTACGCCGTGACCCGGTTCCTGTGCTGCAGCTCCGCGGGGTCCACGGTGAAGATCTCGTCGGGCGCGAGTACCGCGAAGTCGGCGTCGCGGCCGGCCTCGATGGCGCCCTTGTGGTCGAGTCCGACCAGTTGTGCGGTACGGGTGGACATCCACCGCACCACGTCATCGAGGGAGTGACCGCGCTTGCGGGCCTCGGTCCAGACGGCGGGCAGGCTCAGCTGGAGCCCGGAGATGCCGCCCCAGGCGGTCGCGAAGTCGTCGGTCTTCAGGTCGGCGGTGGACGGGGAGTGGTCCGTGACGACGCAGTCGATGGTGCCGTCGGCCAGCGCCTCCCACAGCAGGTCCTGGTTGGCGCCCTCCCGGATGGGCGGGCAGCACTTGAACTCGCTCGCCCCGTCCGGGACTTCCTCGGCGGTCAGGGTGAGGTAGTGGGGGCAGGTCTCCACCGTGAGCTCGACACCCTCACGCTTGGCCGCGGCGATGAGCGGCAGGGCGTCGGAGGAGGACAGATGCAGTACGTGGACCCGCGCGCCGATCCGCTTGGCGACGGCGACGAGGCCTTCGATCGCGGTGTCCTCGGAGATACGGGGCCGGGTCCGGAGGTAGTCCGCGTACTTGGGGCCGGTCGTGTGCGGGGCCGCGTCCAGCTCGTGCGGGTCCTCGGCGTGCACGATGAGGAGTCCGCCGAACCCGGCGATCTCGGCCATGGAGGCGGCGAGCTGGTCCTGGTTCAGCTCGGGGAACTCCTCGACGCCCGAGGGCGAGAGGAAGCACTTGAAACCGTAGACACCGACGTCGTGCAGCGGCTTGAGGTCCTGCACGTTGTCGGGGAGGGCGCCGCCCCAGAAGCCCACGTCGACGTGGGCCTTGCTGCGGGCCACCTCCTGCTTGGTGCGCAGGTTGGCGACGGTCGTGGTGGGCGGCAGCGAGTTGAGGGGCATGTCGATGAGGGTGGTGATGCCACCGGCCGCGGCGGCGCGGGTGGCGGTCCAGAAGCCCTCCCACTCGGTGCGGCCCGGGTCGTTCACGTGGACGTGCGTGTCGACCAGGCCCGGCAGCAGGGCGTCGTCGCCGAGATCCGCCAGGCGTGCGCCGTCCGGCACCTCGGCGTCGTACGCGGCCACGGCCACGATCTTCCCGCCCGATACGGCGACCGATGCGGCCCGCGTTCCCTCCGGGGTGACCACGCGGGTCGAGCGGAGCACCAGTTCCACCTTCGCGCCCGCCGTCGCGTCCACGTCCACGTCCTGTCCGGACACCCGCGTCCCCTTTCTTCTGTTCCGCTGCACAGACCTTTTGCTTCCGCTTAACGGAATTCAACGTTCTGTTGAAGGAGTTTTCACGCTGGGGAGCACGGCGTCAAGGGTGGGCTTCGGCACCTCGTCACGGCGCACCCCGCATTCCGGTGCGCACTGGACGTTTCCACAACGTGGAATTAGAATTCCGCTTACCAGAACGTAGCTACGCACAACACGAGCGCCCAAGGGGCCGGGGACAACCCCGCGGAGACGCGGACAAAGACCCCCTGACCGGCGACAACGGCAGGGCCGGCAAGAGCCCTCGTGAAGAACCGACCGGTAGGCTGCATCCTTGCCCGCCAGCACCGAAAGGAACGCGCCGTGCCGACGTCAAGCGCCAGCGACGCCCCTGCTGAGATCGCCGCAGCCAAAGCCCCCGCCGCCAGCGGTGGTGTCCAGTCCCTCGAGCGCGCCTTCGATCTGCTCGAGCGGATGGCGGACGCGGGGGGCGAGGTCGGTCTCAGCGAACTCTCCGCCAGCAGCGGCCTGCCGCTTCCCACGATCCACCGCCTCATGCGCACGCTGGTCGCCTGCGGATACGTACGCCAGCAGGCCAACCGCCGCTACTCCCTCGGCCCGCGCCTGATCCGCCTCGGCGAATCCGCGTCGCGGCTGCTCGGCACGTGGGCGCGGCCCTATCTCGCGCGCCTCGTCGAGGAGACCGGCGAGACGGCGAACATGGCGCTGCTCGACGGCGACGAGATCGTGTACGTCGCGCAGGTGCCGTCCAAGCACTCCATGCGGATGTTCACCGAGGTCGGCCGGCGGGTCCTGCCGCACTCCACGGGGGTCGGCAAGGCGCTGCTCGCGTACACGGAGCCGGAGGAGGTGCGGGCGCTGCTCGCCCGCACCGGGATGCCCGCCGCCACGGAGAAGACGATCACCACGCCGGAGGGTTTCCTCGCGGCGCTCGACGAGGTCCGCCGCTCGGGGTACGCGGTGGACGACAACGAGCAGGAGATCGGCGTACGGTGCCTGGCCGTGCCGGTGCCGAACTCCCCCACCGCGGCGGCGATCTCCATCTCCGGCCCCGCGGGCCGGGTGACCGAGACCGCGACGGACCGGATCGTGCCGGTGCTGCAGCAGGTGGCGGTGGAGTTGTCGGCGGCGCTGGCGAGCGCGGGGGCGGCCTCCTGAGCCTTTGACCTGGGTGGTCGGTGCGGGGTGGACGGGCCGCCGCTGCGCGGCGGACGCTTCCCCCCCCCGCCCGTTTTGCCCCGTGATGTAGGGCTGAGTAAGGCATCGGGCGTCGGACGGTCCCGCCGGTCAGGTCACCTCGGGACGTGAGCGGTCGGACCGTCCGGAGCCGTAGTCGTGGTCGTCGTCAGTCGGCCGTCCCTCATTTCCGCCACCCGGTCCGCGCGCCCGAGCAGCGCCCGGTCGTGCGTGACCAGTACCGTCGCCGTGCCTCGCTCCCGCGTGAGCCCGGCCAGCAGGTCCAGGACGGCCGCCCCGCGCTCGTGGTCAAGGGCGCTGGTCGGCTCGTCGACCAGCAGCACCGCCGGGCCGTTCATCAGCGCCCGCGCGATCCCCACCCGCTGCCGCTGCCCGCCCGACAGCTGGTGCGGGCGCCGTCCCGCCTCCGCCGAAAGGCCCACCTCGGCCAGCAACTCCCGCGCCCGCTCCCGCACTTGACCGCTCCGCGCGCCGCGTCGCCGTCCGTCCACATGGGCCATCAGCTCCAGCTGCTCCAGCGCCGTGAGCGACGCCAGCAGATGCGGCTGCTGGAAGACGATCCCCAGGCGCCGCCGCCGCAGCTCCGTCCTCTCGGCCCGCCCGAGCCCCGCCGTGTCCACGCCGTCCACCACTACCCGCCCCCGGTCGGGCGTGACCAGCGTCGCCGCGACGGCCAGCAGGCTCGACTTGCCCGACCCGGAAGGCCCGACGACCGCCGTCATCGTCCCTCCCGGCACGTCGAGCCCCACTCCGTCCAGCGCGGTCAGCCGCCCGGCCCCGTCGGGATACGTCAGCGTGACGTCCTCGATCAGCAGGCCGGATGCGGACTCGTGCTTCGTCCTCATCGTGCACTTCCCAACGCGACCAGCGGATCGACAGCGGTGATCCGCCGTACGGACAGACCGGCCCCGACCACCCCGAGCGCGACCATCACTCCGGCGGGTCCCAGCACGGTCGACGACTCAAGGACGAACGGCACGTCACCGCCGGCGAGCGCCGCCCCGCCCACGGCTGCCGCGATCCCGGTGCCGAGCGCCGTTCCGGCGACGAGCACGATCACGGCCTGCCCCAGCGCGTCCCGCAGCAGGTACCGGGTGGAGGCGCCGAGCGCCTTCAGCACAGCGATGTCCGCGCTCCGCTGGATCGTCCAGACGGTGAAGAACGCGCCTATCACCAGCGCGGAGATCACGAACAGGAACCCGCGCATCAACTGCAGCGACCCGTTCTCGGCCTGGTACGAGCCGATGGCCGGGAGCGCGCCCTCCAGCGACGTCGTCTCGGTCCCCGCCGCCGCGTCGCCCGCGGCCAGGTCGACCCCGTCGGCCGTCCGCAGCGCCACCACCGTCGCCTGCTCGCCCGACGCGGGCGTACCGCGGTGGCCGAGGCCCTGCCAGTCGCCGAGGGAGATCCAGACCACGGGCGTGTGGCTGTACGAGGCGTCGGACGCGACCCGCGCCACCCGCTCCTCGACCGCCCGGCCGCCGAGCCTGACGCGGTCCCCGACGCCGACCCCGAGGTCCGCGGCGGCCTTCCGCGAGAGCACGGCCCGCCCCGGGGCGACGCCGTCCGGGGCGATCCCGGCGTCGGGCCGGACCCCGAACGCGGAGACGGCGCCCGACCGGTCGCCCGATGTGGCGTCGAGGGTGCTGATGCCAATGGGCTGCGCGGAGGTGACACCCGGGCGGCCCGCCCAGGTCTCCCAGGCGTCCCGGTCCAGGGTCGAGCTCGTGAAGGAGACGGACCGGCCGTCCGGTGGCGCGGCGAACGCCAGATGGTCGGCGGGCAGCCCCGTGATGGCCGAGGTGTTCTCCCTGGCCAGCCCGGCGGTCAACCCGGACAGCAGGCCGACGAGCAGGGTGATCAGCACGACGACGGCTCCCATCAGGGCGAACCGCCCCTTGGCGAACCGCAGGTCTCTCCATGCGACGAACATGCCCCCACCCTGCGGCCACGCCGGGCGCCCTGGCATCGCGCCACAGCAGCGTTCACCCGAATCGAAGGGGGGCACCGAGCATCAACCTTTCGATTGACGAGCGGGGGCGGGGACGGCCGTACGGTGGAGGGAGGACGGCATCCGGTCGCGGGGCGCGCCTCACCCGACGTACGCCGCGCGGCGCACCCCACACACCGGGCCCCGGCCGCCCCAGCCCCCCGGGGTGTACGACCCAGGCCCGGCCTGGTCCGCCAACGCGCCGGACCTGCCCCGCCCCCTTGACCGCCACCCCAGCCCCAGGACCCTCACCCCATCACCCCATGACGCCCACCCGAGCAAACGCCCCCGCCGCAGCCCCCGCCGAGGCCGGTCCCGCCGTCCTCACCCCCGTCTCCCTCACCCTCCGCCTCTGCCTGCACGCCCTCCTCGCGGGGCTGCTCGCGCTCGCCGCGGTCAAGGCGGTGGCCGGTGGCGCGGAGCATCCCGCCGCCGCCGTCGCGGCGGCGCTGCTCATGGCCGGTGTCTACGCCGCGGGTACGGTCGGTCCCGCCGTGACCCGCCCGGGGCGCGCGGCGGCCTGGTGGCTCGTGGCGCTCGGCGCGTGCTGGTTGGTGCTGCTCGTCCTCTCGCCGGACGGGCTGTGGGCCGCCTTCCCCCTCTACTTCCTGCAGCTGCACCTGCTGCCGACGCGCCGGGCGCTGCCCGCGGTCCTGGTGACCGCGGTGGCCGCCATCGCGAGTTTCCTGGTGCACAGCGAGCGCGTCACACCGGGCAGCTTCATCGGGCCGCTGCTCGGCGCCGCCGTGGCCGTCGCCACCGTCCTCGGCTACCAGGCGCTGTACCGCGAAAGCGAACGGCGCCGCGAGCTCATCGACGAGCTGATGGCCACGCGCGCCGAACTCGCCGCCGCCGAGCGCACCGCGGGCACGCTGGCGGAGCGGGAGCGCCTGGCCCGGGAGATCCACGACACGCTCGCCCAGGGGCTGTCCTCGATCCAGCTCCTGCTGCGCGCGGCCCTGCGCGCCCTGCCGTCCGACGCCCCCGCCGCCCCGCACATCGAACGGGCGCGCGCGACCGCACAGGACAACCTCGCCGAGGCCCGCCGGTTCGTCCGCGCGCTCTCCCCGCCCGACCTGGCGCACGGCTCGCTCGCCGGGGCCCTGGAGCGGCTGAGCGCGGCGAGCCCCGGACCGCGTGTCCGGTTCTCGCTCAGCGGTACGCCGACGGAGCTTCCCACGCCGTACGAGGTGGCGCTGCTCCGCGTCGCGCAGTCCGCCCTCGCCAACACGGTGCGGCATGCCGGTGCGGCCCGCGCCGAGATCACGTTGACGTTCATGGACGCCTCGGTGACGCTGGACGTGGTCGACGACGGCCGCGGCTTCGACCCCGCGGCGGTGGAACGTACCGGCGACGGCTGCGCCACCGATGGCGACGGCGGCTTCGGGCTGCCCGCGATGCGTTCGCGCGCGCGGTCGCTCGGCGGTACGTTCACGGTCGAGTCCGGCCCGGGTCAGGGCACGGCGGTGGCCGTCTCGCTGCCGCTGCCCGCGTCGCCGAGGGAGGCCGCCGCATGACGTGGTCGCCCGGCACGACGGTCCGGCTGCTGCTCGCCGACGACCATCCCGTCGTACGCGCCGGGCTGCGCGCGGTCCTCGACGCGGAGCCCGACTTCGAGATCGTCGCGGAGGCGGCGACGGCGGAGGCCGCGGTGGAGCGGGCCGCGGCCGAGGGTCCCGGCCGCGTCGACGTCGTCCTGATGGACCTGCAGTTCGGCGCGGGGATGCACGGCGCCGCCGCGACCGCGGCGATCACCGCCCGCGCGGGCGCGCCACGCGTCCTCGTCCTCACCACGTACGACACGGACGCGGACATCCTCGCGGCGGTGGAGGCGGGCGCCGCGGGGTACCTGCTCAAGGACGCGCCGCCCGAGGAACTGGCCGCGGCGGTCCGCACGGCGGCCTCCGGCCGTTCCGCGCTCGCCCCCTCGGTCGCGCACCGGCTCATGGACCGGATGCGGGCGCCCGCCCAGGCGCTGAGCCGCCGCGAGCTGGAGGTGCTGCGGCTGGTGAAGGACGGCCTGTCCAACCAGCAGATCAGCAGAGAACTGTTCCTCAGCCAGGCCACGGTGAAGTCCCACCTGGTGCACATCTACGCCAAGCTGGAGGTCGACTCCCGCACGGCGGCGGTCGCGGCGGCGACGACGCGGGGCCTGATCCGACGGCAACCCTGACGAGACTCGCGTCGAGGCTCGGGGCGAGGCCGTCAGTGTCCGACCAGGGCGAAGTCGTCCGCTGTCATCCTGCGCAGCGCCCGGCGCAGCCCCCGCGGCACGGGCGGTGCCGGGACCGTGAAGACGGCGCAGCGCGCGCGAGACGTGACGTAGCGGTGCAGGCGGGTCATCCGGCGCCTGCCCTGCCTGGCCCCGACGACCAGCATGTCGTCCGGCCCCTTCGCCAGCTCGCACAGGATGCGACCCGGCCGGCCCCTGACGACCCTGCGCTCGACCCGCACGCCGTCCGGCGCGCCGCCGAAGACCTCGTCGAAGGCCCGGTCGATGCGGGCCCGCGCCTCGGCCTCCCAGTACCGTGCCCATCTCGCGTCGGGGTGGCGCACATACCGCGCTTCCCCCTCCGGCGGCTCCCAGGCGATCACGGCGACGAGCACGCGGTCGCTCCGCCGGGCCTCGTCGGCGCCCGCGCGCAGCGCCGCGAGGCTCGCGAGCGAACCCGTCACTCCCACGACGACGCGCCCCTCGTCCCGGTCCCCGCTCTCCGTCCGTGCCATCGCTCTGTTCCTCCCAGGCCAAACCAAGTCAACCGATGCCGTTCGGAAGGGAGTCTGTACGCTGATTGGCCTGGAGAGCAGGGCCAATCAGCGGGAGTTGGCATGGCAGACGCACGAGCGGTCCCCACCATGGACAGGAGGCTCGGCAGCCGCCTGCTCGCCGGGCTGCTGACCAGCGCCTGCGGCGAGCGCCCCGGCTACCGCGCGCTCGCCCACGGCGTCCGCACCCTCCTCCTCGACGGCCGCATCCCGCTGCACACCCGGCTGCCCGCCGAGCGTGAACTGGCCTCGGCGCTGACCGTCAGCCGGGCCACCGTCACGGCGGCGTACGACGTGCTGCGCGAGGGCGGCTACGCACACAGCCGCCGCGGCGCCGGCACCTGGACCGAGCTGCCGCACGGGCGACGGCCGTCCAACGTCGTGGCGTTCATGGCGGACGACGACGTGCTGGATCTCGCGATCGCCGCGCCCGGCGCGCCTGCCGCCGAGCTCTCGGCGGCGCTGGCCGCGGCGGGTGCGATGCTGGCCGAGCACGCGCCGACGCCGGGCTATCACCCGTACGGGATACCGGAGTTGCGGGCCGCCGTCGCCGAGCGCTTCACCCGGCGCGGGCTGTCCACGCTGCCGGACCAGATCCTGATCACCACCGGCGCCCAGCACGCGCTGTCCCTCACCCTCTCCCTGCTGGGCAGGCCCGGCGACCGCGTCCTCGTCGAGAACCCCTCGTACCCGAACGCCCTCGACGCGATCCGCGGCGCGGGGCTGCGCGCGGTGCCGGTGCCGGTCACCGAGGACGGCTGGGACAGCGGTCTCGTCGAGTCGTCGCTGCGGCAGGCGGCGCCCCGCATCGCCTACCTCGTACCGGACTTCCAGAACCCGACGGGCCGTCTGATGCCGCGCGAGCAGCGGGTACGCATCATGGAGACGGCCCGCGCCACGGGCACCTGGCTGCTGATCGACGAGACCATCGCCGACATCGCGCTCGACGGGCCGCCGCCCGCCCCCTTCGCCTCGCTCGCACCGCACGGCGCGGGCGAACAGGTGGTCACCGTCGGGTCGTTGAGCAAGACGCACTGGGGCGGGCTGCGGATCGGGTGGGTGCGGGCCGGGTCGGGGCTGATCACCGAACTCGCCACGAAACGTGTGCCGGGCGACATGGCGACGCCCGTCATCGAGCAGCTGGTCGCGCTCCATCTGCTGCGCGGCATGGACGACGTGCTGCGCGAGCGGCTGCCCCGGCTGCGGGCCCAGCGGGACGCGCTCGCGGCGTCCCTCACCCGCCACCTCCCGGAGTGGCGCTGGCAGTTGCCGCCCGGCGGGCTCTCGCTCTGGGTGGACCTGGGCCGGCCGATCGCTTCGTCGCTGGCGCGGGCGGCGCTCGCACGGGGCGTACGGATCGAGGGCGGCTCACGGTTCGGTGCGGATCCGGGGACGCATGAGCACCGGTTGCGCGTTCCCTACACGCTGCCGCCGGAGCGTTCGGAGGAGGCGGTGCTGCGCCTGTCGACGACGTTGGCCTGCGGCTTGCGGGGTGGTGCGGATGGCTTGCGGGGTGGTGCGGATGGTGGGGGTGATGGGCACCGGCATTGGGTGGCGTGACTCGCCTGGGAGGGCTGGGGCGCCTGTTGTTCGGTTGTGGGGCGGGGCCGCGGGGGTATGTGCGTACTCGCTATCCCTGCGTCACGCTGCACGAACAACGGGGCTACAGCGTGCTCGGTGCTCCGTTCGCACATACCCCCACGTCCCCTCCGGCCGGTCTCGCGGCTGCGGCCCGGTGGGGGCTGACCCGTCCTGCCGTACGTTGCGGGGCAAACGCCCCCGCCCCTACCTCCGCCGTGCGCTGCGGGGCAAACGGGTGGGTGGGTGGGATACATCCGCCGCGAAGCGGCGGTCCTGTCCGGCGGGGGCCGACCCACCCACCGCGAACCGCGGCAGCGCCGGCTAGGTGTATCCAGGAGGCATGACGACAGAAGAGACGAACGCACGGACCGACGAGGCGGGGGAGATCATCGGCCTGCTGCTCGCCGCAGGCGGCGGGCGGCGCCTCGGCGGACACCCGAAGGCCCTCCTGGAGCACCGGGGCCGCCCCCTGGTGGAGCACGCCGTACGCGTACTGCGCGACGCCGGCTGCACACGAGTGCACGTGGTCCTCGGCGCGTCCGCCGACACCGTACGCGCACGGGCCTCGCTCCCCGGCTGCGTACTGATCGACAACCCGGAGTGGGAGGAGGGCATGGGCTCCTCCCTGCGGGCGGGCCTCGCTTCGCTGCGAGGCACCGGCGCGGGCGCCGCTCTCGTCTCACTCGTCGACCAGCCGGGCATCGGCGCGGAGGCCACCGCCCGCGTACGCGCCGCGTACCGCTCGCCAGGGACGCTCGCGGCGGCGGCGTACGACGGGAAGCGGGGTCACCCGGTCCTGTTCGGCTCCGGGCACTGGGCCGGGATCGGGGCGAGTGCGGTCGGCGACCGGGGGGCACGCGACTACTTGCGGGAGCACGCGGGTGAGATCGCGCTCATCGAGTGCGGGGACGTGGCCGAGGCGTACGACATCGACACGGCCGCCGATCTGAGCCGCCTGGAGCCGGGACCGGGAACCGCGGCCTCCGGAGCCTCCGGCGTCACGGCCCACGTGGAGTGACCGGCGTGGCACTCAGCGACACGTTCTGTCGACAAGAAGAATCTCGACATCAACAAACCATTGAACTTCCACCATGAGGAAACTAGTATCCACTGACCAGAAGGCCCGTTATCTCGGACGGGGCCCACAGCCGCACCTCGGCTCCTGTGGCACCCAGTGCCACCGCGTCTGCCCGGCGGCTCGGCCGGCACCGTCCGTGCAGCTCTCTGAAGGAAGTGACAGCTCATGTCCGCACTAGCGCCGTCGCCGCTGGCCATCGTCGACGCAGAGCCCCTGCCCCGGCAGGAAGAGGTGCTCACCGACGCGGCCCTCGCCTTTGTGGCCGAGCTGCACCGGCTGTTCACGCCCCGGCGTGACGAACTCCTCGCCCGGCGCGCCGAGCGCCGTGCCGAGATCGCCCGCACCTCCACCCTGGACTTCCTCCCGGAGACCGCCGCGGTCCGCGAGGACGACTCCTGGAAGGTCGCCCCGGCCCCGGCCGCGCTGAACGACCGCCGCGTGGAGATCACGGGACCGACCGACCGCAAGATGACCATCAACGCCCTCAACTCGGGCGCCAGGGTCTGGCTCGCCGACTTCGAGGACGCCTCCGCTCCCACCTGGGAGAACGTCATCCTCGGCCAGCTCAACCTCATCAACGCCTACCGGCGCGAGATCGACTTCACCGACGAGCGCACCGGCAAGTCGTACGCCCTCAAGGACGCCGACGAGCTCGCCACGGTCGTCATGCGACCGCGCGGCTGGCACCTGGAGGAGCGCCACCTGCAGGTCGACGGCGCGCCGGTCCCCGGTGCCCTCGTCGACTTCGGGCTCTACTTCTTCCACAACGCCAAGCGGCTCATCGAGCTCGGCAAGGGCCCGTACTTCTACCTCCCGAAGACGGAGTCGTACCTGGAGGCGCGCCTCTGGAACGACATCTTCGTCTTCGCCCAGGACTACGTCGGCATCCCCCAGGGCACGGTCCGCGCGACCGTCCTGATCGAGACGATCACCGCCGCGTACCAGATGGAGGAGATCCTCTACGAGCTCCGCGACCACGCCTCTGGCCTGAACGCCGGCCGCTGGGACTACCTCTTCTCCATCGTCAAGAACTTCCGTGACGGCGGCTCGAAGTTCGTCCTGCCGGACCGCAACCTGGTCACGATGACGGCCCCCTTCATGCGGGCGTACACCGAGCTGCTCGTGCGCACCTGCCACAAGCGCGGTGCCCACGCCATCGGCGGCATGGCCGCGTTCATCCCGTCCCGCAAGGACGCCGAGGTGAACAAGGTCGCCTTCGAGAAGGTCAAGAACGACAAGGACCGCGAGGCGAACGACGGCTTCGACGGCTCCTGGGTGGCGCACCCGGACCTCGTCCCGATCGCCATGAAGTCCTTCGACGCGGTGCTCGGCGACAAGCCGAACCAGAAGGACCGCCTGCGCGAGGACGTGCGGGTCGCGCCCGGCGATCTGATCGCCATCGACTCGCTCGACGCCAAGCCCACCTTCGACGGCCTGGTCAACGCCGTCCAGGTCGGCATCCGTTACATCGAGGCCTGGCTGCGCGGCCTCGGCGCCGTCGCCATCTTCAACCTCATGGAGGACGCGGCCACCGCCGAGATCTCGCGCTCGCAGATCTGGCAGTGGATCAACGCGGGCGTCGTCTTCGAGGACGGCAGGACCGCCACCGCCGACCTCGCCCGCGAGGTGGCGGCGCGGGAGCTCGACGCCATCCGCGCCGAGATCGGCGACGAGGCCTTCGCGGCCGGCAAGTGGCAGCAGGCCCACGACCTCCTCCTCCAGGTCTCCCTGGACGCGGACTACGCGGACTTCCTGACCCTCCCGGCGTACGAGCAGCTGCGCTGAGCGTGCACCAACGACTGAGCCCCCGGCACCGCACAGCGCCGGGGGCTCAGTCATGCCCGCCTCAGAGGGGGGCGCCACGCCCCGTAGGGGCGCGGGGAACCGCGCGCTCAGCCACAGACAGCCCGCGGCTAACCGAGATGCGAGGACCAATCCTGTTCAGCCGCAGGCTTCCCGTGCAGATCGGGCACCCGCTTCAGCCAGGCCGGACGAGCCTTCTCGGTTGCCGCGGCGCGCCGCGCGTCCGCCGCGGCAAGCTCCCCCCGGCTGGGAAAGTCCCTGGGCAGCCAGGCCGCCGAGGCGCGCGCACGGGCCAGCAGGAAGGCGACGTACGCCTCCCGCACCTGTGCGGGGGAGGAGAAGCCCGGCTCGTCCGCCAGCCACGCCTCCGGCACGAGGCCGACGATCTCGCGCAGCACGGCCTCGGTGACCAGGGGCGCCAGTTCCGCGTCGGCGGCGGCCGTGTCGGGCCCGTACCCCCCGAGGGCGTGGTGGCGGAAGTCGTACGCCTTGTCCGGCGCGGAGGCGCCCCAGCGGTGGTGGAAGACCAGGGCCGCCCCGTGGTCGATGAGCCACAGCTTCGGCGGCAGGACTCCGAAGGTGGGCCAGATCATCAGGTTCGAGCTGTGCACCGTGCGGTCGACGTTGGCCGTGAGGGCGTCGAGCCAGACGACCTTGCCGGCCTCCAGGGGGTCGACGTCGATGGCTTCCGGGGTGAAGTCCTTCGCGCCCGGCAGCAGGCCCATGCCGAGGTTGAGGCCCGCGCTGGCGTGCAGCAGGTCCTGGACCTCCTGGTGCGGTTCGTCGGCGGCGACCGCCGGATCGAAGTGCACCAGGACCAGCTCGGGGAAGCGCAGCCCGAGGTGGCGCGCCAGCTCACCGACGATGATCTCGGCGACCAGCGCCTTGCGGCCCTGGGCGGAGCCGGTGAACTTGACGACGTACGTACCGAGATCGTCGGCCTCGACGACGCCGGGCACGGAGCCGCCCGTGTGCAACGGCTCGACGTAACGGGTCGCAGTGACCTCTGTCAGCGCTTTCACGGGCCGCCCATTCACTCGACTCGGCAATCCATCGACAGCGCCGCGTCCCCTGCTTTCCACCTCTGCCATGAAGTGAGCATAGTAACGGGAGTGATCTACGGGCCCCGTCGGTTCATGATCACGCACTGGATAGGCTCTGCTCATGTCACGCGTACGCCTCGCCCTTGCCGCCTCGCTCGTCGGGATGACCGCCCTCACCGCCTGCTCCTCCAGCGGCGAGGAGTCCAACTCCGCCTCCGGCGCCCAGGGCGCCAAGGAGCAGGTCTCCTCCCCCGCTCCGAAGCCGATCACGAAGGACCTCTCGCAGGCGGACCTCACCAAAGCGGTGCTGGGCGACGGCGAGACACTTCCCGGATACACCGTGCACGGCACCAAGGACGTGACCGAGGGGGCCTATTGCAACCGCTCCGATGACGACTCCGTCCCGAAGGGGTGGGCCCGGGGCAGCGATGCCTCGTACGAATACAACGGTTCCACGCTCAACATGGCGGATGTTCACATCTGCCTCTTCGACACGGCCAAGGACGCGCACAACGCGTACATGGCGTGGAAGGGCACCGAGAAGAACAAGGAGCAGCCCGCGAAGCCGCCGGTGGGCGACGAGAGCACGCTCGTGATCAACCCCGGCGCAAGCGAGGACAACATCGACGGCTACAGCCGCTCGGGCAAGGTCAACATCCGCGTGCAGATCGACGGCAACACCGGCGGTGATCCATCGGGTGCGCAGGCCATGCTCAGCGCCACGCTGAAGCGTCTTCAGCAACTCCAGGCCGGAAAGCCCGCCACGGTCACGGCCTCGGAGGAACGAGCCGCCGCCGAGAAGTAGCCGGAGCGCGGCCGGGCGCTGCCCTGCCCCGCGGTGAGGATCTCCCCGCTCGGCGAAGTGGCGGTGGAACGTGCTCCGTGTCAGCCCGGCGCAAGTACGACGACCGGCCGCCCTTCGCCTTCGTCCCGGCTGCGACGTGGCGGCCAGCGCTAAGTTGATCGCCACGGGTCGAGTTGAGGACGGGCATGGAGAACTGGGACTTTCACGAGTGGCAGGCTGCGCTCAGCGGCGCTGGTGGGTCTGGCCGCCGCCGAACGGACGAGTGACTCATCTTGCGCCGGGCGGCCCTGCCTTGACTCGCGGGACGGGCAGGTTCATGCGGTGCCGTTCGGCACGCACTCGGTCAGTGCCGCACACCGTGATGCTCCTGTGGGAACTGGGACCGAATACACCCCTTGGGGCATACGGAAGGCACATCGGGCTGTCTCTGTGGGGGGAAGACGTGTTTCGCCTTGTGACCAGGAGTACGTTGGGCGCATCAGCCTCGGTGCGGGTGGTGTCACACCCAGACCCCGTAGCGTGCTTCCGGCCCCAGTCGCTGATCCACCCGACCGGAGGCCGCCATGCCCGTCCCTCCACTGCCCACGTCAGGCCCGTCGCGCGAGATGCGGGTGTCCGCCGCGCTGATCGACCTCGCCGACACCCTCGTCGCGGATTTCGACCCCGCCGACTTCCTCTACCGCGTCACCGAGCACTGCATGGACCTGCTGGACATCGGCGACGCAGGCGTGATGCTCGCCGCCCACGACGGGCCGCTGCGCCTGGTGGCCGCCTCCTCCGAACGCGTCCGCCTCGTGGAACTCTTCGAACTCGACGCCAGCGAAGGCCCCTGCTTCACCGCCTTCCACGAGGCCGCGGCGATCGACCACACCCACCTCGCCGGCCCCACCCCGCGCTGGCCTCGCTTCAGCGCCCACGCCCACCGCACCGGCTACCACGGCGTGCACGCCACCCCGATCCGGCTGCGCGAGGAGACCCTCGGCGTCCTGAACCTCTTCCGCCGTACCCCCGGCCCCCTTCCCCCGGCCGACCGGCACCTGTCCCGGGCCCTGGCCGACGCCACCGCCATCTCCCTGCTCCAGCAGACCACCCTGGAGCAGCACCGCACCATCCACGCCCAGCTCCAGCAGGCCCTGGACACCCGCACCGTCATCGAGCAGGCCAAAGGGTTCCTGACCGCCCGTCACCCCACCGACCCCGACACCGCCTTCCAGCGTCTGCGCGCCCACGCACGCCACCACCATCTGCGCCTCACCGACCTCGCCCGGGACATCGTCGACGGCACCACCACCCTGCCGCCGCCCGGCGACCCCGACGCCGTCCCCGTACGAGGCGTCCGGCCCCGGCCCGGGCCGCGGTAGCGCCACCCGTTCGGCGCCGCGCGTCGGGCACACCCCGCGCGCATGCCTGACCGTGGCCTCCTCCGCTGCGCGGGCGGGGCCGGCGGCAGCGACCTACGCGCGGATGCCCTCACGGTGCAGGGGCTGTTCTGTCCCCCTGCCGCGGGCACCTGCCGGGCGACCTCGGTCGAGGCGCGGCGGTCGCGCGTCCACTACGGCAGCGCCCAAGGCGCCTCGTGCACGGCCGCGGACCGGCTCACCCTGACCGGTACGGTGCGCTTTCGGGCCTCCCTCGTCCAGGGACGGGCCTTCGGTCTGCTGCCGCTGTCCCTGTCCACCGCGGCGCTCCCGCCGCTGCCTGTGCCCTTCCTCGTACTGACGAACGTCACGATGCGCGGCCTGTGGGCGCGGGCCGGTCATGTGGACGCCGAAGCGATGACGATCGGGGCGCCGGGGGCGTGCGGTGAAGTCGGCGAGGCGCGCGAAGCGGTAGCAGTGCGGTAGCAGTACCGGAGGTCAACGGGGCTGGTCCGGCTCCGGGTCGCGGTCGCGGTCGTGGTCCCGCAGGCTCAGCGCCAAGTCGTTGGTCACGGTGAAGAAGGGCTTGACGCGGGTTGTGCCGCGTTCGCTGTGCGGCAGGTGGACCGCCGGGACCACGTCCGTCTTCTTGCGGTCGACGATGTCGCCGCCGATGCGGCCGATGGTGATGGGCGGGCTGCTGTGCCCCAGGTGCAGGCGCAGGTCCCACACGTCGTGTTCGCTGCCGCGGCGTGCGAGGGCCCTGAAGTACGGGATCGTGAAGGCGAAGTCGGTGGACCGCGCGGGGGCCGGGTCGACGGGGAGTGTGAAGTCGTGGGCCTCGCCCTGGCGGGAGACGGCGACCACGGTGGCCGTGTGCAGGGGGCGGGGGGTGCCCGCGGTGAACAGGCGGGCGGTGACGGTGGCTTCGTCGCCGCCGACGGAGATGTCCGTGACTTCGGCGTGCGCGTCGCGCTGCCAGACGCGCAGGGCCAGGAAGCCGTCGGTGGTGGTGTAGGGGAGCCAGGCCGTGACGCTGCCGTCGACGAGGGCGGGGGCCCGGCCGACACCGCGCGCCTGTTCCGCCAGGGCGCAGACGAGGCGTGCCCTGCCCGCCTCCGTGTCCCGGCTGACGAGGTAGCAGTCCCAACGGCCCTCCGCGAGCGGGTACTCGGCCGGGTCGAGCGTGAAGTGCGGGTCGGGAGCGCCGGGGGTGGTGGGCGTGGGCGGCAGCGGGACCCGGACGGTACGCCCCTTGGGGTCGCGGCGCAGGCGGGCCAGGAAGTCGAGGGGGCCGGGCGGCAGGGACGCCCCGTCGAGTCGGAAGCCGATGCCGCCTTCGGCGGTGGCCCTGACGTGGGCGACGGGCGGCGCGGGGGGTTGCGGCTCGGGTTCGAGAGCCGGGGCGGGCGCCGGTCGGGCGTGCGTGGCCGGGGTCGTCGGCAGCGTCGATCTGAGGCGGGTCCATAAGGAGCCGCGGCGTGCGGCCTTCGCCAGGCGTCGGCGGGAGGGGGTGGAGATCTGCTGGAACAGGGTCTCGTAGCGCCGGGCGACGGCGGACGGAGCGTAGTGCCCGGCCCGTTCGCGGGCCGCTGCCCCGAGGCGTACGCGAAGGGGCGCGTCGGCCATCAAGGAGTCGAGTGCCTCGGCGTATCCGTCGACGCCGTCGGCGAGCGGCACCAGGACGCCGTTGGTCCCGTCGATGATCTCCGAGGGGCCGTGCGGGCAGTCGGTGGAGATCACGGGGGCTCCGCAGTGCATGGCCTCGACGATGGTCATGCCGAACGACTCCATGTCGGAGGAGACGGCGGCGATGGCGCCCTTGGCCCACTCGGTCTCGATCGGGGAGACCGGGCCCATGAGGAACACCCGGTCGTACAGGCCGAGTTGGTCGATCCGGCGGCGCAGCCTCGGCCGCTCGGGGCCGCGCCCGTACAGCCGCAGCGTCCACTCCGGGTGGCGGTCGGCGACCTTCGCGAAGGCGTCGATCAGCCGGTCGTAGCGTTTGACGGCGGCGAGCCGTCCCGCGGCGATGATGACGCGTGAGCGGTGGTCGACGGGCTCGACCGCGGGCTCCGGGACGCTGTTGGGGATGCACAGGATGCGGGCCGGTACGTGCGGCAGGGCGCGGCGGTACTGTGCGGCGTCGGCCTCGGAGACCGTGACGAAGGCGTCAAGCCTCGCGACCGCCTCGTTCTGGTACCCGCGCAGGGCGGGGTTGTGGGCGTCCAGGCTCAGGTGTTCCTGGCCGATGCGCAGGTAGCGGTTGTGGCCGTCGCGGGCGAGGTAGCCGTTGAGGTCGGGCCGGGTGGCGATCACCACGTCGGCGTCGGTCCCGCTCAGCCACTGGCCGATGCGCTCGTCCTGGAACGCCGAGTAGGGCAGGCGCGCGGAGTTCGCCGCGGCGCCGGTGTCCGGGAACATCGTGCACGGCAGGCGGGTCAGCGGATGGTCGCCCTCGTAGCCGGGGTCGTCCTTGCGCATGTCGATCAGCGTGGTCAGCCGTACCCGCTCATCCAGCGGGATGTCGGGCCTGTCGCCGACCTGGTGGACGCTCACGACCTCGACGTCATGCCGGGCCGCCAGCGCACGGGAGAGGTTGGCGGTGGCGCGGATCGTCCCGCCGATGCCGTAGGCGTTGTTGATGAGAAACGCGATCTTCACTGTCCGCTCTCCTGCGTCGCCCTGGTCACGGGTCCACGCATACGCAATGCGAGGAAATAAATTTCTCGTCTTCGACGCGTGCCGGGGCCATTCAAATACACAGAGTGTTCACATGTCCACCATAAGATAGCGCGCTTATGTGGCTATCAGGGAGGTTTCAGGGCAGATGGGCGTGTCCAGATGTCCGTGCTGTACCGATTCAGGTAAAGCAATCGTGAAGTTTCGGAATAGGCAGTTCCGGGTTGCCCGCCAATCAATAACGAACGCGTCACGCCTTCTATTTACTCAACAACTTTGAATATATTCCGCTCCCGCGCGCTGCCCGGGATTCACTTTCGGAAAGCGGGGAGGGGCCGCTCGAAGTCCGCTCGAAGTGTCACCGCCGCCATGGGTCCGGCCCGGTCGGGCCGACCCTGCCGACGAAGAAGGCCCCGGATAACCTGAGCTGTCTCACCGTGCCCTCAGCCGAAAGGCCTTCATGTCGGTTTCCTCGCTGGACCAGTCCGCCGCCGTCACCGCCCGGCTCCGCGCCGCGGGGTGCGTCTTCGCCGAGGACGAGGCGCGGATGATCATGTCCGCGGCGCGCGGCCCCGCCGAACTCGACGCGATGGTCGAGCGCCGGGTCCGTGGCCTGCCGCTGGAACACGTGGTCGGTTACGCGGAGTTCTACGGGCTCCGCGTCGAGGTGGACGCCGAGGTGTTCGTGCCCCGGCGGCGTACCGAGGCGCTCGTTCAGCGGGCCGTCGCGCTCGCGCCGCCGCGGGCGGTCGTCGTGGATCTGTGCTGCGGCTCCGGCGCGCTCGGCGTGGCGCTCGCGGACCGTCTCGACGAGGTCGAGCTGTACGCGTCCGACGTGGACGCCGCCGCCGTCCGCTGCGCCCGGCGCAATGTCACGGCCGCGGGCGGCGAGGTGTACGAGGGCGACCTCTTCGACCCGCTGCCCACCGGACTGAAGGGCCGCGTCGACGTCCTGCTGTCCAACGTGCCGTACGTGCCCACGGTGGAGATCGAGTTGCTGCCCGCCGAGGCCCGCGAGTACGAGGCGCGCGTGGCGCTCGACGGCGGCGCGGACGGCCTGGACGTGCTGCGGCGCGTGGTCGCCGGTGCGGCCGAGTGGCTCGCGCCCGGCGGCGTCCTGCTGTTCGAGACCAGCGAGCGGCAGGCCGACGCGGCCGTCGCGGCCGTCACCGGCGCCGGGCTGCGGGCGCGGGTCGCCACCGACGACGAGCTCGACGCCACGGTGATCGTCGCGTCCCTCTCCTGACTGACCAGGGGCGTTTCACGTGGGACGGCGTGGGCAGGCGCGGTAGCTGAGCCGGGTCCCGCGATCAGGGGCACGGCGCGTCTCCTCCCGCGGTGCCGCGCCCTCGCGCCGCCGCGCCCGGAGCGAGCGCACAGGAACGGATGGAGAGACAACCGTGATACATCGTGCCCGTACCCGCTCGACCGCTCGGGCCGCGACGCTGGCCACCGCGTGCGCTGCCCTGGTGATGGGGCTCGCCGGTCCCTCGGTGACAGCTACGGCCGCGTCCCGCGAGGACCCGCAGGGCAAGCGGCCCGTCTGGGCCATCGCGCACCGTGTCCTGACCGTCGGCGGTGTCGACAAGGCGCTCGACCACGGGGCCAACGCGCTGGAGATCGACGCCACCGCCTGGAAGAAGGGGTGGTGGGCCGATCACGACGGGACGCCCACCAGCGCGGGCGACACCGTGGCGGACATGTTCGACCGGATCGCGCGGCAGCGCGCGGCGGGCGCGAACATCGGGTTCGTCTGGCTCGACATCAAGAACCCCGACTACTGCGACAGCGGTGACGCGAAGTGGCGCCACTGCTCGGTCGCGGCCCTGCGCGACCTGGCCCGCGCCAAGCTGGAGAGCACCGGGGTACGGGTCCTGTACGGGTTCTACGGCACCGCGGGCGGGGCCGGCTGGAAGGATGTCAGCAGCGGCCTCACCGACCGCGAGGGTGTGGACATCAGTGGGGACGCCGCCGACGTGCGCGAGCAGTTCGGCGCGCACGGCGACGCCGTGGCACACAACCAGCGCGTCATGGACAAGGGCCTGTTCGACCTCAACCTGCCGACCGTTCTCGGGAAGGTGACTGAACAGCTGCGTCTCGGGTCGCAGGCACGCGACCGCGGCGAACTCGCGCGCACCTTCGGCTGGACTACCGCGGCGGGCGACCGCGCGGCGACCGACCGCCTCCTGGACGCGTCGGGTGGCGACGCCGACGGGCTGATCTACGGCCACCGGGCCTCCTGCTACCCCGACGGCGTCCCGGGCACCGGCGGATGCGGCAAGGACGAGTCGTCCGCGAAGCAGGCCGTCGGCCACATCAAGGAGTTCGTACGGGCCCACGACGACACCCGGCGGATGGCCACCACGCGCGACGTGCCCTTCGGAAAGTGATCCTCTCCGGAGAGTGCCCCTCTCCGAAACTGATCGTCTGCGGAAACTGATCGTCCGGCGCGGGGTCTGCGCGACGATGGCCGGGTCCACCACGGAGGGAGAGACATGACTGCGCAGCACGAACCGCCCGCAGGGCAGCCGCTGTACGGGTGCATGGGGCTCGGCGGCACCTGGGACTCCGCGCCGTACACCGCGTCGGACATCGCGCACGCGGAGGCCGCCGTCGAGGCCGCGCTGGCCATCGGCATCACGGCGTTCGACCACGCCGACATCTACCGGCGCGGCAAGGCCGAGGCGGTCTTCGGCGAACTGCTCGCCAGGGCGCCCGAGCTGCGGAGCCGCATCGTCCTGCAGACCAAGTGCGGCATCCGGCAGGCCGAGGGCGGCCTGCCCGGCATGTACGACCTGCGGGGGCCGAGCATCGTCCGGCGCGTCGAGGAGAGCCTCACCCGGCTGCGTACCGACGTGATCGACGTACTCCTCCTGCACCGGCCCGATCCGCTGACAGGCCCTGAGGAGATCGCGGCGGCGCTCACCTCCCTGCACCGGCAGGGCCTCGTGCGCCGCTTCGGCGTGTCGAACATGAGCGCCGCGCAGATGGACCGGCTCCAGGCCCACCTCGAACCGCCTCTGTTCGCCAACCAGTTGGAGATGGGCCTGGGGAGCCGGGACTGGGTCGAGGCGGGGGTGCTCCTCAACACGCCCGCCGCGAACGAGAACGGCTTCCCGCACGGGACCCTGGAGTACTGCCAGGCCCACGACGTCCAGGTGCAGGCCTGGGGCCCCCTGGCCCAGGGCCGCTTCACCGGCCCTCTCGACTCACCGGCCGCGCGGCTCGTCGCCGACCTCGCCGAGCGCAAGCGGACGACGCCGGAGACGATCCTGCTGTGGTGGCTCCAGCGCCATCCGGCCCGTATCGCCCCGGTCATCGGCAGCAGCAGGCCCGAGCGCATCCTGGCGTGCCGCGACGCGGTCACCCGCGAGCCCGAGCTCACCCACGAGGAGTGGTACGAGCTGTGGGTCACCGCCCGCGGCGTGCCACTGCCGTGACAGGCGCCCCGCTCCGGGGCGCCTGTCCCGTCACGTCTCGCGCAGCGCCTTCGCGAGGACCGAGTCGCCGGTGAGCTCGATCCGGCCCTCCCGCACTCCCTGCCCGACGGTGAGTTCGCCGCGGCTCACCGCCAGGCAGGTGGCGGCGTCCAGGGCGAGGCCCGCGTCACAACCGTCCGGCGCGGGCCCGTCCCCGTAGCTCCGCGCGCCGCCCGCCAGCCGTACGTGGAAGCCGCCCTCGGGCAGCCGTACCTCCACCACACCCTCCGCCCCGGCTTCCCCGAGACGCCGCAGCAGCGGCAGCGCGAACCAGTGCGCCCGCACCGCGTCCGTGGGCGCGCGCTCCTCAAGGCCGGGCGCGCCCCAGGCGGCGAGGGCTTCGAGGACGGGCAGCAACTCCCGCCCCCTGCCGGTGAGTTCGTAGACGTACGCTGCCGAGGGAGGGGGCAGCCTGCGGCGGGTCACCAGGCCCCGCTGCTCCAGGTCCTTCAGGCGCGAGGCGAGCACGTCCGTGCTGACGCCCGGCAGGTCGGCGTGGAGGTCGGTGTAGCGACGGGGGCCGACCAGCAGTTCCCTGACGATCAGCAGGGTCCAGCGGTCGCCCACGGCGTCGAGCGCCCGGGCGGCCGCGCAGTACTGGTCGTAGCTTCGGCGAGGTGGCATGCGGCATAGTCTATGCAAGTTGTTGGACTTTCCAAGCGGCGACTTGGTAAAACCAAGCAACACACGTCATGGGAGGCGCACCGCATGGAGTTCCGGCAGTCGAGCAAGCTCAGCGAGGTCTGTTACGAGATCCGGGGCCCCGTCATCGAGCACGCGAACGCCCTGGAGGAGGCGGGCCACAGCGTCCTGCGCCTCAACACCGGCAACCCCGCGCTCTTCGGTTTCGAGGCACCCGAGGAGATCGTCCAGGACATGATCCGGATGCTGCCGAACGCGCACGGCTACACGGACTCGCGCGGCGTCCTCTCCGCCCGCCGCGCCGTCGCCCAGCGCTACCAGGCGCTCGGCCTCGACGAGGTCTCCGTGGACGACGTGTTCCTCGGCAACGGCGTCTCCGAACTGGTCACCATGGCCGTGCAGGCCCTCCTGGAGGACGGCGACGAAGTCCTCATCCCGGCCCCCGACTTCCCGCTGTGGACCGCCGTCACGACCCTCTCCGGAGGCAAGGCCGTCCACTACGTGTGCGACGAGTCCGCGGACTGGTACCCCGACCTCGACGACATGGCCTCGAAGATCACCGACCGCACCAAGGCCGTCGTCATCATCAACCCCAACAACCCGACGGGCGCGGTCTATCCGAAGGAGGTCCTGGAGGGCATCCTCGACCTGGCGCGCCGGCACGGCCTGATGGTCTTCGCCGACGAGATCTACGACCGGATCCTGTACGACGACGCGGTGCACCACAGCGTCGCCGCGCTCGCCCCGGACCTCGTGGTCCTCACCTTCTGCGGGCTGTCCAAGACGTACCGCGTGGCGGGGTTCCGGTCGGGCTGGCTGGTCGTCACCGGCCCGCGGCAGCACGCGAAGAACTACCTGGAGGGACTGACGATGCTCGCCTCCATGCGGCTGTGCCCGAACGCCCCCGCGCAGTACGCCATCCAGGCCGCGCTCGGCGGCCGCCAGTCGATCCACGAACTGACCGCGCCCGGCGGCCGGTTGCACGAGCAGCGCGACCGCGCCTGGGAGAAGCTGAACGAGATCCCCGGCGTCTCCTGCGTGAAGCCGAAGGGCGCCCTGTACGCGTTCCCGCGCCTGGACCCGAAGGTCCACCCCATCCACGACGACGAGAAGTTCGTCCTCGACCTCCTCCTCCAGGAGAAGATCCAGGTCGTCCAGGGCACCGGCTTCAACTGGCCCCGCCCCGACCACTTCCGCGTCCTGACCCTCCCCCACGCGGACGACCTGGACGCGGCGATCAGCCGCATCGGCCGCTTCCTCAGCGGCTATCGTCAGTAGCCCCAGCCTCCAGTGACACCGGCCCCCGGGAGCGTCGTGCCGCCCTGCACCACCTGTGCCGTGCCCGTCCACACGCAGTTCGCCTCGCCCGAACTGGTCGGACCCATCGTGTACGACGGGTTCGACCGCGCCGCGGACCCGGCGTGGCCCACCTCGGGCGCGGCGACCGTCGAGGACTACGCGCGCTGGTGCGGCCATCTGTGCGGACTGACCTGCTTCCGGATGGCGCTCGGCGCGTCCGCCCCGTCCCTCTTCGCCCTGCGCGACGGCGCCCTCAAGTACGGGGCGTACACCGAGGAGGACGGGGTGATCAAGGGCATGATCTACGCCCCGTTCGCCGAGTACGCCCGCGCGGAGTTCGGCCTGCGCGCCGAGGTCCACCGGCACCTGAGCGTGGCGGAGATCGGCGCGCTCCTCGACGAGGGGCGGCGGGTCGTCGCCTCCGTCCACTTCGAGATCCGCCGCCCGCACCGGCCCGCGCCGGGCCGGGGCGGTCATCTGGTCCTGCTCACCCGCCGTACGCCCGAAGGGCTGCTGCACTTCCACAACCCCTCCGGCATCGACGCGCGCACCCGCACCGCCGAGATGTCCGCCGACGAGTTCGAGCCGTTCTTCGCCGGGCGCGGGGTCTCGCTCGGCTGACAGGCGGTCATCGGGGCTGCCAGGATGGCGCCATGATGCGTGGGGGCAGGGTCGCCGTCGTGGGCGGCAGCATCGCCGGGTGCGCCGCGGCACTGGCCGCGCACCGCGGCGGCGCGGACGAGATCACGGTGTACGAGCGCGCCGCGGACGGCCTGGCGGACCGCGGTGTCGGGCTCGCCATGCACGACTCCCGTTACGCGGAGCTCGAATCGGCGGGGTACGTGGACGCGGGCATGCCGTGGGTGCAGCTCGTGCGGCGGCGCTGGTACGTGCGGGACGAGGCGTCCGCGTCCCCGCTGGGCCGCGAGATCGCCGTCCTGCCGTTCCCCTTCCGCACGTACAACTGGGGCCCGTTGTGGCGGGAGTTGCGCCGTCGCATCCCGTCGGACGTCGACTTCCGCGCGGGCGCCACGGTGCGGGAGGTGCGTCCCGGCGACAGGGGCATCGAGGTGGCGACCGACGCGGGGAGCACGCACCACGACCTCGTCATCGGTGCCGACGGCTACCGTTCGGCGGTCCGCGCGGCCCGCTTCGGCGACGTACGTCCGGCGTACGCGGGCTATCTCGCCTGGCGCGGCGCGTTCCCCGAGGCCCGTCTCGACGATCCGGAGCGGTGGGCCGACGAAGACTGTGTGTACGCCGTCTTCCCCGGCGGGCACCTCATCGTCTACCGCATCCCGGACGGCGCGGGCGGCCACCGCGTCAACTGGGTCCTGTACACCGCCCCGCCCCCGGACCTCGACCTCGGGCTCGGCCTCGACCTGCGGCTCACCGGCCCCACGAGCCTGCCGCCCGGCGGCCTCACGGAGGCGCTCGCCGCGCATCTCGCGTACGTCGCCGACGCGCTGCTGCCGCCCTACTGGGGCGCGCTGGTGCGGGAGACCGCGCCCGCCGAGCTCTTCCTCCAGCCCATGTACGACTTCGCCGCGCCGCGCTGCACCGCAGGGCGCGTCCTGCTGGTCGGCGACGCGGCGGCGGTGGCCCGGCCGCACACCGGCGCGGGCGCGGTCAAGGCGCTGCAGGACGCCACGGTCCTGGAGTCCGCCCTCACCGCCGCGGACGACTGGGCGGACGCCCTGGCCGCGTACGACGCCGACCGCACCGCCTCCGGCCGATCGATGGTGGACCTCGGGCGGCGCCTGGGCGGCGCGCTCGTCCAGGCGACCCCGGACTGGCGGGCCATGGACCAGGCGGCGATGGAGTCGTGGTGGAAGCGGGCGGACGGGTCGGGGGCGTTCGGGGGCCGGGAGCTGAAGCGCTGACCCGCTCCGTGCGGATGGGCGTGACGCGTGGTCCGGCGGTGGTGTGACGCGTGCTCACGTCATGGTGTGACGCGCGCTCACGTCATGGCGTGACGCGTGGTCAGGCCGTGGCTCTGCGTGCCGTTCCGGCCTCGTTTTGGGGATGCGCGCCCGAGATCAATAGTATCCGGCGATGATCACAAGACAACGGCCGGCGGCCTGGGTCATCGCCCTGCTCGCCGCCCTGACCGCCGGGCTCGTCACGGCCGGCCCCGCCGCGGCCGATGACGACGACGAACCGGCACCGCCCAACCCCAAGGTCGAGCTGGTCCTCGACGTCAGCGGCTCCATGCGGGCCCGCGACATCGACGGCAAGTCCCGGATGGCCGCCGCGAAGCAGGCCTTCAACGAGGTCCTCGACGCGACCCCGGACGACGTCGCGCTCGGCATCCGCACGCTTGGCGCCAACTACCACGGCGACGACCGGAAAACGGGCTGCAAGGACACCGAGCTGCTCTACCCCGTGGAGCAGCTCGACAAGGCGGGCCGCACCGACGCGAAGACCGCCGTGGCGACGCTCGCGCCGACCGGCTGGACCCCGATCGGCCCGACGCTCCTCAAGGCCGCCGACGACCTGACGAAGGGCGACGACGCCGAGCGCAGCCGCCGCATCGTGCTCATCTCCGACGGCGAGGACACCTGCCAGCCGCTCGACCCGTGCGTGGTCGCCCGCGACATCTCCGCCAAGGGCATCCACCTCACCATCGACACCCTCGGCCTGGTGCCCGACGCGAAGACCCGCGACCAGCTGAGCTGCATCGCGGAGGCCACCGGCGGAACGTACACGTCGGTCCGCCACACCGATGAACTCTCCGGGCGCGTGAAGCAGTTGGTGGACCGCGCGGCCGATCCGGTCGTCACGCCCGTCGAGGCGAAGGGCGCCGCGCAGTGCACCGACGCCCCCGAGCTGAAGTCGGGCCTCTACACCGACCGCGAGAAGTTCGGCGAGCACCGCTGGTACCGCGTGAACGTCCCGGCGGGCAAGGAGCTGCGCGCCTCCGTGAGCGTGTCCGCGGACCGCGCCGTCAACCAGGACTACGGCGTGCTGCTGCGCGCCGAGACGCCGCAGGGCCGCGAGCTGGTGCGCGGCCAGGAGTCCGGCGACGGGCGCACCGACGTGATCTCGACCGGCCTGCGCCATCCGACGCCGGAGGCGGACGACGATGACGACGAGAACACCGCGGCCGAGACCGTCTGTCTGCGCGTCAGCAACTCGTTCTCCGCGCCCGCTTCCGTGAAGACGACGCCGGGCCTGCCGGTCGAGCTCGCCGTCGACCTGGTCGACTCGCCCGACGAGGCGTCGGACGTCGCCTTCTTCGGGCTCGGCCACGGCTGGTGGCTGCTCGGCCTGCTCGTCCTCGTCGGCTTCCTCGCCGGTCTGGTCTGGGGCTGGATCTCACGCTGGCGCTTCGCGGTCTGGAGGACCAACTGATGCGTACGACACGTGTGACGGGGCGCTTCGCCGCCGTGGCCGGTGCCGCCCTGCTGGCCCTCTCCTGCGCCGCGGGGGTCGCGACGGCCGACGACGAACCCGCCGAGAAGGTCACGGAGGCGGGCACGTCCTTCCGTACCGCGACCGCGCTCCGCATCGACCAGGAGGCCTCGGCACAGGCCTCCACGGGCGACTACCTCTACTGGGCGTTCCCCGTGGACACCGGGCAGCGCGCCACCGTGCACGCGACGGTGCAGCTCCCCGACGCCGCGGCCCGGCACGCCGCGTCGACCTGGCGGGTCGACGTGTACGACGGGCTGCGGCGCCGCCAGGCCTGCCGGCTCGGCACGCCCGCGAAGACGGCCGCGCAGGACGCCGCGTCGGTGTCGCTCTCCTGCACGCTGCGTACCGTCAGGGCCTGGTCGGAGCAGTGGGCCAATGATCCGCTGCCGGGCACCTACTACCTGCGGCTCACGGTCGGCGACCTCAAGGCCGACGACCTGGGCCTTCCGGTGCGGGCCGAGGCGAAGGTCACCACGACCGACGCGGGCGGCGCGCAGGCGGTGGACGGCTCGCTCGGTGAGCCGCTGGTGCCGGGCGCGGGATCGGACGACGCGGGCAAGCGGCAGGCCGCGGCCGCCGTTGAGCCCGAGGACGGCTGGTCGGGCGGCTGGTGGTCCTCGCGCTGGCTGTGGACGGCGGCCGGCGGCGTCCTCGCGGCGCTCGCCGGCGTCGGCGGCTACGCCCTGACGCGCGGCTCCGGGCGTCCGGCGCGGGTGCCGCAGGGCATGTAGCAGGGCAGGTCGGGGGAGCCGCTTGCCGGGTCCCGCCGGGCGCGTGGTCCCCGGGGCGTGGCAGGCTCGGTGGTGGCGGTGCCGGACGGTTCCGCCACCACCGGAAGAACAGGAACGGCGCGACCATGGGTGATCTGCTCCTCGTCCGGCACGGCGAGACGGAGTGGTCCCTTTCGGGGCAGCACACCAGCTGGACGGACATCCCCCTCACGGACAACGGCAGGGAGCAGGCCCGCTCGCTCGCCCCGCTCATCGGCAGGTTCCGGATCGGGGCGGCGTTCACCAGTCCCCGCCTTCGCTCGCGGGAGACCGCGGAGCTGGCCGGCTTCGCGCACGCCCGGGTCGACCCGGATCTGAGCGAGTGGGACTACGGCGCGTACGAGGGCGTCACGACCGTCGAGATCCACCGCACCCGTCCCGACTGGTACCTCTTCACGGACGGCGTCGCCCCCGGCCCGCCGGAGCATCCCGGCGAGAGCCCGGAGCAGGTGGGCGAGCGCGCCGACCGAATGCTGGCCAAGGTCGACGCGGCGCTCGCCGACAACGAGGGCAGTGTCGTCCTCTTCGCCCACAGCCACTTCCTGCGCGTCCTCGCGGCCCGCCGCCTCGGCCTGCCCGCGTCGGGCGGCTCGATGTTCCTGCTCGCCACCGGCACGGTGAGCCGACTGAGCACGGAGCACCGGCGGCATGTGGTGGCGAGCTGGAACCTGCGGCCGCAGCTGGTGAAGTGAACTGAGAGCGGCGGGGTTCCGCTTCCCGCGGGCCCCGCCGTATCCGACAGCCGCGATTCGACAGCCGCGCATTCGACAGCCTCGCCGATGATCATCAAGACTGCGCTCATGCGATACGGCGTGAACCTCCTCAACTTCGGCTCCGGCACCACCCCCGACTCCCTCCTGCGCCAGGCGGCCGACGCCCGCGACCTCGGCCTCGAATTCGCGATGATCTCCGACCACATCGCGGTGACGCCCGACGTCCACGAGGTCTATCCGGCGCCCTTCTACGACCAGTTCGTGCTCGCCGCGTACCTCGCGGGCCGCGTACCGGGGCTGCGGCTCGGCACGACCATCACCGTCATCCCGTACCGGCACCCCCTGCAGACCGCGCGCATGGCCGCGAACATCGACCGACTGAACGACGCGGGGTTCATCCTCGGCGCCGGGGTGGGCTGGTCCGCCGCGGAGTACGAGGTGCTCGGCGTCCCCTTCCGGGAGCGCGGCGCGATCACCGACGAGTACCTCGCGGCGATCCGGGCCGCGTGGAGCGAGGACCCGACGTCCTTCGACGGCACGTACGTCTCGTACGCCGGTGTCCGCACCGCCCCCGCCCCCGCGACCCATCCCCGCCTGCCCGTCTGGGTCGGCGGCAACTCCCCCGCCGCGCAGCGCCGTGCGGCGCGCCTCGGTGAGGGCTGGCACCCGTTCATGCCGAGCCGGGAGCTGCTGCGTACGGCGCTTCCGCGCATGACGGCCGAGGCGGAGGCGGCGGGCCGTCCCGTGCCGGACCTGGTGCCGCGTCTGCAGATCCGGCTCGGGCAGCAGCAGGACACTCCGGAACGTCCGCTCGGTCACGGCAGCGTGGACCAGATCCGTGGCGACCTGGAGACGCTGGCGGGTCTCGGCGCCACGGACGTCCTCTTTGACACGTATCCCGGGAGCCCCGGGGAGCGGGGGGACGCGGACGACGACCGGCGGGTCCTCGAACTCGTGATGTCAGTGGCACAGGGCACCATCACCAGTAGTTGACGGGACGAGTCGTCGGACAGGTCGACGGAACCGGCACCGGGGAAGGGACGGGCGTGCGATGAAGCCTCCGACAGCCGCGCAGCTACGGGTCATCGAGGCGGCGGACCCGGAGACCGGGCGCCTGACCGGCACCGAGAGCCAGCTCGCGGGCCTGGTGCGGGCACGCCTGGCCTTCCGCCATCCCCGGCCCCCGCACGCCTGCTTCCTGACGCCGGCCGGTCATCGCGTACGGGAGGAGGGCACCGCGCCCGCGCCCGTGGAGCCGCCGCGCCCGGCGTCCGACGGCGCCTTCGCCGCGCGCACCGGCACGGAGACGGAGCCGCCCGCCGCCGAGGGCCCCGCCCGCGCGCGGGAGGTGCGCAGCGCCTGGGAGGGCCTGGTCGAACTGCGCCGCATGACGAACCACGACGGCGCGCGGGACCGCCCCTGCGCCTGGGAGCGGTCGCATCTGGTGCAGGCGGCGGCGCTGGCCCTCGAAGCGGCGGGCTGCCGCCCGGCGGGCCCCAGCGGCGAGGGCTACCGGGTCACGGAGACACCGCAGCCGGAAGCCGTCGCCGTGCGGGACCCGACGCCGGAGGGGCTGCGCGGGTGCGTGGCCGCGCTGGAGCGGGCGGGCTGGCAGACCGGCGAACACGCCGAGCCGCGCAGGGGCGGTCGGTACGTTCTCGCATCGCCGCGCAGGAAGTGACGGGCGGCGCCGCCGTGGTGGCGGGAGCGTACGTTCGGGCCCGCGAGCCGCGCGCCGGTCGAAGGGCCTCGCGCCCCGTGCAGGTGCCCGAGCGCCCGGTCCCGCGCCGTGCCCCAGCCGCAAGGTCACCTTGTTCCCGTCACCCTCCGGCCTCCGCCTCCGCCCCCGCCTCCGCCCCCGCGGCCGTGCGGCGCATGATCAGCCAGCACATGCACAGGACCGCCGCCACCAGCACCACGTCGATCAGCGCTGATGCCGTCATGGCGCGTGCGTAGTCCTGGGCGTCCGGTGCCCCGCCGAGCATGACGAAGAACGTGGCGCCGACCACCGCGACGCCCGCGGAACTCGCGAACTGCTGTGTGGTGGTGAGCACTCCGGAGGCCGCCCCCGCCTTCTCCGGCCGCACCTGGACGAGCGCGGCGCCGATCAGCGCGGGCAGCACGAGCCCGTTTCCCGCCCCGACCAGGCAGAGGCAGAGACAGAGGCAGGGCACGACCCAGGGGGCCTCGACGGACGGGCCGGACCCGTGGAGCAGCAGGGTCAGCGAGAGCAGTCCGCACGCCGTTGTCGCGCTGCCGACGAGGAGGATCCGCATCCCGTACCGGCCGATGAGCCTTCTGCCCAGCAGTGAGCTTGCGCCGAAGAGGATCCCCATGGGTGCGAAGACCAGTCCGGCGGCGAGCGGGCGGAGGCCGAGTCCGGACTGGAGCAGCAGCGTCAGGGTGAACATGAAGCTGCCGAAGTAGAGCTGGAAGGCGATTCCGGCGACCATCCCGGAGCTGAAGGACCGGCTGCGGAACAGGGTGAGATCGAGGACGGGGCTGCCCGAGCGGCGGGTCAGGGCGCGTTCCCAGAGCAGCGTGCCGACCGTCACCGGGACAGCCGCCGCCATGCAGATCCAGGACCAGACCGGCCATCCCGAGGTCCTGCCCAGCGTGAGCGGCAGCAGGACGAGTACGAGTGCGAGGCAGACCCCGACGGCGCCCACCGGGTCGAGACCGGCGTTCCTGCCGGGAACCGGGGCGGGCAGGTGGCGGGCCGCAAGCACCGCGGCGACCGCGCAGACCGGCACGTTGATCAGGAAGATCAGCCGCCAGCCCGGCACGGACAGCTGCGGTTCGAGGAGCGCGCCGCCGAGTACCTGCCCGGCGATGGAGCCCAGACCGCTCGCCATGCCGTAGCCGGCGAGGGCCCGGGGCTTGGACGCCGCCGGAAAGTGGGCGGTGATCACGGCGAGCACCTGCGGAACCATCAGCGCCCCCGCGGCGCCCTGCAGGAGCCGCGCCGCCACGAGCTGCCCCGCGGTGGCCGTGACGCCGCACAGCAGGGAGGCGACGCCGAACGCGGCCATACCGATGACGAAGAGACGGCGGTGTCCGTAGATGTCACCGAGCCGCCCGCCCGTGATCATCCCGCTGGCGAAGGCGAACGCGTAGCCGCCTACGACGAGTTCGAGCATTCCCGCACCGGCGTGGAGGTCGCGTGCCAGTGAGGGCGCGGCCACGTTGACGACGAAGAAGTCGAACTGAACGATGAACATCGCCGACAGCAGCACGCCGAGCATCAGCCCTCTGCCGGGCGGCGCCGACGACCTGCCGCCTCGTCCGGTGGCAGAGGGGGCGTCAAGCAACATGGCTCCTCGGGGCGGAGGGAACTGGCGTCAGGGCGCGGCGACCAGGCAGCACGCAGCGTGCAGCACGCTAAGCCAACTCGATGGCCCACGCAACCAACTTCCACCCGGCCGTGTACATGACATCGTCACCCAACCACCCCACACCGTTCACACGGCCGTACGCGCATCCGTGCGACTCTCCCGATGGTTGATTAGTCAACTCGCGTAGACCGCCCGCCGAATGGCCCCGAGCCCGGCGGACGGCACCCGCGAGGCCTCCGGGAAAGGACACACCCCCACATGCCCCTCCCGCGTGTACACCGCTGGAAACCACTGGCCCTGACCGCCGCCGCGGTGCTCGCCGGCATCACCCTGCCGGCCACCGCGACGGCCACGCCCTCCCCCACACCCGCACCGGCGGCCGTCGGCGCCCACGCCACGTACGACGACACGTACTACAAGGACGCGCTCGGCAAGACGGGCCCCGAGCTCAAGGCCGCGCTGCACACGATCATCAGCGAGCAGACCAAACTCTCGTACGACCAGGTCTGGGACGCTCTCAAGACCACCGACGAGGACCCCGCCAACCGCTCGAACGTGATCCTGCTCTACAGCGGCACCTCACGGAGCAAGAGCGCGAGCGGCGGTGACCAGGGCGACTGGAACCGCGAGCACGTCTGGGCCAAGTCGCACGGCGACTTCGGCACGGCGACGGGGCCCGGCACCGACGTCCACCACCTGCGCCCCGAGGATGTCACGGTCAACAGCATCCGCGGCAACAAGGACTTCGACAACGGCGGCAGCGCGGTCGAAGGAGCCCCCGGCAGCCTCACCGACGGCGACTCCTTCGAGCCGCGTGACGCCGTCAAGGGCGATGTGGCCCGGATGATCCTCTACATGGCCGTGCGGTACGACGGCGAGAACGGCTTCCCCGACCTGGAGCCCAACGACAAGGTGGACAACGGCAGCGCGCCCGCCATCGGCCGCCTCTCGGTCCTGAAGCAGTGGAGCGACGACGACCCGCCGGACGCGTTCGAGAAGAACCGGAACCAGGTCATCTTCGACAGGTTCCAGCACAACCGGAACCCGTTCATCGATCACCCGGAGTGGGTGGAAGCGGTCTGGTAGGAGAGTGCGGTGAGCTCGGCGAGGTCGGCGGCGCCGAGCCGCAGCCCGGCCGCCGCCACGTTCTCCTCCAGGTGGTCCGGCGCCGACGTTCCCGGGATCACCAGCATCGCCGGGGAGATGCCGAGCAGCCAGGCCAGCGAGATCTGGGCGGGCGTGACCCCGTGCCGGTCGGCGACGCGTCGGAGCACCTGAAGATCGGGGGCTCCGACGCCGCCGAACGGGAAGTACGGGACGTACGCGATGTCCCGCCGCTCGCACAGGCCGACCAGTTCGTCGTGCTCGCGCGTCAGCGGGCTGAACCTGTTCTGCACGGCGGCCACCGGCGCGATCTCCTGGGCCTCGGCGAGCTGTTCCGGCGTGGCGCTGCTGACGCCGAGGTGGCGGATGAGCCCCTCATCGCGCAGCGCCGCCAGCGTGGCGAAGCGGTCCCCGCCGGGGCCGTCGCTCCGCAGGAACCGGAGGTAGACCAGGTCGAGGTGGTCGCGGCCCAGCTCGCGCAGGTTGCGGTGCACGGCCGCGCGCAGCTCCGCCGGGTCCGCCGGGTCCGTCCAGCTGCCGTCGGGAAGGCGCCCGGGGCCCACCTTCGTGGCGATGACGAGGTCGTCGGAGTAGGGGTGCAGGGCCTTGCGGATCAGGTCGTTGGCCGCGATGTCCTCGAAGAAGTAGAAGGCCGCGGTGTCGATGTGGTTCACGCCGAGCTCGACGGCGCGGCGCAGCACGGCGATGCTCCGCTCCGGGTCGTGGGCGGGCCCGTCCCACTGGGGCGCGGGCAGCCGCATCGCGCCGAAGCCCATGCGGTGGACGGGGAGGTCGCCGCCGATACGGAAACCCCCGGCGGACGCGGCCGGAAGGGGGTTGGTGCCCGCACTCGTACTGGTACTGGTGCTGGCACTCGTACTGCTGCTGGTGCTGTTCGTCGTCGCCATGGGGCAGATCCTCCGGCGTAGGCGTTTCACAAGCGAACGCATGGCCACTTACTGCCAGCGTTGACCGCTTCCGCCGGGCACCGCAGACTGTCGCCACCATGGCGAGCACATCGAATGACGATCAGATCGTATCCCTGCGGGGCGAGCGGGAACTGGTACGCCGAGCGGGCTCCCTGTTCACCGGGGCCCGCGAGGAGTTCCTGTGCGCGGCGGCGGACCTGGTGACCTTCTCCGCCGGGGTGAACGCCGCGTTCGCCGGCGGCAGGCGGCCACCGCTCACCCCCGGCGGCCTGGCGATGCGCAAGCTGTACACGCCGCGGGCGCTCGCCGACCAGGGGTCCGAGGAGCGGCTGCTGAGGATCGCCGAGTCGGGCGCGCAGGTACGCATCTCGGCGGCGCCGCTGGCCCACGAGGCGATCGTCATCGACCGGCGCGTCGCGATCCTGGCCGGCGCCCCGGTCCGGGGCGTGCGGACCTTCACGGTGATCCGGTCCCAGGTCGCGGTCGAGGGAGTCAGGGCACTCGTGTACGCCGCGTGGGAAACGGCCACCGACCTCGCGGAGTTCCGCCGCACGCGGCCCCCGGCGCTGGACGACGAGGCGCGCCGGGTCCTGCGGGCGCTGGGCGCCGGCCACACGGACGAGGTGGCGGCACGCGAGCTGGGCATGTCCCTGCGCACGTACCGCAGGCGCGTGGCCGACCTGATGACGACACTGGGCGCGACGTCGCGCTTCCAGGCGGGTTTGCGGGCGCGGGAGCCGGCGTTCGACGGGCAGACGGGCACGGACGGCTGAGCGGAACGCTCGCGCCGCCGCGGCGCCGAGTGCGTCGGACCTCACCCGGAGAGCACCCGGCGCGACTCCGCCCACGAACGCCCGCTCTACGACTCCACCAGCTCCCGTCTCTCGTCGTACGCCGCCCGGGATTCCGCGATCGTCACCCGGTGCCGCTCCGCCCAGCCGGTGAGCTGCAGCAGTGTGCCGTGCAGTTCGAGGGCGACGGGTGTCAGTTCGTACTCGACCTTCGGCGGGACCGTGGGGTGCACGGTCCGTACGAGGAGGCCGTCGCGCTCCAGGTTGCGCAGGGTCAGGGTCAGCATGCGGCGGCTGATGCCCTCGATGGCGCGCTCCAGTTCCGTGAAGCGGATGGGGCCGTGGGCCGCCGCGATGAGGATCGGCACGCTCCATTTGCCGACCACCCTGTCAAGAACCTCGCGGACCGGGCACGCCTGCGCGTTCACCACCTGGGCGGTAACACGCGTGTTCCCCTGGGACATCAAAGTGCCTCCTTCTGCCGGCCCACCCGGTCACCCACGATGAGCCCCGTTACAAGTCGTGCACCTTTGCAGGTCAAGGGTGCCAAGTGCGGAGGTCGTCACCATGTCCCAGGTCCTGTCCGAGGTCAACACCCCGGCGCCGGCCGCGCCGTCGTCCCGTCGGCGCGCGTCCCCCTGGGCGTCGCTCGCCGTGCTGTCGTCCGGCGCCCTGATGACCATCATCGACGGCAACATCGTCACGGTGGCGATGCCCGCCGTCCAGGCCGACCTGGGCTTCACGGCCGCCGGGCTCGCCTGGGTCGTCAACGCCTACCTCATCGCCTTCGGCGGGCTGCTGCTGCTCGCCGGGCGGCTCGGGGATCTGGTCGGACGCAAGCGGATGTTCGTGTCGGGGCTCGCCGTCTTCACGACCGCGTCCGTGCTGTGCGGCGTCGCCACCGATCAGGGGATGCTGATCGCGGCCCGCGCGCTGCAAGGTGTCGGCGGCGCGATGACGTCGGCGGTCGTGCTCGGCATGCTCGTCGCGCTCTTTCCCGAGCCGCGCGAACAGGCCGGGGCCATCGCGGTGTTCAGCGCGGTCGGGGCGGCGGGCGGCGCGATCGGCACGTTCCTCGGCGGGGCGCTGACCGAGACCCTGAACTGGCACTGGATCTTCCTCATCAACCTGCCCATCGGCGTCGTCGCGCTGATCGCGGCGGTACGCGTACTGGAGGGTGACCGCGGGACCGGTCTCGGCGGCGGCGCGGACTACCTCGGCGCCGCGCTCATCACCGGCGCGCTCATGCTCACCGTCTACGCCATCGTCACCGCCGCCGAGCACGGCACGGTCGCGACGGCCGCGCTCGCCGTCGGCGCCCTCCTCCTCCACGCCGCCTTCGCCGCCCGGCAGGCCCGCGCCGCCCGGCCCCTCCTCCGGCTGCGCCTCTTCCGCTCACGCGTCCTGACGGGCGCCAACGCCGTGCAGATGCTGATGATCGCCGGGATGTACGGCTTCCAGTACATCGGCGCGCTCTACCTCCAACGCGTCCTGGGCCTCGGCGAGTTGATGACCGGCGTGGCCTTCCTTCCCGCGCCCGTCGTGATCGGCGTCCTGATGCTGACCCTCTCGGCCCGGCTCATCGGCCGCTACGGCGCGTACCGCACGCTCCTCGTCGGCCTCGCCCTGATCACCCTCGGCCTCGCCCTCCTCGGCCGCCTGCCCGCCGACGGTTCGTACGCCGTCGACGTCCTGCCCGCGATGCTGCTGCTCGGCGCGGGGTTCGCGGCGGCGCTGCCCGCCGTGACGGGGCTCGCGATGGGCGGCGCGTCCGAGGAGGACGCGGGTCTGGCCTCCGGCCTCTTCAACACCACCCAGGTGGTGGGCGGTTCACTGGGCCTCGCGATCCTGACGACCCTGGCGGCGGGCCGCACCGAGTCCCTGACCGGCCGGGGCACGGAAACGCTCGCCGCCACGGCCGACGGCTACCGGCTCGCCTTCTGGGTGGCCGCGGCCATCGCGGCAGCGGGCTTGGTCCTCGCAGCGGCGATCCTACGGCCGGGCAGCAGCAAGTGAACCCGGGCCGGGCCGCCGCTCAGGGCTGGTGAGGCTGGTGCTGGTGAGGCTGGTGCTGGTGCCGAAGAACCGCGACCGCCTTGTCGAACGCCGAGTCGCGGTTCTTCTCGAACTCCTCCTTGGTGAAGACCGGCGTACGCAGGTGGGGCGGGATACCCGCGCCGTCGAAGGTCCGGCCCGTGCGGGTCAGGAATTCCTCGTTCGGGAGCCAGGCCTCCATGCCGTTCGGGAGCTTGCGGGCCATGACGTCCGAGAAGACGCCCTGCGTGGGCTCCCCGATGCGGACCGTCGTGCCGGGGCGGTCCAGCAGGGCCTGGGTGAAGGTCTCCCCCGCGCTGACCGTCGAGCCGCCGGTCAGCAGGGCGACCGGGCCCGTGTAGCGGGGAGCGTTCTCGGCGGGCCGTACGGGGACGGGCCGCGGGCGCGTGTACTGGGTGCGCTTGCGGTAGGCGACGTACGCCTTGTCGGTCAGGCGCCCGGCGATGTGCAGGCCGAGCGCGTCGGAACCGCCGCCGTTGACCCGCAGGTCGATCATCAGACCGGCGAGGGAGGTGGTGCGTTCGCGGGTGAGGACGGCGTCCAGGGCCTTGTCGAGTCGGGCGAGCTGGGCGGCGTACGCGGGGTCCTTCGCGTCGTACCCGGCGAAACCGGAGATGCGGAGGTATCCCAGCTTGCCGGAGCCGGAGCCGGAGCCGGAGGCGGCGCCGGATCTGGAGGCGGCGCCGTGACCGGACGCGGACCCGGAGGCGGGCAGGTCCGCGTAGCTGATGCGGCCATTGGCGAACTCCTGCGGCTTCTCGCCCTTGAGGTCGCGCCGCACCACGTACTTCTTGACCTTGGTGTCCAGCTTCTCGCTGGGCGCGGTCGTCCCCGGGCGGACCCGGTAGAACCTGCGCTCGCCGTCGAAAACGGCGACGTGCGCGTCGTACAGCGGCTCCACCATCTCGCTGAACACGGCGAAGAGTTCGCGCCTCGTCGTGTCGGCGTGCACCCTGGGCCGGTAGGTGGCGCGCACGGCATGCCAGTCGATTCCCTTGGCGGCGAAGAACGGGTAGTTCTCCTCGAAGGACTGCCAGAAGACGTCGAACGCCGTCACCGGGTCCTTGGGCTTCGGCCGGTCGCGGTCGCAGGTCGCGGGGAGCGCCTGGACGCGCCGCAGCTGCCGGTCGCCCGCCGACCCGGACACGTGCAGCGACATGCGCGAAGACCCGGTCGGCCGGACGGTGAGGACCGTCTTGTCGGCACCGCGGTACGTGCCCGGCCCCGTCCGCTTCGCGGAGTCGCCCTTCATGCAGCTGATCCGTGTCGTCTGGTACTCCCGCAGCCGTCCGCCCTCAATCGTCAGGACGGCACCGTAGCCCGCCACGCGCCAGACGCCGTCGACGGACGCCGGTGCCCGCCCCGTCGACCGCTGGGCCGCCGCGGCGGGCGCCAGCACCCCGCCCGTGATGGCCAGCGCCACGGCCACCGTCGCGGCTTTGGAGCTCCTGTGTCGCACTGTCTTCCCTTCCCCGTACGCGCCTTGCGCCAGGGAATCGACGATCCCTGGCCTGCCCGCCAGGGGCCATGCGGCAGGCCGGAAGATCAACAGGGGGGTTATCCCGACCAACGCCCGCAACCGACAGCCGACGACCGTCAGTCGTCCAAGGCCGTCATGACCTTCCCGAGGTCGACGAACTTGAAGTTCGTGGACGGGCGGTCACCCTCTCCGGGAGCGTCATGACCGTCCTGGACGACCAGCAGGCCGTGCGGGTACTTCGGCCCCAGCGGCTCGTTCAGCGCGGCTGCGCCGTCGCACTCCTCGGAGCCGTCGAGCGCGCCACCCGCGGGCGTGACGCGGAAACCGCCCTCGTACTCGTTGTGGTCGCTCAGTTCACGGTCGTACGCGGCGAAGGTGTTGTCGCCCTGGCTGGAAGCGAGGAGATAACCGTCCCCGTCGGCTTCGTTGACGAGGGTGAGGCCCTCGACGTCGGCCGTGATCCGCTTGCCGCCGTACCCGGGGCCGGCGCCGGGCTCGCACTCCTCGGTCTCCTCGTCATAGACGCCGGGAACGCCGTACTCCCGTACCTTGTCGACGAGTTCGGGCTTGCCGGTCAGGTCGGCACGCAGGCGCCAGATGCCGACGTCCTCCTGCCCCGCGTAGAGCGTGCCGTTGGACGGGTCGACGACCATGCCCTCGACCTGCGGCAGTTCGCCGGGCCCGGCGCACGGCGTCCACGAGGTGCCGTTGGGCAGCTTGAACGACGACGGCAGGTCCAGCGTGCGCACCTTGCGGTACGTGACCTTGCCGCCCGCGGCCGGGAGGAGTTCGAGGAGCGCGACGCTGGAGCGCTCGCGTTGGCTGACCAGGGCGTACGAGCGGCCGCTCGACTTGTCCTGCCAGGTCGCGAGGCCGTACGCGGTGCGCTGCTCGTTGATCTCTGCCTGGTCGGCGGAGAAGACGGGCGGGACCGCCGGGTCCGTGACGTCGGTGAGCGGGCCGCCGGTGCGCTCGCGGTCGATGCGGTAGAAGCGCAGTCGGTCGGTGCCCCGGTCGCTGGTGACGGCGAGGTCGGCGCGGCCGGACGACAGCTTGAGGCCGTTCACCAGGTCGACGTTGTTGAAGCGGCCCGGCGCGTCGTCGGGCCCCTTCGCGGGCGGGGCGGCGACGGACTGGACGGGGTGGGCGTCCAGGTCGTAGGCCCTCAGCCCGCCCTCCTTGGCGGTGGCGATCACCAGGCTGCGCGCCGGGTCGGCGGTGTTGCGCCAGATCGCCGGGTCGTCGGCGTCGGCGTTGCCGCCCGCATCGTCGTCGTGCAGGACGGGGGTCTCGACCTGCGGGGATATCCCCGGCAGCGGGTCGGCGGCGCCGGCCGTGGCGGCCGTGGCGGAGGTCGCCGCGAGGACGGTGGTCAGTGCGAGCACGACCGAACCGATCGTTCGACGGGTCGGACAGCGTCTGGTCACGCGATGTCTCCTCGTCCCGGGAACGGATGGATCTTGCGTGAGACTGGGGCCCGACGGTGTCCGCGTGGCGTACGCAGCACGTCGGGTAACACCCCGCTCGAATGTACACAGGGTGAACTCCGGTTGTGATCGGGTGGGTTGAGGGCGGCGCTCATCGCTCCACGGGAAGCTCCGCCCACACCGTCTTGCCGACCTCGCGTCCGGCCACGCCCCACTCGGCGGCGAGCGCGGCGACGATCACGAGCCCCCGCCCCGACTCGCCTTCGAGGCCTGTGGACTTGCGCGCGACGTGCGAGCCGACGTCCGCGCGGGCGTCGGCGACCTCGATACGCAGCGTGTCGGTACGCAGCGTCAGGCCGAGCTCGAAGTCGCGGCCCGGTACGCGGCCGTGGGTCACGGCGTTCGCCGCGAACTCGGCGACGATCGCCTCGGCGGCGTCGGAGAGTTCGGTGTCGTACGCGATTCCCCAGCCGTCCAGGTGATACCTGGTCAGCCTCCTCGCGAGGCGGGCACCCCGGGGCGTGGCACTGAAGCGTTGCGCGAAGGTACGGGGTGCGGCGGCGGGGCGCGTTTGCGTCGACATGGCGGCAACGGTGGCCGCACGCGGCCGGGGATACCAGGCACGAAACTCGTACGCTGCGTAAGTGTACGAGTGCGAAGGGTGGACAGTACGGGTAACCGAACGTGACCATGGGCGCGTTGGCGCAGACCGATAGCCGAGCGTCAGGGGATACCCGTGATGTCGTCAAGTACGACGGGCAGCAATGAGCCCGAACCGACCGATGGGCTCAAGGCCTTCGGCGCGGTCCTGAAGAGCTTCCGCAAACGCGCCGGGTACACGCAGGAGTCCCTGGCGCCCGAGATCGGCTACTCGGCCCATTTCATCGCCTCCGTCGAACAGGGCCGCCGCTTTCCGCCGCCGCGCTTCGTCGACCAGTGCGAGGTGGCGCTGGACGCGTTCGGGACGCTGCGACTGGCGGCGAATCAGCTGTCGCGACAGCGGGGTCTGGCGTCCTGGTTCCGCCAGTGGGCGCAGTTGGAGCAGGAGGCGGTGGCGCTCTCCACGTACGAGTGCCGGTTGATTCCGGGCTTGTTGCAGACCAGGGCCTATGCGCGGACGCTCTTCGTCAATCAGCTCCCGCCGCTGGGCGATGACCAGATCGAGGCGCAGCTGGAGGCGCGTATCGAGCGCCAACAACTCCTCACGGAGCGGCCGAACACGGCGTACAGCTTCATCCTTGAGGAACACTTGTTCCTGCGTCGCGTAGGCGGGCATGCAGTCACCATGGAACTCATCGACCACGTTCTCGGTCTTGCAGAGCGCCGGAACATCGAAGTTCAGGTCATGCCGGTGGTGAGGGAAAGCCACGCCGGACTGCACGGCCCCATCCGCCTGCTCGAGACGCCAGAGCATCGATGGTGTGCGTACTCCGAAGGGCAGCGCAGCGGCCAATTCATCTCCAATCCGCATGAAGTCAGCGTTCTCCAGATGCGGTATGCCAGGATGCGCGCACAGGCTCTCACGTTCGAGGACTCGGTGAGCCTGCTGGAGCGGATGCGAGGAGCGGCATGAGCACCCCCGAACTGGCCTGGTACAAGAGCAGCTACAGCAGCGGCGGCGACGGAGACTGCCTCGAAGTCGCACTCAGCTGGCGCAAGTCCAGCTACAGCAGCGGGGACGGAGACGACTGCGTAGAGATCGCCCCCTGCCCCACCACCCTCCACGTACGCGACTCCAAGAACCCCGACGGCCCCCAACTCGCCCTGGCCCCCCGCGCCTGGACGCAGTTCGTGGCACAGCTGGAGCGAACCCCGGGAGCGCCATGAGCACCCCGAAACGGGCCTGGTTCAAGAGTAGCTACAGCAGCGGCAGCTCTGGCGACTGTCTCGAAGTCGCACTCAGCTGGCGCAAGTCCAGTTACAGCAGCGGGGACGGAGACGACTGCGTAGAAGTAGCGCTGGATTGGCGCAAGTCCAGTTACAGCGGTGGCGACGGAGACGACTGCGTAGAGATCGCCCCCTGCCCCACTACCCTCCACGTACGCGACTCCAAGAACCCCGACGGCCCCCAACTCGCCCTGGCACCCCGCGCCTGGGCGGAGTTCGTCGCGTACGCCTCCCGTCCCTGACCCGCGTCAGCGCCCCGCACCGCGAGCCCACCGCGCACGCCATCGCGGCGGCCTGGCGTACGGAGTAGAAGGCCATCGTCGCGACGTACATGCGCGATGCCGTACGCGGCGACCTCGTCGACGCCGATCCGGGCCACGACGGCGACAAGCGCCAGCGTGCCGGTCATACGGACGGCGAAGTCGGCCGACATGGGCGGACCGGTCGCCGCCCTACAGCGCGCGTCCCGGGCGAGGATCAGTCCGTTGGCCAGCAAGGAGAGCCGCATCGGGGTACGAACCCGGCACGGAGGAGAAGGCGTGGCTGGCCGAGGCCATCGCCACCCTGGAGAAGTCCTGAGGCACCTGCCTCAGGACACCCGCTGCGCCTCCACCAGTTCCCGCGCCTCCTCGTCCGTCGCGACGGACGGCGGCGAGCCCTCCAGCGGCTTGCGGGCCGTCTCCTTCATCGCGGTGACCGCGATGATGCCGACCAGACCGGCGAGCATCGTGTAGAACGCGGGCATCAGGTCGTTGCCGGTGGCGCCGATCAGGGCGGCGACGACCAGCGGGGTCGTACCGCCGAAGAGGGAGACGGAGATGTTGAAGCCGATGGAGAGGGAGCCGTAGCGCACGTCTGTCGGGAAGAGGGCGGGCAGCGATGAGGACATGGCGCCCAGGTAGCAGACCAGGGCCAGGCCGAGGATGAGCAGGCCCGAGAAGACGGGCAGCGTGCCGCCCTGCTTGATGAGGAGGAAGGCGGGGAGGGCGAGCACGAAGAAGCCGATCGAGCCCGCCATCAGGACGGGCTTGCGGCCGATGCGGTCGGAGAGGCGGCCGACCGAGTTGATCAGCGCCATCAGGATCAGCATCACGACGACGATGGACATCAGGCCGCCGGTCTCGCCGAAGCCGAGCTGCGTGAGGTACGTCGGCATGTACGAGAGCAGCATGTAGTCGGTGACGTTGAACGCGGCGACGAGCGCGATGCAGAGCAGCATCGCGCGCCACTGGCCGAAGAAGGACTCCTTGAGGGACTTCTTCTGGCGTTCGGCGGCGGGCCCGTCGCCCTCCTCCATCTTCTGGAACGCGGGCGACTCGTCGAGCTTCATCCGCAGGTAGAGGCCGATGAGGCCGAGCGGCGCCGCCACCAGGAACGGGATGCGCCAGCCCCAGGACTGCATGGCGTCGTCGCTGAGCCCCGCGGTGAGGGCGGTGACGAGGACCGCGGCGACCGTGTAGCCGATCAGCGTGCCGAACTCCAGGAACGAGCCCCAGAAGCCGCGGCGCTTGTCGGGCGCGTACTCCGCGATGAACGTCGCGGCGCCCCCGTACTCACCGCCCGTCGAGAAGCCCTGCACCATGCGGCAGAGGACGAGGAGGACCGGCGCCCAGACGCCGATCGAGGTGTAGCTGGGGATCAGGCCGATCGCGAGCGTCGCCGTCGACATCATGATCATGGTGAGGGCGAGGATCTTCTTGCGGCCCACGCGGTCGCCGAGCGGGCCGAAGAACATGCCGCCGATGGGGCGCACCAGGAAGGCAGCCGCGAAGGTCGCGAGGGAGGAGAGGGTCTGCGCGGTCTCGTTCCCGGAGGGGAAGAACTCCTTGCCGATGATGACGGCGAGGTACGCGTAGACGCCGAAGTCGTACCACTCCATGGCGTTGCCCAGCGCGGTCGCCTTCACCGCGCGCTTGACCTGGGCCTCCTCCGTGACGGTGATGTCCGACTGGCGCAGGCGCGGGTTCTTGCGGCGGTGGATCGCCCGGAAGAGCGCCCGGTGCCGTGCAACGGCTTCGGGAGCCGGCGGTGCCGGTGCTTCAGGGGCTTCGGGCGCGCTCACTGGTCAGTCACTCTCTCTGTCGGCCGTGGGTCCGTGGGACGGACGTCGATCATTGATCGTCAACCGTCGATCAACATTGCCAATCCCAGGTCAGGGAACGTGCCCGCTGATGGTCCTCACGAACATGGCCCCAAGTCCCTGATCTCAGGGACCTGAGGCCCGTTTCACCACATATTCACCGGGTAGAAGCCACCGGGCGAAGACATGGAACGAGGAAGTACGGCTGCTGCGGCGGCCGGGCGGGAGCCCGCGGCACGCCACCACGGCAACAGGCACGGTCGCAGCGAACAGGCCCGGCAGGCAGTGCTGGAGGCGGCCGACGGTCTCTTGGTCGAGAAGGGTTTCACCGGCGTCACCATCGAGGGCATCGCCGCCCGGGCGGGCGTCGCCAAGCAGACCGTCTACCGCTGGTGGAAGTCCAAGACCGACATCCTCCTGGACGCCTTCCTCCAGGACGCGGCCGAAGCCCTGACCCCGCCCGACCACGGCGACCTGGCCCGGGACCTACGCGCCCACCTGCGCCAACTGGCTCTCTTCCTCACCCGGTCCGACGCGGGCGCCGTCTTCAAGGCCCTCGTCGGACACGCCCAGCACGATCCCGCGTTCGCCGCAGCCCTGCGCTCCGGATACCTCGACGCACAGCGCCGCCGCGACCGGCTCCCGCTGGAACGCGCGGTGGCACGCGGCCGGCTCGCCGCCGGACTCGACATGGCGGCGGAGATCGACCAACTCGTGGGGCCGGTCTACCACCGCGTCCTGGTGACGGCGGAACCCGTCGGCGAGGCTTTCACCGACCGACTGGTCGAGGCGTTCCTGCACCGCGTGGACGTCGGAACCCGGTCCTGAGTCGCCCTGGAAAGAGTTCGCCGCCGCCGTGGCGCGCGTGAGCGGCACACGGCGGCGGCATGTGGTGGCGGCACCGGCGGCTCCGGATGGCGTACTGCCCCAGAGCCCCGGGCCTCGCCCGTGGACCGGACCACTCAGTCGAAGACGAGTACGTCCGTACGCATCGGGATGGCGCTCCCCCAGCCGATATTGATCTTGAATACCACTTGGCCGGCCTGAGGGGCGATGCTCGACACGTCGAACGGTGCCGAGCCGACGAACCTCGTGCCGTTGCCGTCGACCTCGGAGGCCGTGATGACGACGGTCGAGTTCGCGTTGATCACGTTCCAGGGGATCGTCAGGTTCCAGGTCCCGTTCCCCGGGCCCCACCACCAGACGCCCCGCCACACCGCGCCGACGTTGCCGCCGACCGCCTCGGCGCTCGCGCCCCGGGCAGCATCCTGCTTGCTCCTGGTGACCCGGGGGGTGACGGCGTCGGCCGCCTTGACTGTGCTCATAGCTGTTCTCCGATTCGCGCTCGCGATGCAAGGACCCCCAACTCGCCTACACAGACGCCGAGTTGGCGCCACACCCAGAGTTCTGGATGCGGCTCGTCCAGCGTTACGCCCCGGTGGCCGAACCCCCAGATTCCGGTCCACCCAGCGGAACACGCCCCGAAACGAGCCCTTTCAGAGCTCTCGGGCACGGGGCTGGCGTGCCAGGTTGGCGCTGAGCATCCGCGCCGCCCTCCGCGTCGCATCGACCATGTTGGCCGACGGCAGGCGGTGCCCCGGGAAGCGCACGCCGATGGCCCCCACGACCCCGCCCGAAGGAGCATGGACCGGTGCCACCAGACAGGACGCGGGCTCCTCGTCCTCGCAGTGGTGCAGGTCCACACCGTGCTCACGCACCTTGCGCAGGCGACGGGCCCACTCGCCCGGGGAGCGTTCCGGCGGCAGCGCCGTGACCGGCCGGTACGCGGACATGACGGCCTCGGCCGCGTTGCCGGGCGGCAGGACCATGCCGGGCATGTGGGGGAACGCCTCGTCCCCGGGACCGGGCATTCCGCTGACGACCACCATGCTGCCGCCGACAGGAGCCGCCAGGGCCACAGCGGCCCCGGTCGCTGCCGACAGGCGCCGCAGAGGCTGCACGGCGGCCCTGCCCAGCGGGTGACTGGCACCCCATGACCGCGCCAGGCGGGCCAACGCCGCGCCCATGTGGTAGCGGCCGGACGCGCGCTCGACCGCGCCGACCGCGGCGAGTTGGTCCAGGAGCCGGTGCGCGGTGGCCTTCGGCAGACCGGCGCCCGCCGCGAGGTCGGTCAGTCCCGCGTCGCCCGTTCTGGCGAGCTCGTCCAGCAGCAGGAACGCCCCTTCCAGTACGCCCCGGCCTGCCGGGATGTCGGTGCTGCTCTCGTGCGTGGGTGCGCGTCCGCGTTTCATGGTCTCCCCCGTTGGTTGGTACACGTTGCCCGTGGGCTGTTGCCGTTGCCCGGTGGTCGATACCCCGTTGCCCGTGGGCTGTTGCCGTCGCCCCTTGCCTGCTGCCGGTCCCAGTCTGCTCCGCCGCACGGGGGTGAGGCAGGCCCATTTCCCGGCTCGATGCCCCCGCGAGCGCGTCTCCAGGAAGGCGTGGCCAAGGATCGGGCTGGGGAAGAGACACCTCGGGAACACACACCGCGCCCCGCGCCCCATGCCCCGCGTACCGCGCCCTCGGGCTCGCGCCCGCACCCGCACCCGCACCCGCACCCGCATACGCACCGCACGCACCCCTCCCGACCCCGGAGCCCGTATGCCTCTCCCCCGCCGCACTCTCCTCACCGGTCTCGCCGGTACGGCCGGTGCCGCAGCCGCAGCCGTCGCCTGCTCCGGCAGCACGGCCGACGGCGCGCCCGCTCCGCGCCGGACGGCCGCCGCCGAGGCGACCCGGCGCCTGCTCCCCCGCCACTGGGACCAGATCACGTACAGGACCGTCCCCAAGGAAGCCGGCGCCGACGACTCCTTCCGGATCACCGGACACCGCGGCCGCATCACGATCACGGCGGCCGGCCCTGCCACCCAACTCACCGGTTTGCACCACTACTTGAAGCACGTCGCGCATGCCAACATCACCTGGGCGGGCAGCCGCACCGACCACCTCCCCGACCGCCTCCCGGCCCCTCCCCGCCCGCTCACCGGCGCCGCCAACACCCCCCACCGCTTCGTCCTCAACGACACCAACGACGGCTACACCGGCGCGTACCACGACTGGAACTACTGGGAGCACGAGATCGACGTGCTCGCCCTGCACGGCTACAACGAAGTCCTCGTCTACGCGGGCGCGGACGCCGTCCACCACCGCGCCTTCCAGGAGTTCGGCTACCCGGGCGACGAGCTGCGGGCGTGGATCCCCGCCCCCGCCCACCAGCCGTGGTGGCTCCTGCAGAACATGTCGTCGTTCCCGTACCCGGTCTCCCGGCAGCTGCTCGACGCCCGCGCGCGTCTCGGCCGCCGCATCTGCGACCGGCTCCGCGAGCTCGGCATGACGCCGGTCCTGCCCGGCTACTACGGCACCGTGCCGGACGGTTTCGCCGACAGGAACCCCGGCGCGGAAACGGTTCCGCAGGGTGACTGGGTGGGCTTCGGGCGACCGGACTGGCTGGATCCGCGCACCGGCCATTTCGCGCGCGTCGCCGCGGCGTTCTACCGCGTGCAGGACGAGCTGTTCGGACCGACCACGATGTACAAGATGGACCTTCTCCACGAAGGCGGAAGGCCCGGCGACGTGCCCGTGGGCGAGGCCGCCAAGGGGGTCGAGAAGGCCCTGCGGACCGCACACCCCGGCGCTACCTGGGTCATCCTCGGCTGGCAGCACAATCCACCGAAGGCCATCACCGACGCCGTCGGCAAGCAGCGGATGCTCGTCGTCGACGGCCTCTCCGACCGCTTCCCGCACATCACCGACCGCGAGTCGGACTGGGGCTCGACGCCGTACACCTTCGGCTCGATCTGGAACTTCGGCGGCCATACGGCTCTCGGCGCCAACACCCCGGACTGGGCCGACCTCTTCGAGAAGTGGCGCACCAAGGACGGCAGCGCCTTGCGCGGCATTTCACTCATGCCGGAGGCCGCCGACAACAACCCCGCTGCTTTCGAGCTCTTCTCCGAACTGGCTTGGCGGGTCGGCGGCTTGGACCTCTCCACCTGGTTCGCCGAGTGGTCGGCCTACCGTTACGGAGCCGCCGATCCGCACGCGTCGGCCGCCTGGGACGTGCTGCGCCGCACCGCCTACGGCACGACCCGCGCCGACGGGTGGGCCGAGGGCGCCGACGGACTCTTCGGGGCGCGGCCCGACCTCGCCGCGAAGTCGGCGGCGGCCTGGTCGCCGAAGTCCCTGCGCTACGACCCGGACGACTTCGAACCCGCGCTCGGCGAACTCCTCGCGGTACGGCGGGATCTGCGGCGCTCGTCGGCGTACCGGCGCGACCTGCTCGACGTCGCCCGGCAGGCCCTCTCCCATCGCAGCCGCGTCCTGCTGCCGCGCATCGAGGAGGCGTACGACGCCGGCGACACCGCCCGCTTCCACACGCTCACCCGCGACTGGCTCTCCCTCATGACCCTGCTCGACCGGCTCCTGGCGACCGACTCCCGTCATCTGCTGGGCCGTTGGGTCGCGGACGCACGTATGTGGGGCGTGGGCGAGGAGGAGCGGGATCGGCTGGCGTACGACCAGCTCTCCCTGCTGACGGTGTGGGGCGACCGCGCGGCCAGTAAGGCGGGGCTGCACGATTACGCCAACCGGGAGTGGGCGGGTCTGGTCGGCGGCCTCTACCGCCACCGCTGGTCCCTCTACTTCGACGAACTCAGCACCGCCCTCGCGGAGGGCCGCGAGCCCGCCGAGATCGACTGGTTCACCGTCGACAACACCTGGGCCCACCACCCGGGCCACCTGGCGACCCGCCCTTCGGGCAGCACGTACGCGGTCGCCGCGGTGGTGCGGGGGCGGCTCTCGGGCGGCGCCGTGCGTGGGGCCCGCAGGCCGGTTCACGACCCGCGGGCCCATCGTGGCCGAGCGCGCAGTTCCCCGCGCCCCTGAAGGGGCGCCGCGCTCAGGACTCAGGCGCGCGGGCACTCCTTCCACGCCAGGTGGTACACCGTGCTGATGTCCCCGTCCGTCGAGTCCATCGTCATGAAGCTCGACTTCGCCGGATCGGATGTCCCGCCGTCCACCCGCAGCTCGGTGTTGATGTTGAAGTTCCGCTTCACCCCGCACGGAGCCCAGACGAGCTGCGCCCAGTCCGTCGAGTCCGTCGCCTGCCAGTTGTCGCTGTAGGCGCCCTTGAACTCATGGCTGATGGACGCCGTCTGGGGTGAGCCCTGGAAGTAGTACGAGGCCTTCTCCTTACCCTTGGCGCCCGCCTGGAGCGAGGCGTAGCCGCGATAGTCGGCGCTGGCGATCGCGTACGTGAAGCCCTGCGGGACATGCACGATGAGGTTGAGCTGGCAGTTGCGACGGAAGGCCGTGGGGTCGGCCCCCGCACCCGTACGGGCGAGGTAGTCGCTGTAGGTGACCGTGAAGGCCGTGTTGTCCTGGGAGACGGCGACGGCCGCAGTGCCCAGCGGGCACCCGGAACCGTTCACCGTGGCGACCTCGATCACGATCTTGTCCGGGGGAGGGTCCAGGATCGTGGACGTGTCCTGAGCGGGGAGCGTCGAGCCGAAAAGCGCCACGAGGGCGCCGCTCAGCAGCAGTGCACCGGCCATGGTTCTCCATTCCATTTCTGAGGAGGGGGGTTGGAGAGCTGCCTGTGATGCGTGGAACGCATTGCGGTGCCTGGAGCGGATTGCGTGAGCGAGGGGGAGCGTACGGACCCGTGGGGCCGGCGGCCAGAGCGAGGTCCGGCCATTCGGTGCCGCGGACTCATCGTCGCTTGACGGGTATACGTCATCCCCAATCTCTGGTAGGAAACTTTCCTAACAGACGCGGAACCGTGAACTCCCCTACCTGGAGGCCCTCGTGGAGACCCCCCACATACGCCCGCGCACCACCGACACCCCCCGTAACAGCTCCCGCCGCAAACTGCTCACCTTCATGGGCGCCGCGGCCGTCGCGGGCCCGCTCCTCGCCACGCAGACGGCGAACGCGACCCAGACCTCGTCCCGGTCCACCTCGCCCCGGCCCACCGCCCCGCGGATCTCCGCGGGCGGGCTCGACGACCCGGCGAAGAAGGAGATCGCGATGCAGATCGTCTGCAGCGCGGAGAACTCCTCCCTCGACTGGAAGAAGCAGTATCGATACTGCGAGGACATCGACGACGGCCGCGGCTACACCGCGGGCATCATCGGCTTCTGTTCCGGCACCGGCGACATGCTCGACCTGGTCGAGCTCTACACGCAGCGCAAGCCGGGGAACGTCCTGGCCAAGTACCTCCCGGCGCTGCGCCGGGTCGACGGCACCGACTCGCACGACGGCCTCGACCCGAACTTCAAGCGCGACTGGGAGCGGGCCGCCGACACCGACGCGGAGTTCCGCAAGGCGCAGAACGACGAGCGCGACCGCGTCTACTTCAACCCCGCGGTCAAGCAGGGCAAGACGGACGGCATCGGCGTCCTCGGCCAGTTCTGCTACTACGACGCGATCGTCATGCACGGCGACGGCGGCGACTCCACCAGCTTCCGCAACATCCGCAAGCGTGCGCTGCGTTCGGCCAAGCCGCCGGCCCAGGGCGGCGACGAGGTGACGTACCTGAACGCCTTCCTCGACGCGCGCGTCTGGGCGATGAAGCAGGAGGAGGCCCACGAGGACACCAGCCGGGTCGACACCGCGCAGCGGGTGTTCCTGAAGAAGCGGAACCTCAACCTGGACACGCCGCTCGACTGGAAGGTCTACGGGGACCCGTACCACATCGGATGAGTCGGACGCGCGGGGCGCCCTCGGCGTCCCGCGCGCCCGCGCCCCCTCTTGCCTCTTCCCTCTCACCCCTTGCCTCGCGGTGGTTGAACTGGGTACGGTCCCCGCCAACTTCCCGTCTACGCGCGTCATCACAGCCGTCCCTGCGTTCGACCTGCGCTCGATCCGCACCGAGGTGAGAGATCTCCATGTTCCTCCGTACGACCACGACCGTGCTGACCGCGACAGCCGCCCTCCTGTCGGCGGGCGGCCTCACGGCGTCCGCGGCGCACGCCCCGAGCGGCGGCTGGCAGAAGGTCGGCGACGACATCAGGTCCGGCATCAGCGGGCTCGCCGTCACGAGCGGCGGCCACCGGCACGGGCGGACGGACGCCGTCGTCGTGCGCGACAACAAGAAGCCCGGCGAGAACCGCGTCGCCCGGCTGACCTACCGCCCCGGCGCCGACGGTGACCGCTCCACCGCCACCCACGTCACACCGCTCGCCTGGGCGGGCACCGCGGAGCCCGTCGACCTGGAGGCGATCGAGGCGGTGCCGGGCGCCCACGACGAGTACGTGGCCCTGGCCAGCCGCGGCCTGGTCTACCACCTCAAGGCGTCCGGGTCCGGGGTCGAGGTCCTCGACACCTCCCCGCTCCCCGGGATAGCCGACGGCGACGACTACGAGAGCTTCGCGCTGACCTCGCGGCACGGAAAGATGGCCGCGGTCTGGGCGGACCGGGGCGCGGGCAAGAAGCGTCCTGCGACGCTGCACGCCGCGCCCTTCTCCTTCAACCAGTACGGCGAGGCCGACTTCGGCCCGGTCGCCACGGCCCGGCTCCGCGCCCCCTACCCGACCGGTGACGTCCGGCACGCCTCGGACATCTCCGTCACGCCCTCGGGCCGCCTCGTGATCAGCTCGGCGTCCGACGCGGGCGACGACGGCCCCTTCGCCTCGGCGGTCCTGAACGCGGGCAAGCTCTCCGTGAGCCGCTCCGGCACGGTGCGGCTGTCCGTCGCCAAGTCCCCCGTGGTCGTACGGAAGTTCAAGGGCGTCAAGATCGAGGCGGTCGAGTGCGTGCCGGGCGCCGGCGGCAGGGCCGTGCTCGGCACGGACGACGAGAACGCGGGCGGCTCGGTCAACTCCGCGCCGGTGTGCGGGAAATAGGGGTGTTACGGTCCCGGCATGTCCGAGATCGAGATACCCGAGGCCGAGCACCCCAAGGCCGAAATCGACGCACTGACCGCCGAGTTCTTCGGGGCCTTCGACAACCGCGGCGGCAAGGCCGCGGACGTCGCCAGGATCCGTCGGCTCATGCTGCCCGGCGGCGTGATCGTCGTGACGGGACCGCGGTACGCGGCCTACACCGTGGAGGAGTTCATCGAGCCCCGCGAGCGGCTGCTCGCCGAAGGACGTCTCGTCGAGTTCGCCGAGTGGGAGGTCTCGGAACGCACCGACATCACCGGCGACATCGCGTGCCGGTTCGGCGAGTACGCCAAGGCGGGCGTCATGGACGGCGAGCCGTTCGAGGGCGGCGGCACGAAGACGATGCAGTTCGTCCGCACGCCGGAGGGCTGGCGGATCGCCGCGTTCTCCTGGTACGACCACCCCTGAAGGCGGCCGTTCAGCCGAGGCTCGGGGTGGTCCGGGAGGACGTGATCCGCCAGGTCCCGTCCTCCTTCACCAGCACGTGCGTGAGGCGTCCCACGGAGGCCCCCTGCGGGCTTCCCCGCGCCGCATCCTCGGACCTCAGGAACACGTGAGGTCAAGCGATCGGACCACGAGGACTGCACGCGATGCTGCCCTTCGGTTCCTGGCCCTGACGGGGGTCCTGAGGGCAGAGTGGGTCGCTCTGTACCTGGAGGAGTCCCGTTGCGCGACCATGACCACGCCGCAAAGCACGACGCCGCGAAGGCGCGGACCGCGGCCCGCAGACCCGCGGCCCCGGCCGACGCCCCGCTCCACGGGCTCCTCGCCCTGCAAGGGTCGGCGGGCAACGCGGCCGTCGTCCAGATGCTCCGCAAGGACGGCCGCGCCGGGGAGCAGGAGCAGCACCGGCACGGGGCGGGCTGCGGCCACCAGCAGGAGGAGCGGCCCGCGGTGCAGCGCGCGCCCGGCCGGGACCCCAACGCGATGGACGTCGACGCGCGGGACTTCTCCGACGCCGAGGAGCTGTCGGACGGCGGGATGGACTCGGAGGCGGACGAGTACGACTACGCGACGTTCATGGCGGAGCGCGGCAAGTACCCGCGCGAGACCACGCCGACGCCGCAGCCCGCGGTGGGGTTCGGGGAGAGTACGTACGGCCCTGATCCCGGCAAGGTGAAGTCGATGCGCGAGGACAGGAAGCAGGGTCGCCCGCTCCCACCGTTGCGCTACCGCAAGGACAACGAGCTGCTTTACCGGTGGGACAAGCGGACGCCCGACGAGATCCTCGGCAAGGGGTTCGACGCCTGGAACGAGAAGCTGCCCGCCAGCCTGCGGCACTACCAGAAGCTGCTCCAGAAGACCGGTTTCGTCAGCACCACCCGCTCGCCGGGCGGGTACGTGCCCGACTGGGCACGGCAGCCCGACGGCAGCGGCTACCGCTATGTGATCAGTGCTCCCGGCGGCATCGACCTGGTGGACACGCTGGGCACCACGGCCTTCGTCCAGCAGCAGGAGGTCATCTTCTGGCGTGGCATGCAGGCCGGCCACATCCTGCGTGCGGAGTTGTGCGACAAGAACGGCAACATCCTCAAGGTGATCCCGGCCGGTGGCGGTGCGGCGCCGGATCAGGCGGACGCCATGGACATCGACAGCTGAACAGCGGCCCCTCGCACGGCACTCGACCGCGCGAGGGGCCACCGCCCCGGAGGAATTCGGACCGGGTAGGTCGCCGGTGGCTCAGTGCGCCACGGCCTGCCCCGGCACGCGCGTCTCGGCGATCTCCCTGCCGGGCTCCATCGGAGCCGTCACGTCGTCCTCCTCGCGGCCCTTGCCGATGTGGTTGAAGACCAGGTTCAGGAGCACGGCGGCCACGCAGCCCGTCGAGATGCCCGAGTCCAGGATGATCTTCGCGGTCTCCGGGAACGCGTGGTAGAACTCCGGCGCGGCGATCGGGATCAGGCCGACGGCCAGCGAGACGGCGACTATGAGGACGTTGTTGTCCCGCTCCAGGTTGGCCTTGACCAGCGTCTGGATGCCGCTCGCCGCGACCGAGCCGAAGAGCACGACGCCCGCGCCGCCGAGGACCGGGCGCGGCACGACCGCGATCAGTGAGGCGGCCATCGGGCACAGGCCCATCAGGACCAGGAAGCCGCCGCCGGCGGCGACCACGTAACGGCTGCGGATCTTCGTCATCGCGACCAGGCCGATGTTCTGCGCGAAGGCGCTGCACATGAAGCCGTTGAAGAGCGGGCTGAGCGCGGAGCCGAGGGTGTCGGCGCGCAGTCCGGCCGCGATGGTCTTCTCGTCGGCGGGCCGCTCCACGATCTCGCCGAGGGCCAGCATGTCGGCCGTCGACTCCGTCATGGAGACGACCATGACGACGCAGAGGGAGACGATCGCGGCGGCCGCGAACTGGGGGGCGCCGAAGTGGAACGGCGTCGGGAAGCCCACGACGTCCGCGTCGCCGATCGGGCTGAAGTCGGTGGCGTCGAAGGGGATCGCGATGACGGTGCCGATGACGAGGCCGAGCAGGACCGCGATCTGCTTGACGAAGCCGGTGGTGAAGCGGCGAAGGAGCAGGACGACGACGAGGGTGAGGCCCGCGAGGCCCAGGTTCTTCATGGAGCCGTAGTCGTGGGCGCCGGGGACGGGTCCCTGTGCCCAGCCGAAGGCGACCGGCATCAGTGAGATGCCGATGAGCGTGATGACCGTGCCGGTCACCACGGGCGGGAAGAAGCGGACCAGCTTCGAGAAGAACGGGGCGGCGATGAAGCCGAGCACGCCCGCCACGATCACCGCGCCGAAGATGAGCGGCAGCGCGTCGTCCTTGTTGTCGGTCGATTCGACGACCGCGAGCATGGGCGCGACACCGGCGAAGGTGACGCCGTTGACGAAGGGCAGCCGGGCGCCGATCTTCCAGAACCCGAGGGTCTGCAGGAAGGTCGCGAGGCCCGCGGTGAAGAGGCAGGCGCCGGTGAGGAAGGTGAGTTCCTTGGGCGAGAGGCCGATCGCGGCGCCCACGATGAGCGGCGGCGCGACGACGCCCGCGTACATGGCGGCGACGTGCTGGAGGCCGGTGGTCGCCATCTTCATCGCGGGGAGCTTCTCGTCGACCGGATGTATGGCGGTTCCGCCGTCGCTTCCGGGTGGCTCAGGGGTGGTGCCTTGCTTGGTGAACCTGGGCTGAGTGGCCACTGTGGCTCCTCCGGTTGTTTTCCGGTCCCGGCGGGGCCGCCGGCACTTTTCGCTTCTGGGAGGTGGTGCGTGGTGCAAGGACTTGCTCGGTGTGCAGTTGTGGGAAATGCGCCCAGGTAGTACTGACCGCCCCGGGAACGCGAAGCTTTGGGCCGCGTTCCGGGGCGGCACTTGAGCAGCCCGCTCGGCTGCTCAAGTCCGGTCAGGGGCCGTCCCCCCTGACCGGAGTTCTCGGTGTCAGCTCCCGGCGGCGATCCGCGCGAGCCGCTGTGCCTGGTCCCGCGTGGAGCGGGCGATGGCGTCCTCGTCGGCGTGCAGCAGGCGGCCGTCCTCGACGACCGGCCTGCCGTTGACGAGGGAGAGCGTGACCGGGGCCGCCGCGCCGAAGACGATGGCGGTCACCGGGTCGGCGATGGACGAGTGTCCGATGCCGTCGATCTTCCAGAGGACGAGGTCGGCGAGCTTGCCGGCCTCCAGGGAGCCGATCTGCGTGGCCCTGCCCAGGACCTGCGCGCCGCCGTACGTGCCGAGGCGCAGGGCCTGACGGGCGTTCAGGGCGGCTTCCCTGTGCGCGCCCAGACGGTTGATCAGGAGCGCGTTGCGCAGTTCGGTGTGGAGTTCGCCGGACTCGTTGGACGCGGTGCCGTCGACACCGAGGCCGACCGGGACGCCCGCCTTCAGCATGTCGGGCACCCGGGCGATGCCGGCCGCGAGACGGGCGTTGGAGGACGGGCAGTGCGCGACGCCCGTGCCGGTGCGGGCGAACGCGGCGATGTCGGAGTCGTTCATGTGGACGCAGTGCGCCATCCACACGTCCTCACCGAGCCAGCCGGTCGACTCGAAGTAGTCGGTCGGGCCCTTGCCGAAGAGCTCGTGGCAGAACTTCTCCTCCTCGACCGTCTCGCTGCCGTGGGTGTGCAGGCGTACGCCCAGGCGGCGGGCCAACTCGGCGCCCTGCTGCATGAGTTCGGTCGAGACGGAGAACGGCGAGCAGGGCGCGACGGCGACCTGCGTCATCGCGTCGAAGGACGCGTCGTGGTGCTTCTTGACGGTCTCCTCGGTCGCGGCGAGCGCGCCTTCGAGGGTCTCGACGGCGAAGTCCGGCGGGAGGCCGCCGTCCTTCTCGCTGCGGTCCATGGAGCCGCGGGCCAGGGTGAAGCGGACGCCCATCTCGGCGGCGGCGCGGATGATCGACCCGGAGAGGTCGCCGGAGCCCTGCGGGAAGACGTAGTGGTGGTCCATGGCGGTGGTGACGCCGCCGCGGGCCATCATGCCGAGCGAGCCCTGCGCGGCGGCGTACGTCATCTGCTCGTCGATGCGCGCCCAGGTCGGGTAGAGCGCCGTCAGCCAGTTGAACAGGTTGTGGTCGGTGGCCAGGCCCCGGGTGATCCACTGGTAGAAGTGGTGGTGGGTGTTGATCAGGCCGGGGGTGACCAGGTGGCCGGTGGCGTCGACGCGGCGTACGACGTCGGCGAGGCCCTCGGGGGCCTTGCCCGCGCCGATCGACTCGATCCTGTTGCCGACGACGACCACGTGTCCCGAGGCGTACTCGGTGTCGTGGGCGTCGACCGTGGCGATCGCGGCGTTCTCGATGACGATGCGCTCGACGGCGCCTTCCTGGGTTGCCGATGCTGCCATGGTGCTTCCTTCTCTACTGGTGGCGATGCGAGGTGGGCACGGCATGACCCTAGGAAGATTTGAGTGCCGCGGCAGCGCTCTGCGCGCTGCCACGGGTGCCGAGATGGTGGAAGAACAGGTTGAGCGAGACCGCGACGAGCGCGCCGGCGCTGATGCCGGAGCCGAGCACGGTCTGGGCCCACGCGGGGAACTCCGCGTAGAAGGTGGGCGCGGCGAGCGGGATGATGCCCGCCCCGAGCGACACGGCCACCAGGATGATGTTGGAGCTGTCGTCGAGGCCCGCCTCGGAGAGCGTACGGATGCCGCTGACCGCGATGGAGCCGAAGAGGACGATGCCCGCGCCGCCGAGGACCGGCATGGGCACGACGTTGACGACCGCGCCGAGGACCGGGAAGGCGCCGAGCACGATGAGCGCGCCACCGGCGACGGCGACGACGTAGCGGCTGCGGACCCGGGTCAGCGAGACCACGCCGACGTTCTGCGCGAAGGCGGAGGTCGGGAAGCCGCCGAAGACGGGGCCCACCAGGGTGGCGATCCCGTCGGTGCGCAGGCCGCGGGTGATGGTCCTCCCGTCGGTCTTGCGTTCGCAGATCTCGCCGAGGGCGAGCATGCCGGCCGCGGACTCGGTCATCAGGACGAGCATCACGATGCAGAGCGAGAGGATCGCGGCGGGCTGGAAGACGGGCGTCCCGGCGGCGAACGGGGTGGGCAGCGCGGCCAGCGGAGCCGTCCGTACGGAGGTGAAGTCCGCCATGCCGAAGGGGATCGCGGCGAGTGTGCCGATGAACAGGCCCGCGAGCAGGGCGACTTGCTTGAGGAAGCCGCGGCCGAAGCGCTGGAAGAGCAGGATCACGACGAGCGTGAAGGCGGCGAGCGCCAGGTACCTCATGTTGCCGAACGTCGGGTCACTCTCGTCGCCGCCCTGGGCCCACTTCACGGGCACCGGCATCAGCGTGACGCCGATGAGGGTGATGACGACGCCGGTGACCAGCGGCGGGAAGAAGCGCAGCAGCTTGCCGAAGAAGGGGCCGACGGCGAGGCAGAAGACGCCGGCGACCATCACCGCGCCGTAGATGGCGGGGAGTTGGTCGCCCTTGGCGTTGGTCTCGGCGATGGCGAGGATCGGCGCGATACCGGCCGAGGAGGCGGCGTTCACGAACGGCAGGCGGTTGCCGACGAAGCCCTTGACGCCGAGGGTCTGCAGGATGGTGGCGAGACCGGCGATCAGCAGACCGGCGGCGATGAGCCGGGTCTGGGCGACGGTGTCCAGGCCGCAGGCCTGGCCGATGATGAGCGGAGGGGTGACGACACCCGCGTACATGGCGGCGATGTGCTGGAGCGCGGCGGGGACGAGCCGCGAGGGGTGGAGCTTCTCGTCCACCGGGTGACAGTCGGCAGTTGACGCCTTGTCAGCTATGTCCCTGTCAGCTATGTCCGATGGGGTGGAACACGGGCCTTCGGCTGCTGCCGGCCCCTGTGCAGGCTGTGCCATTGCGGATGTTCCCTCCGGTGTGGCGCCCCCGCCCACTGCGGTGGAGCGGGGGCGCGCATCCCGCGTCAGAGGTTGGTCATGTCGACCGGGATCTTCGGCTCGACGCCGTCCCGCAGGATCGTGGCCTCGATGAGGCCGTACGGGCGGTCGGCGGCGTAGTAGACGGCTCCGTCCTTGGCGGCGTTGTCGAGGCCGAAGGGCGAGAGGTCCTGACGGAAGTGGTGCTTGTTGGGCGCGGAGAAGCGGATCTCGTCGATCTCGCTGCGGTTGTTGATGACCCGCGAACCCATCTGGTACAGCGTCTGCTGGAGCGACAGCGAGTAGGTCTCCACGAAGGCGTGCAGGATGTGCTTCTTCGCCTGCTCGTAACTCCGCTCCCAACTCGGCATGCGCTGCTCGTCGTTGGTCCAGTTGTGCCGCCACCAGGTGGACAGGGAGGTGGCGAGGATGCGGTCGTAGTCTTCCTGGAGCGTCGTGTACTTGTCCTTGATGTAGCCCCAGAACTCGGAGTTCGTGGAGTTCATCACGGTCAGGTCCTTCAGACCCGAGAGGACCTCGAAGTTCTCGCCGTCATAGGTGATCTGGGCGAGCCGCGTCTCCTGGCCCTTGCGGACGAAGGAGTGCTTGACCTCGTCGGCGCCTATGAACTTGGAGTTGCTGTCGGAGCCGCCGATGCGCTCCCAGCTGTACTCCTCGATGCGGATGCGCGCGCGGTGGATCGAGGGCTGGCTGTCCACGAAGTGCCGGGCGAGGTGGATGCCGTACTGCTCGGCGGACTCGATGCCGTATTCCTTGGCGAACGCGAAGCAGGTGTTCTTCGTCGTGTCCGTCGGCAGGCAGTTGGCGTTCGAGCCGTTGTAGTGGACGTCGTCCAGGTCGCCGGAGAGGGCGACGGAGACGTTCAGGTCCTTGATGTGATGGGTGTCGCCGTCCCGCGTGATCTTAACGACCCGGTTCTCAGCCTTGCCGTACTGGTTCTGTCCCAGAATGGTGGGCATGTCTGCTAGCTCCCTCGGTAAACGGAGTAGCCGAACGGGTTGAGCAGCAGCGGTACGTGGTAGTGCTCGCCCGGCGTGACGGCGAACGTGATCGCCACCTCCGGGAAGAACGCTCCGGTCGCACCGCTGTCCCGATTCGCGGGGGCGTCCTGCTGCGCCTCGGCTTGCTGGTTGTTCTTGGTCAGGAAGTACGCCTCGGTCTCGAAGTCGAGACGTACGTGTGTGACACCTTCCGGCAGCGCCGGGAGGTCCTTGCAGCGCCCGTCCGCGTCGGTCGCGCTGCCGCCGAGCGCCAGCCACTCGGCGTCCGGGCCGCTGCGGGCGCACAGCGAGATGGCGACGCCCTCGGCGGGGCGTCCGACGCTGGTGTCCAGGATGTGCGTGGACACCGAGGCGGTCGTTTCCGTGCTCATGCGGCTTCCTCTTCCAGGAGGCGGGTCAGGCGGATGCGGTTGATCTTGCCGAGTTCGGAGCGGACGATCTCCCGCTCCTGTTCGGGCGAGTTGCCGATCCGCTCCTTGACCGCGTCCCGCATCTGCTCGCCGGTGCGACCGGTGGCGCAGATCAGGAAGACGTGTCCGAACTTGTCCTGGTAAGCCAGGTTCAGTTCGAGCATTTCGGTCTTGAGCTCCTCGGAGGCACCTGCCATGCCCCGCTGCTCGCGGGACGAGGTCGGGTCCCCGGGCTTCGGGCGCCCGATCGGCGGGTGCCCCGCCATCGCCTCGGCGAGATCCTCCGCGGTGAGCTCGGCCATGGCGGCGTCGCTCGCGGCGAAGAGGGCTTCGACGGTGTCGTAGGGGCGCTGGGAGAGCAGTTTGCTTCCCCAAGCCGAGGAGGCGCAGGCCTCGTGGAGCGCGGCGGTGGCCGCGGCCTCCTCCAAGGTGTTGAACCGGGTGAGACCCGCGGGGGGTGTGGGGGCTTCCCCCGCAAAGCGCTGTGTACTCGAAGTCACGGGGAGCCTCCGTGGCCTTGTGCTGGACGGGCTGCGGAACAGCTAAGACCTTCAACAACGCAGCGTCAACACTTTGTTGAAATAACTTGAACAAAGAAACCGCCACCCGCGATACGGGTGACGGCTCGGCGGCACAGAGTGACGGACGTGAGGGCCGGGGCCACTCCCGGACTACTCGCTCCTGGCGGCGTTCTCCCTGTTGAGGTAGTTGTACACGGTGAAGCGGCTGACCCCCAGGGCGCCCGCCACAGTCTCCACGCCGTGCCGGACGGAGAACGCGCCGCGCGCCTCCAGGATCCGCACGACCTCCTGCTTGGACTTGCGGTCAAGCTCCGAGAGGGGACGGCCCTGCTTGCGCTCAAGGGCGAGCAGGATGTGGTCGAGGGAGTCGGCGAGCTGCGGCAGCCGCACGGCCACCACGTCCTCGCCCTCCCAGCTGAGGACCACATCGTCGGTCCCCGCCTCGTCGGGCGGCACCATCTCGCCGCCCATGGCGTCCACCAGCGGCTTCACCGCGGCGACGAAGGGGTCGTCCCCGAAACCGGTCACTTATCCGCCTCCCCCGGGTCCGCCGGACCGCCCGGCTCGCCGATCACGTTGACCTGGAGCGAGACGCGAGTGGCGCCGGCGCCCAGGGACCGGCGCAGCATGGCGTCGACGGCGGTCAGCACCGCGTCGACGTCCCCCTCCGCCGTATTGCCGAAGGGACCTACGTCCACGGCGTCCAGCGGGGCCCCCTGTATGACCTCGCGGGCCACCAGCGCATGCGCGGGTGCCTCGTCGAGATCGAAGGGTTCGGTTGTGAACTCCACTCTCAATCGCACGCTCAACAACCTAACGCCGCCGCTCGAATTTTCGGCAGTCCCCTCTTGACAGCTTCCGCAGATCGGAGGCAGTCTTCCATCAAGCAGAAATGAACTTCCGCAATACGGAAGGAGCGCGGAAGCCCCATGGGATACTCCGACCAGCGCTTCAATGTGAACCTGTCGATCCTCTTCACCGAGCTCCCGCTCCTGGAGCGCCCCGCGGCCGCCGCGAAGGCGGGCTTCGGCGCGGTCGAGCTGTGGTGGCCCTGGGTCGACGCCCCCACCCCCGAGCAGTCCGAGCTCGACGCCCTGAAGAAGGCGATCGAGGACGCGGGCGTGCGGCTCGTGGGCCTGAACTTCTACGCCGGGCAGCTGCCGGGCCCGGACCGCGGCGCCCTGTCGATCCCCGGCGAGGAGAGCGAGAAGTTCCGCGCCAACCTCGCGGTGGCGGCGGACTTCGCGAAGTCCCTCGGCTGCACGGCGCTGAACGCGCTGTACGGCAACCGCGTCGACGGCGTGGACCCGGCCGTCCAGGACGAACTCGCCCTGGAGAACCTGGTGCTCGCGGCCCGCGAGGCCGACCGCGTCGGCGCGATCCTGCTGATCGAGGCGCTGAACGCCCCCGAGTCGCCCAAGTGCCCGATCGTGAGCGCCCCCAAGGCGATCGAGATCGTGGACAAGGTGAACGCGGCCACCGGCCTCGGCAACGCCAAGTTCCTGATGGACCTGTACCACCTGTCCATGAACGGCGAGGACCTCCCCGCGGTCATCGAGCAGTACGCGGCCAGGACCGGCCATGTGCAGATCGCGGACAACCCCGGCCGCGGCGCCCCCGGCACCGGCTCGCTCCCCCTCGAGGGCCTTCTCGACCAGCTCAAGAAGGCGGGTTACGACGGGTGGGTCGGCCTGGAGTACAAGGCCGGAGACCGCCCGAGCGCCGAGGCCTTCGACTGGCTGCCCGCCGAGGCCCGCGCCGCGCGCTGAGCGCCAACACCCCGACGTACGACAGCAGTTAGAGAGGCACCCTCATGAGCAACCTTCCCAAGATCGCGTGGATCGGCCTCGGCATCATGGGCTCCCCCATGTCCGAGAACCTGATCAAGGCGGGTTACTCCGTCACCGGCTACACCCTGGAGCAGGACAAGCTGGACCGGCTCTCGGCCGCCGGCGGCACTGCCGCGAAGTCGATCGCGGAAGCCGTCAGGGACGCCGACGTGATCGTCACCATGGTGCCCGCGTCCCCGCAGGTCGAGGCCATCGCGTACGGTCCTGACGGCATCCTGGAGAACGCGAGGTCGGGCGCGCTGATCGTCGACATGTCGTCGATCACCCCGCAGACCTCCGTGGACCTGGCCAAGGCCGCCAAGGAGAAGGGCCTGCGCGTCCTGGACGCCCCGGTGTCCGGCGGCGAGGCCGGTGCCATCGAGGCCGTGCTCTCCATCATGGTCGGCGGCGAGCAGGCCGACTTCGACGAGGCCAAGCCGCTCCTCGACGCCCTGGGCAAGACCATCGTGCTGTGCGGTCCGCACGGCTCGGGCCAGACCGTGAAGGCCGCCAACCAGCTCATCGTCGCCGTCAACATCCAGGCGTGCGCCGAGGCCGTGGTCTTCCTGGAGAAGTCCGGCGTGGACCTGAAGGCCGCGCTCGACGTCCTCAACGGCGGTCTCGCCGGCTCGACCGTGCTGACCCGCAAGAAGGACAACTTCCTGAACCGCGACTTCAAGCCCGGTTTCCGGATCGACCTGCACCACAAGGACATGGGCATCGTCACCGACGCCGCCCGCAACGTCGGCGCCGCCCTGCCGGTCGGCGCGGTCGTCGCCCAGCTCGTCGCCTCGCTGCGTGCGCAGGGTGACGGCGGCCTGGACCACTCCGCCCTGCTGCGCTCCGTCGAGCGCCTCTCGGGCGCCGAGCTCTAACCACCCGGAGCTCTCCCACGAACTTCCGGGCCGCGGTGGCGCTGACACCTGTCCTGTCGCGCCCAGGCGTCGCCGCGGCCCGGAACCCTCTGCCATGCCTCACGCCTCATCCTCACGCCCCATGCCGTGAACAAGACCCACTCAAAAACTTCAACAAACTGTTGACGTAGCTGCTCAGGGCTCCATACGCTCCCGAACACCGTCGTCAGTCGAAGCAGTTCCGTACGGAAGGTCAACCCCGCCACCATGTCGAAGCGTGTGCTCACGACCGAGTCCGGCGCCCCCGTCGCCGACAATCAGAACTCCGCCACCGCCGGCGTCGGTGGCCCGATCCTCCTCCAGGACCAGCACCTCCTGGAGAAGCTGGCCCGCTTCAACCGTGAGCGCATCCCGGAGCGCGTCGTGCACGCCCGTGGCTCCGGCGCGTACGGCTACTTCGAGGTGACCGACGACGTCACCGGCTTCACGCACGCCGACTTCCTCGGCGAGATCGGCAAGCGCACCGAGGTCTTCCTGCGCTTCTCGACCGTGGCCGACAACCTCGGCGGCGCGGACGCCGTCCGTGACCCGCGCGGCTTCGCGGTGAAGTTCTACACCGAAGAGGGCAACTACGACCTCGTCGGCAACAACACCCCGGTGTTCTTCATCAAGGACCCGCTGAAGTTCCCCGACTTCATCCACTCCCAGAAGCGCGACCCCTTCACGGGCAAGCAGGAGCCGGACAACGTATGGGACTTCTGGGCGCACGCCCCCGAGGCCACGCACCAGGTCACCTGGCTGATGGGCGACCGCGGCATCCCCGCCTCGTACCGCCACATGAACGGCTACGGCTCGCACACCTACCAGTGGACGAACGCCAAGGGCGAGGCCTTCTTCGTCAAGTACCACTTCAAGACGAACCAGGGCATCCGCTGCCTCTCCGCCGAGCAGGGCGCCGAGATCGCGGGCAAGGACCCCAACTCGCACCAGACGGACCTGCTCCAGGCCATCGAGCGCGGCGTGAACCCGTCCTGGACGCTGCACGTGCAGGTCATGCCGGCGGCCGACGCGGCGGACTACCGCTTCAACCCGTTCGACCTCACCAAGGTGTGGCCGCACGCGGACTACCCGCTGCAGCGCGTGGGCCGACTGGTCCTCGACCGCAACCCCGACAACGTCTTCGCCGAGGTCGAGCAGGCCGCCTTCTCCCCGAACAACTTCGTTCCCGGCATCGGCCCCTCCCCCGACAAGATGCTCCAGGGCCGCCTGTTCGCCTACGCGGACGCGCACCGCTACCGCCTGGGCGTCAACCACACCCAGCTCGCGGTCAACGCCCCCAAGGCGACCAAGGCCGACAACTACGGCCGCGACGGCCTGATGGCGTCCAACGCCTACGGCCGCGACCGCAAGAACTACGAGCCCAACTCGTACGACGGCCCCGCCGAGACCGGCCGGCCGCTGTCCGCGCCGCTCGCGGTCGCCGGCTACACCGGCACGCACGCGGCCGCGACCCACACCAAGGACGACGACTTCTACCAGGCGGGCGAGCTGTACCGCCTGATGTCCGAGGACGAGAAGTCGCGCCTGGTGGCGAACATCGCCGGCGGCCTGTCCCAGGTCTCCCGCGACGACGTCATCGAGAAGAACCTCGCCCACTTCCACGCCGCCGACGCCGACTACGGCAAGCGCGTCGAGGAGGCCGTCCGCGCCCTGCGCGAGGACTGAGCGAGTAACTCCCAGGCTGCGCCGGTGAGTTGACGGGAGGTCGACTCACCGGCGCTGAGCCCGAGCCGATGTCACGGACCCGGATGAGGGGTGGTACGTGACGCGGCCGGGCAGGCACGGTCCGCGGCGGCTCTGCGAGCCAGTGCGGTGGTCAAGGTCCGACGGCTTCCTTCTCGACCTGAGGGGAGGAAACCCCCGGTCCAATCGCAGCCGCCGCGGTCCCGGCCGACGCCCCCTTCGGGGCCCACAGACTCCGCCCGGCAGCGCGTATGCATGTTCCGCCAGTCGCGCGCGGTCGGGCGGTCACAACTCCACAGCCCCCACAACTCCACAGCCCTACAGGCCCTTTCGCGGCCCCCAGGGCAGCAGAGCCGGAGCGGCGAGCACGGGACGGTCCCCGTACTCGCCGCTCTTTGGCGTACGCGCGCACCCACTCCCCCTACCGCACGGGTTTACCCCGACTCCACCCTCGGTTTGACGCGCGCGACCGCACCCGCCCTCTACGTTCTGGTGCGAGCCGCACGCACGGCTCGAACCACGCCGCCACGGCCGACCACCGCGGCCGCTCAGCCATCAGGGGGAAACCAGCATGCGCACCCATTCACGCCTCGTCCCACTGGCTCTCGCGGCCGGTCTTCTCGGCGGTGCGACCGCCGCCGCGACCGCCGCCCCGTCGGACACGACCGCCGCCAAGGGGGACTACACGGCGCAGTCCTGCTACGGCAGCGCCCGCTCCTACACGACGAACCCGTACGGGATCGTCTCCTACTGGCCCGGCCCGTCCAGCTATGCCCGGGCCACCACGAACTGTGGCGACATCAACGTCAAGAGCAACGTGAACCGCCGGGTCAAGATCTGCTGGTCCGGCGGCGTCTGCCAGAACAGGACGACGCTGGCACGCGCGGGCCGGTGGACGGTCATCGCCACGGACGTCCGGGACGGCGCCAAGTACCAACTCGTCTTCGACGACACGTACACCTCCTCCGGAAAGGTCGCGGCCTGATGACCGCCTGAGCGCACGCCGAAGGGGCGGCCCACCCCCCACGGGTGGGCCGCCCCAGTCGGTGGGCAGGCCGGTGTCAGACCTTCAGCGGGCGGATCGCCGTGGGCGCGTGGCCCGGCTCCGTGGCGAGTTCCTCGAACTCCTTGACCGCGCTGATGTCGGCCGTGGGGCTCATCGCGATGTTCGTGATGCGCTCCAGGATCGCCTCGACGACGACCGGCACCTGGTGCTCCTGGGCGAGCTTCTTGGCCTGCTCGAAGGCGGCCGCCAGCTCGTTCGGGTCGGTGACGCGGATCGCCTTGCAGCCCAGGCCCTCGGCGACCTTGACGTGGTCGACGCCGTAGACGCCGAGCTCGGGGCTGTTCTGGTTCTCGAACTCCAGGTTGACCTGGAAGTTGATGTCCAGGCCGATCTGCGCCTGGCGGATCAGGCCCAAGTAGGCGTTGTTCACCAGGACGTGGACGTACGGGATGCGGTGCTGCGCGCCGACCGCCAGCTCCTCGATCATGAACTGGAAGTCGTAGTCCCCGGAGAGGGCGACGACCTGCGTGTCCGGGTCGGCCTTCGCGACGCCGAGCGCGGCCGGGATGGTCCAGCCGAGCGGGCCCGCCTGGCCGCAGTTGATCCAGTGGCGGGGCTTGTAGACGTGCAGCATCTGCGCGCCCGCGATCTGCGAGAGGCCGATCGTCGTGACGTAGCGCGTGTCCTTGCCGAAGGCCTTGTTCATCTCCTCGTAGACGCGCTGCGGCTTCATGGGGATGTTGTCGAAGTGCGTGCGGCGCTGGAGGGTCTCCTTGCGCTCCAGGTGCGAGGCGACCCACGCGGAGCGGTCGGGCAGCTTGCCGGCCGCCTTCAGCTCCTTGGCGACCTCGACGAAGAGTTCGAGGGCGGCCTTGGCGTCGGAGGCGATCCCGTAGTCCGGGGCGAAGATCTTGCCGATCTGGGTCGGCTCGATGTCGACGTGCACGAACGTGCGGCCCTCGGTGTACACGTCCAGCGCGTACCCGGTGTGGCGGTTGGCCCAGCGGTTGCCGATGCCGAGGACGAAGTCCGACTCCAGGAACGTCGCGTTGCCGTAGCGGTGGCCGGTCTGCTGGCCGACCATGCCCGCGTTCAGGTCGTGGTCGTCGGGGATGGTGCCCCAGCCCATCAGGGTCGGCACGACAGGGGTGTTGGTGAGCTCGGCGAACTCGACCAGGAGGTCGGACGCGTCGGCGTTGATGATGCCGCCGCCCGCGACGATCAGCGGGCGCTCGGACTCGACCAGGAAGCGGATCGCCTTCTCGATCTGGGCGCGGGTCGCGGTCGGCTTGTAGACCGGCAGCGGCTCGTACGTCTCCGGGTCGAACTCGATCTCGGTCTGCTGGACGTCGATCGGCAGGTCGATGAGGACCGGGCCCGGACGGCCCGAGCGCATCAGGTGGAACGCCTGCTGGAAGACGCCGGGGACCTGCGCGGCCTCCAGGACCGTGACGGCCATCTTCGTGACCGGCTTGGCGATCGTCGCGATGTCGACGGCCTGGAAGTCCTCCTTGTGCAGGAGGTGCGTCGGCGCCTGGCCGGTGATGCAGAGGATCGGGATCGAGTCACCGGTCGCGGAGTACAGGCCGGTGATCATGTCGGTGCCCGCCGGGCCCGACGTACCGATGCAGACACCGATGTTGCCCGGGTTGGCCCGGGTGTAGCCCTCGGCCATGTGCGAGGCGCCCTCGACGTGACGGGCGAGGGTGTGGTCGATGCCACCGCCCTCCTTGAGCGCCTTGTAGAAGGGATTGATCGCGGCGCCCGGCACACCGAACGCGTTGACGACGCCTTCGCGCTTGAGGATCTCAACTGCCGCGCGTGCAGCGGTCATACGAGCCATGGGGTTCTCCTGCTTCGACAGCTTCGACAGCTCTTCGGCTGCCGGATTCGGCTGGCGGATCCGGCTCCCGTCGCGCCCTGCGGTGAGCTCCTGTTTCCGCATTGTGGAAATTTAGTTCTGCTATATGGAAGCAATGTAAGCGGGTGCGCCCGAGAGCGTCAAGAGAGATCCGGTGATTCGCCCGTCGCTACGCGCCTACGGCGCCCGTCGCTTCACCCGTTGCCGCAACTTGCGGCGGGCCGCCACCGCTTGGGTGGAGGATGAGGGCGGCGGGACACGGCGGGTCGGCTACGGCAGGCGGTGGTGATGACGGTGACGGACAGTGGCGTGCCGATACGGTGCCCCGGCTGCCGGCGCGAGCAGCTGTACGCGCCCCCGGCCTACCCCTGCGTGTGCGGCGCCCTCGTGACGCCTCCCGTGGCGCGCGGCGCGACGGCGGAGCCGGTCACCGACCGCACGTGGGCGGAGGAGTGGGTGGCGGTGCGGTGCGGGGCCTGCGGCCGCCGGAGCGAGTGGCCCCGGCCGGAGCTGGACTGCGCCTGCGGAGCGGTGCTGCGGGTGGCCGTGGTACTCGGCGGGGAGGGGGTGGACGGAAGGGGCGGGCTCGACGGAAGGGGCGGGCTCGACGGAGCGGGTGGGTCAGACGGAACGGGCGGGTCAGACGGAGCGGGTGGGTCAGACGGAGCGGGACCCGTCGAGGAGGGCCCCGCCCTCCCCTCGCACATCCCGCTCCCCCGCACCGCCCCGCGCCCGCGGCCCGCCTTCCGCCCCATGGCGATCCGCGACGGCCGCGACGCCGTGACCGTGGCCGCCCTGTACCTGCGGTGGCTCGGCTACCTGAACACGCGCAGCGCCGCCCGGCGCCCGCCCTCGGGGGCCCGGATCGCCGCGCGCGGACTGCTGGCGCAGGTCGACCCCGCCTCGCGGCCCACCACCCTGCGGGACATCGAGTGCCTGTGGCTGACCGCCATGACCGAGGCCGACGACACCCCCGTCACCTGCGTCTGCTTCTCCCTGTCCGGGTACACGGCCGGGGCCCGCATCCGCGCGGACGCCCTCGGCGTACCCCTGTTCACCCTGGACGCGACCGGCACGCCCCAGCCGGTCAACGCCCCCGCGGACGAGCTGTTCGCCTCCGGGGCGTGAGCGGGGTCCGGGGCGTGCGGGGAGCCCGGCCCGCGCCCCGCAGATGCGCCAGGTGCCGGGCGAGCGCCAGCGCGGTCATCAGTGCGACGAGCCCGCACACCCCCGGCCAGCCGAAGGCGCCGTACGCCCGTACCGAGAGCCAGGAGCCGACGCTTCCGCCCAGGTAGGCGCAGGTCATGTAGGCCGTGTTGAGCCGGGCGCGCGCCTCGTCGCTGAGGCCGAAGATCCGTACCTGGTTGGCGACCGTGCCGGACTGCATCGCCACGTCGAGCAGCAGCGATCCCACCGCGAGCGCCGCGAGCCCCACCGCTCCGCCGAGCCCGCCGGCGAAGAGGACGGCGGACGCCACCAGGACGGCGACCATGCAGACCAGATTGACCGCGTCGGATCCCCGCCGGTCCACCTGCCGCCCCGCCACCGGCGTACAGATCATGGTCGCCGCGTTGACCAGGGCCAGCATGCCGACCGCCGACGCGCCCATCCCGTACTCGGGACCGGTAAGGAGCAGCGCGACACCGGTCCACAGCGCGGAGAACCCGCCGAAGATCATCGCCTGGTAGAAGCCGGAGCGACGCAGGTCCGGTTCGGTGCGCAGCAGGCGGAGGGACTCGGCGAGGAGTGCGGGGTAGCTCTGCCGGGACGGCGCGGTCGACCTCGGCAGCGCGCGGACGAGGACACACGCGATGATCAGGGTGACGGCCGACGTCATCAGGTACGGGGCCCGCCAGCCCAGCCACTCCCCCACCGCGCCGCCGAAGACGCGCGAGAGCAGCATGCCGCCGATCGAACCGCTCAGCAGGGTGCCCGCGACGGCGCCGCGGCGTTCCTCGGGGACGAGGCCTGCCGCGGTGGGCGCGATGACCTGGGCGACGACGGTGGTGACACCGACGAGGACGCTCGCGACGAGCAGCGGCGGGAGCCCCGGCGCGGCACCGGCGCCGAGCAGGCCGAGCCCGGTGAGCGCGAGAAGCGTGACGATGAGCGTCCGGTACGGGATGCGGTCACCGAGCGGCACGAGCAGGAAGATGCCACCCGCGTAGCCGAACTGGGTGGCCGTCACGACGAGCGCCGCCGTGTCGGCCGAGACGTGCAGACCGTCGGCGACCAAGGGGCTGACGGCCTGCGGGAAGTAGACGTTGCCGACGGCGACGCCACAGGTGACGGCGAGGAGCAGCACCATGCCGCGGCTGAGACCGGGCGGGCGGACCTTCGCCCCCGTCGCCCCCGCCTCTGTCCCCGTACCCGATCTCTCGGGCTCGCCGGTCTTCGGCAACTGCACACTCACCTCACGGGATCGGCTGACGGACCGGCCCACGATCGCCGGTCGGCCCCCGGCCACACAACCGGTTTTGGCCACGGCATACTCGCCCCATGCGCATCCGCCCCGTCACCGCAGCCGACCTGCCCGCGCTCCAGGACATCGAGCGGGCCGCGGGTGAACCCTTCCGCGCCCTCGGCATGGCGGCGATCGCGGACGACGAGCCGCCCACCGTCGAGGAGTTGGACCGCTTCCGCCGCGCGGGCGGAGCGTGGGTCGCCGTCGACGTGGAAGAGGCGGGGGACGCGGCTGACGCGGGAATCGCGGACGACGCCCCGGTCGCGTACCTGATCGGTGAGCCGCTCGAAGACACCACCGCGGCGGCAGGCACCGACGCCGGTACCGGTACGGGTGGTACCGACCCCGGTACCACCCGTACCCGTACCGGCCCCACCGCCTTCCACATCGAGCAGGTCTCCGTGTACCCCCGCGCCGCCCGCCGCGGCGTCGGCCGCGCCCTCATCGAGCACGCCGCCGTGCAGGCCCGCGCGCGGGGCGCGACCGCGCTGACGCTGACCACTTTCGCCGACGTCCCGTGGAACGCCCCGTACTACGCCCGCATCGGCTTCACCCCGCTCGCGGACGCCGATCTCTCCCCTGCCCTGCGCACGGTCCGCGCGCACGAGGCGGAGCTCGGCCTCGACCGGTGGCCCCGCCTCTGCATGCGCCGCGACCTCACGGGGACGACTGGGGTTCAAAGACAGGACCTCACTCCCCGTACCGCTCCCTGAGCTCGATCTTGCGCACCTTGCCGGAGACCGTCATCGGGAAGGAATCCAGGAGCCGCAGCCCGGCCGGGACCTTGTAATGGGCCAACTGCCCCTCGCAGTAGGCCTGGAGCTCTTCGAGCGTCAGCCCCTCGCCGGGGTCCCGCAGGATCACGCAGGCGAGCGGCACCTCTCCGTACCGCTCGTGCGGGACACCCACCACCTGGACGTCGGCGATCTTCGGGTGGCCGTACAGGAACTCCTCGATCTCCCGGGGGTAGATGTTCTCGCCGCCCCTGATGATCATGTCCTTGATGCGGCCGACGATCTGGACGTAGCCGTCCTCCCGCATCACCGCGAGGTCCCCGGTGTGCATCCAGCGCCCGGCGTCGATGACCTCGCGGGTCCGTTCGGGCTCGTCCCAGTAGCCGACCATCACGCTGTAGCCGCGGGTGCACAGCTCGCCGGGCGCACCGCGCGGCAGCGTCACCCCGGTCGCCGGGTCGACGATCTTCACCTCGATGTGCGGCAGGACGCGGCCGACCGTGCCCGTGCGGCGCTCCAGGTCGTCGGTGCGGCGCGTCTGGGTGGAGACGGGCGAGGTCTCGGTCATGCCGTAGCAGATGGACACCTCCTCCATGTGCATCTCGGCGACCACTCGCTTCATCACCTCGACGGGGCAGGGCGAGCCCGCCATGATGCCGGTGCGCAGCGAACTCAGGTCGTACGTCGCGAAGTCGGCGAGGTTCAGCTCCGCGATGAACATCGTCGGTACGCCGTACAGCGAGGTGCAGCGCTCCCGTTCGACGGCGTGCAACGTGGCGACGGGGTCGAAGGACGGCGCGGGAATGACGATGCACGCGCCGTGCGTGGTGGCGCCGAGGTTGCCCATCACCATGCCGAAGCAGTGGTAGAAGGGCACGGGCAGACAGATCCGGTCCTGCTCGGTGTAGCCGACCGTACGGCCCACCCAGTAGCCGTTGTTGAGGATGTTGTGGTGGGAGAGGGTGGCGCCCTTGGGGAAGCCCGTGGTGCCCGAGGTGTACTGGATGTTCACCGGGTCGTCGCAGCTCAACAGCGCCTCCTGGGCAGCGAGTTCGCCGGGGTCGACCGCATCGGCGGCGGCCAGGAGCGCGTCCCACGAGCCGTCCCCGATGTAGTGGACGGCGCGCAGCCCGGTACAGCGGGGTCGAACCTCGTCGACCAGCGCGCGGTAGTCACTGCTCTTGTGGGCCTGCGAGGCGATGAGGACGCAGACGCCCGCCTGGTTGAGGACGAACTCCAACTCGTGGGTTCTGTAGGCCGGGTTGATGTTCACCATGATGGCGCCGATGCGCGCGGTGGCGTACTGCACGAGCACCCACTCCGCGCAGTTCACCGCCCAGATCCCGACGCGGTCCCCCTTGGCCACGCCCGCCCCGAGGAACCCGCGCGCCAACTGCGCCACCGCGGCGCCGAATTCGGCGTACGTCCAGCGCGTGCCCGCGGCGACGTCGACGAGCGCGTCCCGCTCCGGCCAGGCCTCGACGGCCCGGTCCAGGTTCTGCCCGATGGTGTCGCCGAGGAGCGGGGTCCCGCTGGTCCCGTGCGCGTACGAGAGCTCTGTCACCGGAAGTCCTCCTCGCGGTACTCCGCGTCGGAGCCCGCCGCGGTCGCCTCGCGCAGCTCCACGCGGCGGATCTTGCCGGACACGGTCTTGGGCAGCGCGCCGAACTCCAGACGGCGCAGCCGCTTGTACGGGGCGAGCACCGCGCGGGAGTGCTCGAAGAGCGACTTCGCGGTGTCCGGGCCCGGTTCGAAGCCCTCGGCGAGCACGACGTACGCCTTGGGGACGGCGAGCCGCACCGGGTCGGGCGCGGGCACGACGGCCGCCTCGGCCACCGCCTCGTGCTCCAAAAGCGCGCTCTCCAGCTCGAACGGCGAGATCTTGTAGTCGGACGCCTTGAAGACGTCGTCGGACCGTCCGACGTAGGTGATGTAGCCGTCGGCGTCGCGCGAGCCGATGTCGCCGGTGCGGTAGTAGCCGCCCGCCATCGCCTCCGCGGTGCGCTCGGGATCGCCGTGGTAGCCGGCCATCAGGCCGACGGGATCGGTTCCCAGGTCGAGGGCGATCTCCCCCTCGGCCGCGCCCGGCTCACCGGTCACCGGGTCCAGGAGTACGACGGTGAAGCCGGGGGTCGGACGGCCCATGGAGCCCGGCTTCAACTGCTGGCCCGGCGAGTTGGCGACCTGCACGGCCGTCTCGGTCTGCCCGAAGCCGTCGCGGATGGTGACGCCCCAGTCGCGCCGCACCTGCTCGATGACCTCGGGGTTGAGCGGCTCCCCCGCGGCGACGACCTCGCGCGGCGGGGTGCGCAGCTGGGTCAGGTCGGCCTGGATGAGCATGCGCCACACGGTGGGCGGCGCGCAGAAGGAGGTGACACCCGCCCGGTCCATCTCCGCCATCAGCCGCCCGGCGTCGAAGCGGGCGTAGTTGTGGATGAAGACGGTGGCCTCGGCGTTCCACGGCGCGAAGAGGTTGGACCAGGCGTGCTTGGCCCATCCCGGCGAGGAGATGTTCAGATGGACGTCGCCGGGCTTGAGGCCGATCCAGTACATCGTCGCCAAGTGGCCGACGGGGTAGGAGACGTGGGTGTGCTCGACGAGCTTCGGGCGTGCGGTGGTGCCCGAGGTGAAGTAGAGCATCAGCGGGTCGTCGGCGAGGGTGATCCGGTCGGGCTCGAAGACGTCGGGGGCGTCGTCGGCACCGGCGTACGAGAGCCAGCCCGCGCCGGAGGGGGCCAGGCCCTCCCCCTGCTCCCCGCCCACGACGATCCGCGTGTAGTCGCCGGGTACGTCGTCGAACTTCGCGGTGTCCTCGGGGCGCACGACCACATGCCGGGCGCGGCCCCGCTCGATGCGGTCCCGCAGGTCGGCGGGGCCGAGCAGCGGCGTCGCCGGGATGACGACGGCGCGCAGCTTCATCGCGGCGAGCGCGATCTCCCACAGCTCGACCTGGTTGCCGAGCATGACGACGACGCGGTCACCGGCGCGGACGCCGTGCCCGCGCAGCCAGTTGGCGACCCGGTTCGAGCGGGCGGAGAGCCGGGCGAAGGAGAACCGGCCCTCCCGGCCGTCCTCCTCCACGATGTGCAGCGCGGTCCGTCCGTTGCCGTCGGCGATGACGTCGAACCAGTCGAGCGCCCAGTTGAACCGCTCGGGCCGCGGCCAGGCGAAGCCTTCGTACGCGGTCGCGTAGTCCTCTCTATGCCGCAGGAGGAAGTCCCGTGCGGTACGGAACTGCTCCGTGGCGCTCGCCCCGGTCATCGTCATGTGCACCCCTACTCGATTACGCGGTCCCGCGCCGGCCGCTCCGGCCATTCCTGCCGCCGTACTCATTGCCGGACGCTACGTAACATCGTGTAATTCGTGATGCGGGTCTCACTACCCCCGGACGGGGGTGTCGCGAGGTGAAGGGGCGAACGCGTGGCGGCTGACGGCGGCGAGGCGGTGGAGATGCGGGCCGCTCTGCTGCGGCTGCGGCGCGGCACGGGGCTGCCGGTGGCGTTCGGCGGCCTCCTCGAAGGGGCGCGCCAGGTGCGGATCGGCGAGCTGAGCGGCACGGTGACGCGCGCCCTGAACGGCCTCGCCATCTCCTCGGGCAACGGCCTCGGCGGCAAGGCGGTCGCCCTGTCACGGCCCTGCGCGGTCACCGACTACCACGTGTCGCGGCACATCAGCCACGAGTACGACGCGGCGGTCGCCGCCGAGGGGCTCAGGTCGGTGCTCGCGGTGCCCGTGGTGGTGCGGCGCCAGGTGCGCGGAGTGCTCTACGGTGCGCTGCGCGCGGCCCAGCCGCTCGGCGACCGGACGCTGTCGGCCGCGGTGTCGGCGGCCAGGGACGTGGAGCAGGCTCTCGTCGTACGCGACGAAGTGCGCTCGCTCCTCGCGGCGGCCAGGGAGCCGGTGGCGGGGCCGGGGGCGTGGGAGCAGGTCCGCGAGGCGCACGGCGCGCTGCGTGCCCTGGCCCCGCGCATCGTCGACCCGGTGCTGCGGGCCGAGCTCCTCTCGGTGTGCGGCCGGCTGGAATCGGCGGCGACGGTCCCTGACCGCGGCCGGGGCCGCCCCGTGTCGCTCGCGCCGCGCGAGGTGGACGTCCTGTCCTGCGTGGCCGCGGGCGTGACGAACGCGGCGGCGGCCGAACGGCTCGGGCTGCGCCCGGAGACGGTGAAGGGCTATCTGCGCTCGGCGATGCGGAAACTGGGCGCGCACACGCGCCTGGAGGCGGTGGTGGCGGCGCGGCGGGCGGGGCTGCTGCCGTAGGCGGTCGCGGTAGGCGGTTGCCGTGAGCAGTGCAGGGGTGGGTCTCGGGCGCTGTAGCCCCGCCCGGCGCGTCGGGTGTGCTGGATGTGACGGTGTGACGGGTGTGCGCGGCCCGCATGGCCCCACCCCCGTGGGAGCCGCGTGGACCTGTCTACTTGTCGGCGGTCAGTTTGCCCGCCACGCCCCAGCTGTCCGTGGGCGTCTCGTGAATCGGACGGTGACGATGGGCATGGCTGAACTCCCTGTGATCAGCGCCGGTGTCGGGCGTACACGACCGTCCACTGCCGCACGACGCCCGCCCCGATCATGGCGAGCCTGTCCTGCAGCGAACCGTCCCGAGAGCCGGTGTCACTTCCAGGGGTCGCTGAAGGAGCGGCCCGGCACCGGCTTGGCGACGAGTGCCACGGCGATGAAGAAGTTGACCTGGCCGATCGCGAACATCAGGGTGGCCAGCGCCTTTTCGTCATAGTGCTCCGCGACCTCGGCGTACAGCGCGTCGGAGACCCGCTCACCGTCCGCGGACGGCTGGAGAACCGCGTCCACGAGGGCCAGCGCGGCCCGCTCGGCACCGGTGAAGTAGGGCGAGTCCTGCCACGACACCACCGACGTGATCCGCTCCTCCGACTCCCCGCCCTTGCGCAGGAACCCGGTGTGCAGAACGGTCAGATAGGTGCTGCCGACGATCTGGCCCGCACGCAGCTGCACCAGACTGATCGTGGAACGCGGCACCGAACCGTTGCCGGTGACCCGGAACAACGCCGCCGACACATCGGCCAGCTCGGGAACGAGCTGGGCGGGGTCCTCGGACATCCGCGGAACCATCGGAACCTCTGCGGTGAGAGAACGTGCGTTCATGGTCAACAACTCCTCGAAGTCTTGCCTCTGTCGTCATTCCGACGCCGTCGCCGCTCCGGCGTCGACGTCACTTCCCTGACGGAGCCCGCCGCGGAGATGTGACAGGTGAGCGAGAAATCGTTTCGACGACTCGCCCGCCGAACCCCGGCCGCCCGCCCCTGTCACACTTCGGCGGGGCCGCGCGTCATCGCAGTGGGCCGACAGCGCGCACCGCCCGCAGGGGGAGCCGCCCGCAGGGGGAGCGCCTTCGGCCGACGAAAACCCGCTCGGCGGCGCGAGAAGCGAAGCCGGGCGGACCTGTGGTCGAACGTCGGGAGAGAACGTTGAAGACATCAGCCCCCATCCTGGTCACCGGCGGCACCGGCACGCTCGGCGGCCACGTCGTACCGCTCCTGCGGGAGGCGGGCCACGAGGTCCGCATCCTGACCCGGCACAGCCGTGCGGCCGAGCCCGGCATCGAGTACCACGTCGGCGACCTGCTCCAGGGCGAGGGCCGGGCGGACTCCGGTGAGGGTGCGGGTACGGGCGCCGGTACCAGCCTGGCCGCCGCGCTGGCGGGAGTGGAGACGGTGCTGCACCTCGCGGGCGGCCCCAAGGGCGACGACGAGGCGACGAGAAGCCTGGTGCGGGCCGCGCGCACGGCCGGTGTGCGGCACCTCGTGTACATCTCGGTGATCGGCGCGGACCGCATCCCGCTGGCCTACTTCCGCGCGAAACTGGGCGCGGAGCGGGCCGTGGCCGAGTCGGGCATCCCCTGGACGACGCTGCGGGCGGCCCAGTTCCACGACTTGGCCCTGACGGTGGCGCAGAAGATGGGGAAGCTGCCCGTCGTCCCCGCACCGGGCGGGATGCGCTGGCAGCCGGTGGACGCCCGCGACGTGGCGGCCCGCCTGGTGGAGCTGGCACTGAGCGCCCCGGCGGGCCTGGTCCCCGACCTTTCGGGCCCGGAGGTGTACGGGCTGGGCGACCTGGTTCGCGGATATGTCGAGTCGACCGGCAGGCGGCGCCCCCTCGTACCGGTGCGCGTGCCGGGAAAGGTCGGCCGCGCGTACCGCGCCGGGGAGAACCTCGCCACGGCGGGCGTCACGGGCACGCGCACGTGGGAGGCGTTCTTGTCGGAGCGGGTGGGTTGAGGGCGGGGGCGGGGCGCGGGGCGGGGGGCGGGGCGGCGGTACGGGGAGGTCGCGGGGCCGGACCGCGAGGCCGGACGTGCACCCGGTTTCGAGGCCGGTTGCGAGGCCGGTTGCAAGGCCGCCGCTTCAGAACAGGTGCCGGTTCGGGGCCTTGGCGGCGTCGGCGTACTCGGGCAGTTCGATGACGGTGACGCCGACGGCTTCGAGCCGCTCGGCCCCGTCGGCGTCGGCCTGGCCCGCAGTGCCTTCCTCCGCAGCGGCCCCCTTTGCGTCGGCTTGCCCCGCAGCGGTCCCGTCCGCGTAGGGCTCCCGCCAGCCGGTGACCACCCGACGGATTCCGGCCTTCCGGATCAGCTCCGCACACGGAGGCGCCCCCGAGGCACGCTCGGCACACGGTCCGGCCGAGCTGTAGAGCGTGGCGGTGGGCAGTCGCGGGTCGTCGGGGGCGAGCCGCGCGAGGGCGGCTTCGGCTGCGTGCTCATCGGGTCCGTGCTCGCGCGCGCGGCCACGGGCGAGCTCGGTGCCGTCGTCGGCGAGGACGACCACGCCACCGGAGAGCTCCGTGCGCGAGGGCGGGCACTCGGTCGCGAGCCGGCAGGCCACCGCCAGCCAGGCGCGGTCGGCGGTGGTCGGCTCGGCACCGGGGCCGGGGCGTCCGCAGGTGTCATCGGTTGCGTGGGTCACCGGCGTTCCTTTCGTGGACGTACGGGAGGAGTACCACGCTGTCGCCCGGTACTCCTCCCGATTCGCGTCGGCTCACCCGGACCCGGCAGCCGCCGACGTCAGGCGTCGATGACGGCCCCGAAGCGGATGTCGTACGAGGACGAGGTCTCGGCGATCCGCCGCAGCGTCCGCTCGGCCTCCCGCGTCAGCTCGTCCCGCTGGGCGCGGCTCGGCTTCCCGAACGGCTCGATGGTGAGCACGGCGGCGCCGCCTTCCGCACCCTTCCCTCGCTTCGTTTCCTCGACCAGCCGCCACACCCCGGCCAGGAACCCGTCGAGGAGGAACACGGAGAACGGGACGTTGCCCTTCCACGTACGCCCCTTGTACGCGGCGGGGACGACGCGGGTGCGGTCGGCGTGCGCGAGGAGGAGGTTGTCGTACTCGGGCAGGAAACGGGGCGGGGCCGGGGTGTCCGCGTCGGGGCGGGGCGCGTCGGGCAGGTCGAACAGCTCGACGCCGTTCTCGTCGCGGTACGTACGCAGCCGGGGTCGCAGCCGCTCGAAGACCTCCCGCATCCGGGTGAGCCGGGCCCAGGTCTGCATGTCCTTGACGGAGGCGGGCCCGAAGGCGGCGAGGTAGCGCAGGACGGTGTCGTCGAGCGTGACGCCGGGGGTTGCTCCTGACCGGCTGTCCGGTCCGTCGCCGAGCCACTGCTCAAGGGTGGTGAGGGCGACCTGCCCACCGCGCCGCCAGAGCCCGCGCGGGGTGACCTGCACGAGGGGCAGGGTGCACCGGGCGGCTACGGCGAGGGCCTGCGGATCGGCGTCGGGCCACCGGACGAGCAGCGTCTCGCGGAGTTGCTTCATGGTGCGGGGCTCCGCCTCGACGGCCGCGCGGGCGAGCCCCGCGAGTTCGCTCAGGTCGACTCCCGTCAGCCCGTTGCGGAAGGCCGAGAGCTCGCGTTCGCGGGCGCCCTGCACGAGCCGCCGCAGCGAGCGGGCATCGTCGGCGGTGTGCAGGTGAATGGTGGAGCGCAGTGTGACCATGCGGACCAGCTCGCGGGAGTCCAGGAGCGCGGAGAGCTCGCCGGGGTCGAACTCGGCGAGGCGCGCGGCGAGGGCGTAGTACGGCGGCTTGACGTTCTGCGCCTGGAGACCGACGAGGTGGGTGACGGCGTCCTTGACGGACAGACCCCGGGCCCGCCGCAGGAGGAGCTGCCGGTCGAGGGTGGCCCGGTTGAGGGCGCGTACTCCCAGTACGGGGGTGGTGCTTGCCGGTGCCCGGAGCGTGGTCTTGGTCATGGACGGCACGCTAGCGGGGGTAGCGGACAGGTACGGTCCGCGATTCTCGCCGCCCCAACCGGACCCGACCCGGCCCGACCCGACCCAACCCGACCGGGTCGGGGCAGGTGCCCGGCAGGCACCGCAACGCGTGCCGATATACCCCCCCCGGTGAGCCGGCGCGTCCCCTTCTCCCCCCTCGCCCCCCTCGCCCGCTTCGCCCGCTCGCGCCGTCTCGCCACGCCCACGTGACCCGGGACGCATATCCTGCTCGGTGCCGATGTAGTGACCGTTCCGTGGCTGCTCCGTGGCCGCACCGCGGCCGCACTACAGGTGGCATCGGCCGCCCGCGGCCACATGGACAAGCGTTCGACACAGGACACAGGAGGCGGCCAGCATGGCGGAGCGCCGAGCCCGTCCGACACCGACCGCGAGGCACAACGCGTGGCGCCGCATGACGCGAGCCACGGCGACGTCGTCCGCCAAACCGCCCAAACCGCCCAAGCCCCAGAAGTCCCCGAAGCCGCCCAAGCCAGCCAGGATTCCGAAGAACGCGGAGCCCACACCAGCCTCCCCAGGCGCCCAGCTCCCCGCGGAACCCACCCCGCCCCCACGGCCGAACGCCGACAGCGTCGTCGAGGCGGCGCTGTACCGCGACGGCGTCAGGGTGGCGACGCCCGGGTCCCTGGCGGACACGTTCCGCGAGCTGCGCGACCAGCCGGACGGCATGGCATGGATCGGCCTCGCACGCCCGACGGAGAGCGAACTCCTCTCCCTGGCCGCCGAGTTCGACCTCCACGAACTGGCCGTGGAGGACGCCATGGAGGCCCACCAGCGCCCGAAGCTGGAGCGCTACGGCGAGACGCTCTTCGTCGTCCTGCGCGCCGCGCGCTACCTCGACGCGCCCGAGGAGGTCGACTTCGGTGAGCTGCACATCTTCGTGGGCCCCGATTTCGTCATCACGGTCCGGCACGGCGCGGCCCCCGACCTCACGGCGGTCCGCCGCCGCATGGAGGACTCCCCCGACCTCCTCAGACTGGGCCCCGAGGCGGTGCTCTACGCGATCCTCGATGCGGTCGTCGACGGCTACGCCCCGGTCGTCGCCGGCGTCCAGAACGACATCGACGAGATCGAGACCGAGGTCTTCGGAGGCGACCCGGAGGTCTCCCGCCGCATCTACGAACTCTCCCGCGAAATGGTCGAGTTCCAACGAGCCACCCGCCCCCTGGTCAGCATGCTGCACGCCCTGATGGCAGGCTTCGCGAAGTACGGCACGGACGAGGAGCTCCAGCGCTACCTGCGCGATGTCGCCGACCACGTCACCCACACCAGCGAACGCGTCGACGGCTTCCGCCAGGCCCTGACGGAAATCCTGACGGTGAACGCAACCCTGGTCACCCAACAGCAGAACGCGGAGATGCGGGCATTGGCGGAGGCGGGTTTCGAACAGAACGAGGAGATCAAGAAGATCTCGTCGTGGGCGGCGATTTTGTTTGCTCCCACGCTGGTGGGAACGATCTACGGGATGAACTTCGAGCGGATGCCGGAGCTGGGGTGGGCGTTCGGGTACCCGTTCGCGATTCTGCTGATGGCGGGGGTTTGTGTGAGCCTGTACTTCATCTTCAAGCGACGGGACTGGCTGTAGGAGCAGGGGTGGACGCGTAGCTAACTTCACGTACGCGAACACCCCGTAGGCCCCCTCTAGGACTCCTGGGGAGAATCTGGGGAGAATGCGCGGCACTGGGGAGCGGGTACCCCACCCCGCCCCTCATGCTCTACACCTGGTGCACGACCTACCCTGCCCAGCTTCCCTCCACTGCACCGTCACTGACAATGCACGCAGAGGGAGCGGACGCACTTCTGAGACATCCGTCAACAGCCATCTACATGACGTATGCGCGCAGCGGCGGCGGACGTCCGGGGTTACCGTGACTGCCTCAGTCACAGCCAAGGGGGCTTGATGGATGCAGAGTTGATGGCACTCGCCGCTTCGGGAGCGACCGTGCTCGTTCAGCAGATGGCGGCGGACTCCTGGACGCAGGCGCGTGATCATATCGTCGCGTTTTTCGCGCGTAATCGTCGAGGCGAAGAAGCAGCGATCGAGGGGGAGCTAGAGACCTCGCGCAGCGAGCTGACGATGGCGGTGGCAACTGGTGACGAACAGACTGCCGCAGACGTTGAGGCACTGTGGCGCACGCAACTGAGACGCCTCCTGCTGGCTGAGCCCACGGCGGCAGCTCAACTGCGAGCTGTGCTGAGCGACTTGGAGCACGTTCTGGAAGGCCGACAAGTTACGAGCGTCCAAAATACGATCAGTGGCGGCCTCCAGCTCGGCCCAGTGATTCAGGCTGGCAGCGTGGGCCCTCTCAACTTCGGTTCGCCTTCACGCCAGTCCTGATCCGCGCTTGGTCGAGAGAGCCCCTGTTGGGGCACGCCCCTTGCTCCAACTACCCGTCGAATGCGGCTATTTAGCGTAACTTCTTGACCATGGAGGAAGCGCGAGACGACTGTGCCCGACAAAACGTCACCAACGACATGAGCGGCAATGCCTTCGGCATATCCGGACAGTTCGGCAATATTTACGGAGATGTGCATTTTCACGGACCGAACTCCGTGCCCCATCCATCCTGCGACGCTCCGAAGCAAGATGAAGACATCGTCGGCGCGAAGAGGAAGAAGCGGGAAGCGGCTGAGCGCGCCCGGCAGCGACTAGAGGCGGAGGACAACAAGGCGATCAAGGGCTGTGGGCTCCTGGTGCTGGTACTAGCCGCCCCTGGCTTCGCAGTCCTCGGCTATTGCACCCATGATTGGACTACCGCAGCGGTGCTTGTGGGGATTGCGGCCGCACTTCTCTTCCTCTGGGGTGGTGGCTTGGTCATGCGTGGCCGCTAATCCACGCATGACCAAGCGGTGCGCGCCACCGCTGGCGTATCTTCCGATCCATGAGCGAACAGCGGTCCATGCGGAACGACTTGAGCGGCAACGTTGCGGGGCATTCTGTCCAGGCAGGGTCCGTCCACGGCGACGTAGTGTTCAACTCGAACATCGAGCCGCAGAGCCCAGAAGAGGCGGAGGTCCGCCGCCGATGGACAGAGCGGCAACGGCGCATCCTTGATGATGAGGCAGCCGAGAGGGAAACGAAGCAGCGACGAGCCGAGCGCTATGCGCGGGCGTGTCGTCGTCGGGCACGGGGGTCCTTGGTTGTGCTGCCTGTGTCCATAGCGGCTGTGACAGTGGGAGTCATGCACGTGGTGCCCGCCATCTATGGGGCCCTTGGGATGTTGTTCACAGCTATCTTCTTTCTCGGATGGATCCAAAACGCACTGGTAGTTCGGGCTTGGGAGGCCGGGCGAACCATCAAGGTTCCGCGCAAGAGGTCGGAGCCTTGAGAAGGTGGCGCCCAATCGAGCATCCAGCCCATGACTTCCCGCCGGACCCGGGTGTCGCTGGCCCACTAGACCTCCACCAGCGTCTGTACGCAGACGAGTAGGCGGTCCCCTCTGTATGACGGACCACTCTCCCGCCCTGGTGGAATCCCCGTCTCCCGCGCCACCAGCACCAGCCGGACTGGCCGCCCCCGAGGGCCGAAGTCCAGCACTCACGGATTCCGGGCCTTCACCACAACGTCCTCACCGACTGCCCCAGTCGGAGCACCACGAAGCGGGCAGAGCAAACGGTTGGCACAACATGTGCTGCGCCAACCATTGGTTAAGCCGCCACGACGCCCTCAGGGACGTAATCAGGAACTGAGCCAAGCAGGGCATCGACCGCCGCGCGCCCCTTGCCGCCCGCCTCCGGCATGAAGTGGGCGTAATGGTCGAGCGTGATGGTCGGGCTGGAGTGGCCGAGCCAGCGGGCCAGGGTGACGACGGACTCGCCCGCTTCGAGGATGATCGAGGCGAAGGTGTGCCGCAGGACGTGGAATCCGTCCTTGCGGGACGCCTCTCAGCGCTTGCCCTCCTCCCGCATCGGGATGACCCCGGCCGCAGCGAGGGCGGGCTTCCAGACCTCGTCGTTGAAGATGTTGGCCCGCAGCGCGTTGCCGTACGTCGTCGTCAGGACGAGCGGGAACGTCCGCTTCTCCCGCTCCGGCTCCGGCCCGCCCCACGGCAACTCGACCTCGACGGCGGGGTGCTGAAGGAAGTGGTCTGTCAGCTCGGCGGCGACGGACTGGGACATGTCGACGATGCGCGTCTTACCGCCCTTGGGCAGGGTGAAGTACAAGCGGCCGTTGAGCAGTTGGACCTGCCTGCGTACGCGGACGATCCCTCGCTGGAAGTCGACGTCCTCCGGCGAGAGGCCGAAGACCTCTCCCTGCCGCAGCCCGCAGTCGAGCGCGACCACGACCGCGATGCGGTAGCGGGCGACTCTGCATCCGTATCAAGTCCCTCCGCCCCTTGAACCCGTTGACTTACCGCATGGGCGCGCGGGGGCCGTCCGGTTCGACCGGACGGCGGTCGATGCGAGCGGTGGAGACGGTCGTGGCCACGAACTGTCCAGGCACCCATCGGTGGGCGGGCCGGAGGCTGCCAGGTCAGAACTGGGGCAGCGTGGCCGTGGCCTGCTTTCCGGACTGGACCTGCGCGATGCGCTTGGCGAACATCGTGGCGCCCTGCGTCAGCGTCGGTTCGCTCGCACCGCCTTCCACATAGGTGGTGGCGACCACCGTGCCGACGCGCATGGTGATGTACTCGCCCGTCAACCCTCCGCCTTCCTTGGTGTAGGCCCGGCTCTCATTTCCGAGGGTGGGCTTCGAGAGAGCCTGCTTGTCACCGACCTCGGCCTTCAACCCGGCCTTGGCGTCCTGCCTGCTGGTGTAGGTGACGATCTCGAAGTTGACGTAGTGCGTATCTCCGGACAAGGCGAACTTGTCGTGGCCGTACCACTTCCCCTTGCACTGCTGCGGACTCGGACAGTCGAGGTGCCCGTCCGCGGTGGTGACGCCCCCGTTCACACCCTTCAGGCCGCCCATCGCGCCGACGTCCGGAAGTGCGCTTTCGACCTGCGCCTTCTGACTCAGCACCACATCGGAGTCCGGTATCGCAGACGTAGGGCTGCTGGTCGCACCGGTGGGTCCCTCCCCGTGCCCGGCATCATCGCCGCCCCCGCCTCCGCACGCTGTCAGAGCGGCGCACAGCACACTGGCCGCGATGGCCGCCGACAGCGTGAGACGCCGGGTCGTCCGGTTCACTCCTGACACGTCAGGTCTCCCCCGTAGAGATCAACTCGTCCGACCAGAGCATAAGGGGGCGCTGAGGTGCACTCGTACTCAGCGAGCAATCGCTACTACTGTGGCGAGTGCGCCAAGGAATCCACCTGCTGTGCCGGGCAGTTCTCTCTTCTGTTCCACCTGGTTCGGACTCGCCTGACGCAAAGCACGGGCATCGTCATCCTGATGTTCCTGCCGCTGAGGATGACAGGGAGTCTCCATGTGGTTGCTTGATGCCAAGCGTCGACGGGCATGCCTCACCGGGCTGTTGTGCTGTGCCGTCCTGCTACCGATCGCCGCGTGCAGCGACCGGCAGGACGCTACGGCTGCTTCCTCGTCGTCCCACCCGGCCTCGTCGCAGCAACGAGGAGGGGCGTGCGACGACGCCGTGGTCCCGGCCTCCCGGCTGCCTGCCAAGTTGTCCGAGAAGGACATGAAGGCGGTCGGCGAGGGGACCATCTGGTTCATCGCCCCGCAGACCGACAACTGGAGCGACCTTCTGGAGACCCACGACGGCCACCTGCGGGGAAAGTTCCCGTTGTGGGTGGACGCGAAGACACTGCCGAAGGTCTCGGTACGGCGGACCGACGATACGCCGGGCACCGGACGAGCAGAGCTGACACCGACGTCCGAGGGCCTTCCCGGAGCCCTGCCGATGGGCCTTGATCTGCCGGACCCCGGCTGCTGGCAGGTGACGGCCGCCGGGCGCGAAGGCCAGGCACGCATCCTCGTCAACGCGCGCTGACCGGCCCGCCAGAAGCCCACGCGTCACAGGGTAAGGGCCTCGGCTCATCGGACCGGCTCTCGCAGGCGCAGATGCGACGTGCCGATCAGGGGCCCGCTCGTGGCCGGATCGCGTCATCCGGCCGATATGGGCGCCGGGCCATGGCAGCCCTGCCTCGCGACCGGCCCGGACCCCGCCGCAGGGGCCAATGAGTGGTGATACCGCTCAGCAACGGACCAGTTGAGGCCAGAGTGCACACTCCGGAGCGCTGCATTGCGATCGCATCCTTCGCTCGGGCAGGAACCTGAGCCCGCACCGCGCCGACAGTACTGATCTACGGGAGAAAGTGGCCGATTACATCCGGTCGAAGCGTCGCCGCAGGTCACGGCTGCAACACCCTGAGACGTAGTGACGGCCTGTCAAATCCGTTGTCCCGTAGACCTTTTAGGTATGCCTAAACGTGGCATGCTCTCAACGAGGCCCCTGGACCGGGGCGGCTAGCTGTGGGGGGTGGCGATGAGTTGGCGCAACAGCATCGCGAGGAGGCAGGACGACTTAGCGGGAGCGCGACTGGCTCGCCAGGTCACCGCGTCGATAGCGGGCCTACTGGAGGAGCGGGAAATCTCCCGCACACACCTGGCCGAGTGCATGGGTGTATCGCCAGGCCGGGTGAGCCAGATCCTCTCAGGGGACGAGAACCTCACGCTGCGCTCCTTGGCGAACATAGCCGAGGCCTTGGACATCGAGGTCGAGGTCCATTTCCTCGTTCCGCCACACGCCGGGCAGTCCGGTCATGGTCGTACAAAGACTGATGGGCCGGTCCGGCCGTATGCCCCCGCCCGGTCCTGAGCGTCACGGGCGGCCGCCGCGCGACTGGCCCGGTATGGAGACTCGCCTACGCGAGGCGGGGCGGTCGGGCATACCGTGTTCCACGCCATCATGCCGCAGGTTCTCCTTGATACTGAAGATCTCACGGTCGGTGGAGCGGTTCCCCTCCGTGTAGGCGATGCCCAGCAGAAAGCAGCACCGCTGCTCCGCCTGACCGCGAGCATTGCGGACCCTGAGCTCCGCATCCGCCAGGATGTGAGTGTCGGGGTCCCCGCTCAGCTTCTCCGTGGCCCGTGTCTCACTGGTCCATGCGTTCAGCGCGACCACGGCCTCGCCGTGCCTGCGTTCGATCTCGTCCTTCAGGTCGGAGCGCAGCAGTGTTGTCGCAAGGCCCGTGACATCCGCCCGGAGCAGCAGGACGTCGCGGACATCGTCCATGAACATGCGCAGTTCCCAGCTCTCACAGAACCCGCGGGCCAGGCTCCGGCACCAGAGGGCCTCGTCATGCTTCAACTGCCTGGCCAACCGCTCCAGCAGAACCGAGTCGTACAGAGTGAACAGCTTCAACAGCGGGACATGCTGCAACTGCCGTTCCTCCTCGCGACCCACCTGGGAGACCAAGGCCCAGCCGGCGACGGCACCGACCAGCGCCGGCGGAACACTCGAAGCGTGCGGCATGAGGTAGAAGCTGGCCAATCCGGCGACACAGGCCGTCCACGCCACGAACAGGACGGCACACCACTGAGACGTACGGGTGGCCAGCAACCGGCCCTCACGCCAGAAACGGACCAGAAGCGCCACCCATGTGACACCCGCACACACTCCAACCGGCAATATCCACTGCGTACCCGGCATGATGCCCCCCCACCCGGCCCTGGCCCCTACCGTCGCGGGCCGTCGGTCACCAGGCAACGCCCCGACCGCATCACCTGGTTGTCCTATACCGAACGCCACGCTCACAGCAGGATCCTCCTCCCGGGCCAGCTCCGTCGAGACGGAAGCGGAGCCCGAATCCGTACGGAGCGGTGACATCCCGCCACGCCTGCGGCCTCCCGCCCCCCGAGGTGAAGGGCGGGAAAGGAGGGGCAGTCGGCTCGCCGTGCCGCCCGCACCCCTGGCTTGCATGAGGTGCCACAGCGGAGCCTGCGGGTGTCGCAACGGAGCCTGCGGTGTCACCGCTAAGCGTGTGGGCCAGGTTCTACTGCGCACGTACGGTTGCGGCGGTCTGGCCTGTCTTCGATCGGCCCGACCGTGCGAAGGGGAGCGCACGAGCGCTGTTGTCCGGCTGCTCCTGTTGCGCCTCATGGAGCACAGTGGTGGCGAGGTGACGCAGGGCGTCCGTGTGCTCGGTGAGGATGCTGTGGGTGTGGGGGTCGTCCGGGTCGGTGAGCAGCAGGCGGGCCGCGGTGTTGACGGCCCGCAGTCGTGGCTTCTGGCTGTCGCGGTGGTAGGCGGGGAGGCAGCGCCAGGCCGTGTTGGCGATCGTGACGAGCCGCCAGGTGGACGACGAGGAGGGCTCCACCTCGTAGAAGCGCAACGCGTGGCGGCTGACGAGCCAGTACGAGAGTGCCAGTGACGTGCCGGCGACGGCGTCGAAGGCCAGCCACAGGTACGGGAGCCGGCGGTGTCCGGTCAGTTGGTCGGCCAGCCATGCGACGCCTGCGCCGCCCGCGCCGAAAACAATCAGGGCAGCCAGGCCGAAGAGGAGCACCGCAGGAAAGAGCCCAATACAATTATCGCTTTCCAGGCGGGTCAGCCCCTTCCAGTGGGGGGCGAGGTACCTGGCGTACCGCACGGATTTTGGGGCGGGTTCGATGACGGCGATTCGTCTCGCCCAGCTTACAGCCATAGCGATCTCCATCCTTGAGTTTGGGCCTGCGCATATTGGGCATTGAGAGGAACGAGCGGAGTGTGCGCAAGGCTCTGCCCAATCAAGGGAATAACGTTTTTGCGCGGAATATTACACCGAATAGCGGGGCGCACGGAGGAGGTGCGGCACCGCGCGGAGCGGATCTGTAGGCATCTCCGGAAAATCCGTGTCACGGAATAGCGTTTATAGTGATTTTGGGGATGGACGCCGTCGGCCAGGACGGTGCTTGCCAGCGATATGCGCGAGGGTCAAGGATTCCGTCTCATCCGGACCACGCGGGGCCCTGGGCCCGGAACCCGGGGCCATCCGTCCGGACAGCCGTCATACAAGCGCATATAACGAATCCTGGCCGGAGGAACCCTCACTCGTATGCCGCGCATCCGCAGGAACTTCCCCGCGTTATCCCGAATATGGCAAAGGAACCTCGGGGGTGCATCGCCTCCGCGCGTGTCAACCAGGCAACCCCAGTCGCGCGCGGAAGATCCGGAGTAGAGGCCCAGGGGGGCACTCCCGCTTCGGCGGCTTCGCCGATCATGGTCGAAGCTGTCAACGAGAACGAACCACCCATCATGATTTCGACGGAATCTCTTCTGTCGGAATTTTTGGACCGCATGAACGCACTTGAATCAGGTCTCGCCGGACGGTGGCGCGATTCGACTTCTTGGTGCAGTACTCCCAGGCCGGAGTGATCTGATTCCGTTATGTGGAACGAGCAGCCCTACTATCACCCAGAATATCCAGATGATCGGCCATTTGGAGGCGACTACGGGGACCCGAACCCGTACGGTGGCCTCCCGGGTCAATACTCGGCTCTAGCTGATCCGCCTTCTCAGGCTTGGGATCCGGCCGAGGAGCTGGCATTTCTGCTCCAGGAATCGATCGCGGACCAGACCTCCTCGAACCCTTCGGTCGGTGAAGAGGCGCCCGTCGTGGACGCCGCGGTCAATTCCCCGCTTCGGGCACTGCAGGACATCACGGCGGAGCTGCCGCCGCTGAGAGCGAACCCGCAGAGCCATCGCAAAGTACGTGTCCAGTTCCGTCTGCACCCCGTCCGGACCGCGAGTTACGCCATGGCGGCGCTCGTCGCTCTCACCGCATCGGCGGTGAGCTTCTTCAGCACGGCGGTGGCTTACGACCCGTTGCGGCTCGTCGCCAAAGGCCACACAGCGAGTTCGGTCACCTGGTGGCCCGTCCTCATCTTCGGTCCCCTGCTGGTCGCATCCCTTTCCGTGCTGAGAGCCGCGCTGCATCAACGCCGTGCCGTCCACTCCTGGTGCGTGGTGATTGTCTTCTCTCTCATCGCCATGCTCCTTTGCGTCGCGCAGGCGCCCAAGGACGTCATCGACATCACCGCGGCGGTCCTGCCCAGCCTTGCTTCCCTGGCCTGTTTTCAGCAGCTGGTCCGGCAGATCACACTCACTCGGCCGCCTCGACGCGCTGCGCCTCGCCACCGCCTCGCGCAGCCCGACGCCCGCGTGCCGGCCGCCACCGATGAGGCAGCGCGCGCGGCGCCCGCCGGCGGGACCTCCAAAACGGAGGTGCCACGGCCGCGCCCCGCCACAGGACTGGGGTCGCAGCAGTCACGTCCGAGGCATGGCTAGGCGGCTCGGACCCGAACGGCTGGCGCGGGCCGTGACCGGCATCCGGCGCCGAGCAGGGGAATTCCGCCAGAGCCGTACTACCGACCAGAACGCGGGCGACGGAGGCTGCGACAGGGGCGTGAAAGCCCCTTCCCCAAATCGAGACGGAATTCCCGATGTGGCGATAGGGCAGCCCTTTCACCACCTCATCAGTCGGCGAATTTGCCGGTTAGGATGAGGCGCGGAGGTGGTCACTATGCGTGTGGAGCAATTGGAATACCTGACTGCGGTCACCAGGATGGGGTCATTACGCCGTGCGGCGGATGAACTGCACGTATCGCAGCCGGCATTGAGTGAGACGCTCCGCAATCTGGAGCGGGAGCTGGGAGTGGAGCTCCTGGAACGCAGGCACTCCGGGGCGAAGATCAGTCATGAGGGTCGCGAACTGCTGCCGCACATAGCCGGGGTGCTCGACGCGGTCGACCGGCTGCGCCGGGCAGCCGGTGAGCAGCACCACATCAGCCGTCTGCTGCGGCTCGGCACGGTCAACGCGGCCACGGTCACCTTGCTGGCGCCGGCCATCCGGGAGTTCCGTGCCGCTCATCCTTCGACACAGGTGGAAGTGGTCACGGACCGGCAGGACGGTGTCCAACAACACCTCACGGAGGGCGGGTTCGACCTCGGGCTGGTCAGCTACCTCCGGGACGACGACCTTCCGCCCGGCCTGCACACCACCGAACTGCTGCGCGGGCGCCCGGTCGTCTGTGTCCGCCCGGACAGCCCGCTCGCCGCGCTCAACGCGGTCACCGTCACCGACCTGCTGACCCAGCCGCTGATCGTGATGCGGTCCGGCTACACCATGCACCGCTACATCCACCGGCTCCTCCAGGGCTCCACGCCGTCCTTCTCGTACTCGACCGAGGGCGCCGAGATGGGGAAGCTGATGGTGGCCGAGGGGCTCGGCGCCACCGTGCTGCCCGACTACAGCGTGCTCGGCGACCCCCTGGAACGCAGCGGCACGATCACCTGCCGCCCGCTGGCGGACGACACCACCGAACTCCGCGTCGTCATCCAGCGACGCCACACACGTTCGACGCCCAAGGCGGCGCAGGACCTGCACGCGATACTCGTCCGCCGAGCCGCACAACAGCGTACGAGACAGACCCCGGCGCGGCGCCACCCGGCCTGACTCAAGGGCTGCCGCCACCCACAGCCACCCACCGCCACCCACCGCCACCCACGCCGGAGCGCGTCGAGCGGCCCTTCCGTCTCCGGCAGCCGTGAGCAGCGTGAGCAGTGTGAGCAGCCGTGACACTCTGACTTCCTCTGGGTCCGTGATTGTCGAGGAGGTTTGCCACGTGGCGCAGCAACAACCGGCGGAGACCGCCGATGCCCCGGACATCCGTACCGAGGAGAACCGGCTGCGCAAGGATCTCGGGTTCTGGGGTCTGACCGCGATCGGCTTCTCCAACATCCTCGGCTCGGGCTGGCTCTTCGCCGCCCTGTACGCCGCCCAGACCGCAGGGCCCGCCGCGCTGCTCTCCTGGGTCGCGGCCGGTCTGCTCTGCGCGCTGGTGGCGCTGGTCATGGTCGAACTCGGTGCCACCAGGCCGGAGGGCGGCGGCACGGTCCGCTGGCCGCTGTACGCGAACGGCCGGCTGGTCGGCACGGTCGTCGGCTGGTCCGTCATGCTCTCCGTGGGCGGCACCGCGGCCGAGATCAGCGCGATCATGCAGTACGCGGCGCACTACGTGCCCGGCCTCTACCGCGGCGGCTCCCTCACCGCGTCGGGCCTGGGCGTCGCCACCGCGCTGAGCGTGCTGCTCACCGCGCTGAACTGGTTCGCGGTGCGGATGTTCGCGCGTCTGAACAACCTCGTTTCGGTGTTCAAGGTCGTCGTCCCGGTGCTGACGGTGGTCGCCCTGTTCCTGTCCGGGACCCATTCCGGCCGCCTCACGGACCACGGAGGGTTCGCCCCGTACGGTTACGCGGCCTGCCTCACCGCACTCGCCGGCGGCGGCATCGTGTACTCCGTGAACGGGTTCCAGGCCCCCCTGGACTTCTCCGGAGAAGCCCGCAACCCGCGCCGCAACGTCCCCGCAGCCGTCCTCACCGGAATCGGCCTCGCGGTACTCGTCTACCTCGGGCTCCAGCTCGCCTTCCTCTACACGGTGCCCGAATCGCTGCTCGCGCACGGCTGGCAGGGCGTCAACTTCGATTCGCCGTTCGGCCAGTTGGCCCTCGTCCTCAACCTGCACTGGCTCGCCACCCTGCTCTACGCCGACGCGGTGGTCTCCCCGGGCGGCTCCGCCTACGTGGGGGTCGCGATCGACGCCCGCCACACCTACGCCCTCTCGAAGAACGGCCTGCTGCCCCGCTTCTTCATGCGCATCGACCCCCGCTCGGGCATCGCACGCCGCGCCCTGGTCCTCAACCTCGCGGTCATCATCGTCTTCATGCTGCCGTTCGGCGGCTGGCAGGACATCGTGAGCGTGATGGGAGACATGTACCTGATCATCTACGCCGCCTCGGCGGTGGCCGTGGCCTCCTTCCGGGCGCACGACCGGGAGCGTGGCCTGCCTCTGGCGGACGGCCACATGCCCGGGGTGCGCTGGATCGCTCCGGTCAGTTTCGCCGTGGCGACCGAGTTCATCTACTGGTCCGGCTGGGACGACCTGCGGCTCGCGCTGCCTCTCGTCCTCGTCGGTGTCCCGCTGTTCCTGCTGCAACGACGCGGGACGGCGGGCAGTTCCCCGGCCGGGGAACTGCGGCGGGGCGCCTGGATCGTGTTCCACCTGGCGGCGCTCACCCTGTTGTCGTGGCTCGGCACGTTCGGTGGCTCGGGGCGTCTGCCGGCGCCGTACGACTCGGTCGTGGTGGGTGTCGTCGCCTTCGCGGTCTTCGGCTGGGCGGTGCGTTCGGGCGTCGCCCACCTGCGCGCGGACCCCGCCCACCGCCGCGCGGACCCCGCTCACTGAGCGCGGGCAGTCGCTCGGGCGGTCGGTCCGGGGAGGGCGGCAGGATCGCATCTTGCCCTTTCGGGCAGCCGCGTCCGTACCTAGTCTCTCCGTGGTCGGCTGCCCTACATAGCCGGGCCGAAGACGAGTCAGCCGGTGCAGGAGGCCGGGCGGACGGCAGGGGCGATGCGTCGTCCACCGCGTTTTCGCGAGCGGTGCAGCTCATGGGTCCCGGACCGGTGGTGCGACGCGGTCCGCGCAGGATTCCTTCGCCGGGCGGTGTGCGGCGGGGACGTCCCGAGGGGTGACACGCGGCCCCCACCGGAGCACGCTGGCCATCCGGCATCGGGGGAGCGGAAACATCGGGTGGGTGCAGTCCCATCACGCGCGGCCTCCCCTGCACAGTAGGGGCGGGGGCATGGAATCTTCGACTGGTGCGAAGGCTGGTGCGGAGACCGGCGCGACGTACGGCCGGCCGGTCCCGGGGCCCCGCGACGCGGCGTCCTGGCGCCGTGACCCGCTCTCCTTCCTGCGTGCGGAGTTCGACGGGCGTCAGGACATCTGGCGCTCCGCGTCCGGGCGGCTGTGTGTGGCCGGCCCCGGGGCCGCTCGCGAGGTGATGGGCAACCGGCGCGGCCTGTTCGAGGAGACCTCGGACTTCTTCCACACCCGCTCGGGCATCTTCGGCCCGCGGGACGCGCAGGTCGACATCGGCCGTGGCGCACGCGCGCTGCTGCGCCGTCGGCTCGACGCGGGCCGGGCCGAGCTGCCCCGGCTGGTCAAGGACCGGCTCGTGCCGGTCAGCAGCTGGCCCGACGCCGGGAACCTGCTGGTCCGCGAGCACCTGGCGGACGTACTGCTGTGCCGACAGGCCCCGGCGCCGCTGCGGCAGGCCGTCGACGGCGTGGTGACCCGTGCAGTGCTGGCCGGCGCGCGCGAACGCCATTCGGTGGCCTCGCGATTCGTGTTCCGCCGACGGGTCATGCGGCTCCTGGCCTCGGAGATCCGGACGCGACGTACGGCCCTTTCGGCTTCCGCGAAGTGTGCGGGCGATCCGCGTGACCTGCTGGACGTGGTCGTCACCGATGGCGGCCCCTCGGCACGGCCGGACGACCTCGCCGAGGTCTATCTGTCCTTCCTCTTCGCCACGGTGGGCTCCATCGGCTTCGCGCTGGGCTGGGCGGTGTACCTCGTCGGTACGGGACCCGGACCCGGTACCGATACCGGCCAGTGCCCAGCCTCGGGCCCCGCCTTCGGCCTCGACGGCCCCGAACCCGAGTGGATAGTCCGGGAAGCGCTGCGGCTGTGGCCGGTGGCCTGGCTCTTCACCCGTAAGCCGAGCAGCGCCCACGACCTGGCCGGGGTCCCGGTCGGCCCGCGCGACGACGTGGACGTGTGCTCGTATCTGATGCACCGCCACCCGCAGCACTGGGACCGCCCCGACGAATTCGTGCCGGGCCGGTGGGCGACGCCCCCGCGCGATCCGGCGTTCATGCCCTTCGGGTACGGGCCGCACAGCTGCGCAGGGGCGACCGTGACGATGACGCTCCTGACGGACCTGGTCCGCGTCATCACCCACGACCGGCACCTGTCGATCACCGGCGCGGGGAGCGGTCCCCAACTGGGCCCCGCGCTGGCTCCGCCGCGTTTCACCGCGCGGCTGAGCGACCGCACCGATTCACCTGGGGGGAGGTGAACTGCATGAGGAAGCTCTACCGCTCTGCCAAGTCGGCCCTCAACATCCGGTCCGGCTACGGCGGGGTCTATCACTTCTGGTACCTCTACCACCACATCTGATCCGTTCGGGTGCGCGGGAAGTCGCCCCCGACGGGCGGCTTCCCGTGCGGCGCGAGAGGCGACGCCATGACCACTCCGCACCATCCCGACGACTTCCTGCACGATCTGCGCGACCGCAGCGCGGCCGAAGGCGGCGTCTTCTGGATCAACGACGACCTGCTCGCCGTCTTCGAGCCGGACGCGGCACGCAAGGTCAGCGCCGCGAACTGGCACGGCCTCCTCATGAACGACCGCTTCGTCGACATGCTCCGGCGGCGCGGCAGCGCCACGGTGCCGTGGGCCCGGGTGCGCACCGAGTGGCGCACCCGGCTGCACGCGCTCGCCACCGCCGAGCACCATGGCGCGCTGATCGCCCGCATGGAACGGACCATCGACGCGCGCCTCGGCGACGACATCGACCTGGTCCTGCTCGCCCAGGACGTCGCCGTGCGGGCCCTGCTGCCCGTCGCCCTGTCGGGCCTCACCGCCCGCGAGAGCGCCTGGATCGTCCAGGACCTCGACCAGAAGCTGATGCGGTTGATCGACCGTTCCCCGGGGAGCGAACTTCGGCATCAACTCCACTTCGCCGCCGTGCAGTTCCGGGCGGGACTCGTCGTACGGCGGATACTGCGCGAGCGTGCCGCCGGGCGCCGTGCGCGGGAGCACGACCTCGCCGATCCCTTCGTCGATCTGCTGCCGGAACTCGGCATGGACCGTGCGCTCGACGTGGTCACCGCCGTGCTCACGGCGATCGGCGGGCCGCCCGGCGCGGCGGCCGCGAGCGTGCTGTACGAACTCGCGCGCCAGCCGCGGTGGACCCGGCGGCTCACGGTCGAGCTGCGGGCCACCGATCCGGAGACGTTCCGCGCCGACCCGGTCAAGGCGGCGCCGCTCACCCACCGGTTCGTCAAGGAAGTGCTGCGCATGTGGAGTCCGCCGCTGCTGCTCATGCGGCACGCCCGGACCTCCTTCGACCTCGGCGGCACCACGCTGGCGGAGGGGCGCGGCTATGTGCTGAGCCCGCACATGATCCACCGCGATCACCGGTTCTGGCGCGACGCGGACACCTTCGACCCGGACCGCTTCCTGCCCGGCGCCCCGCACGGGCCCCTGGCCAGGGGCTGCTACGTGCCCTTCGGCTGGGCCCCCAAGAAGTGCGCCGGCGCCGACATCGGCACCGTCCAGCTGATGGCGCTGTGCTACCTGATGTGTACGCGCTACCACCTCGACGTACCCGACGCGGAGCACGTCACCATGGCGTACCGCTTCGCGCCCGTACCGCAGAAGTTCCACGGCCGGATCACCCTCAGCCGGGCCGGACATCAGCGACCGTGACTCCGAGCGTGCGCTCCAGGCCGTGCGCGCCCGCGTCGGTCAGGAGCACCACCCGCGGGGCAGGACCCCACCGCACCCAGTCCAGCGCGAACAGCCGCGCCGTGAGGGCCGCGCCGAGTCCTCCGGCCAGATGGTGCTTGTGTTCGCTCCAGTCGACGCAGTAGCGGATCGCGGGGCGGCGGGGCGGGAGCCGGTCCGGATCGACGCCCAGTTCGGCCAGGGTCGCGCGGCCCGCAGGGGTGAGTGCGTACTGGATGTCGTGCCCGTACGACGACGGGCGGTCGCGCAGGGCTTCGTGGGGCCGGTGCACACCGTCGTGACCGGTGAGTACGCCGCGTTCCAGCAGGCCTCGCATCAGCGCCACGCCGAGCCGCCCCGCGAGGTGGTCGTAGCAGGAGCGGGCGCGGTGCAGGGCGTTGGTGCGGTTGCTCTGCTTGAGGGAGGTGATGGCCAGCGGCGGCGCGATCAGTGCGAGGCACTCCATGGCGGCGCTCACGTCCGGGCCCGCGAGCCGGTAGAGGCGGTGCCTTCCGCGCCGCTCGACGGTGAGGAGCTCTCCCTCGACGAGTCGGGCGAGGTGGGCGCTGGCGGTCGCGGCGCCGATGCCCGCCTCGCCTGCCAGGGCGCTCGCGGGCAGCGCCCTGCCGTCGGCCAGGCACTTGAGGATGCGGGCGCGGGACGGGTCGGCGATGAGGGCGGCGGCGCGGGCGATGTCGGTCTGGTGCTTGAGCGGCTCCCCCTGGGCCCCACCCCGGCGCTCGGCCGGTGCGCCACCGGTCGGCGCGCCACCGACCGTCGAGCGCGGAGCGGGGACGCGGCTGGTGTTCGGCATGAACGCAGCGTAGAACAACGACACTTCGTCGGGCAGCGAAATATCTGACGGCGATGCTCTCTTTATGCAGGTGAGCACAGAAGCAGAAGCAGACACCGGCACCGGCACCAGCACCAGCACCAGCACCGACACGCGTACGGACACGACCCTCCCCGCACCGCAAGGAGTTGCCTCCGCCATGACGACGACGCCCCACTCCGGCCCCGAGATCCTCCGCTACACCGCCTTCTCCGCCGACCCCTCGGGCGGCAACCCCGCCGGTGTCGTCCTCGACGCCACCGGTCTCTCCGACGACGAGCAGCTCGCGATCGCCGCCGAGCTCGGCTACAGCGAGACGGCCTTCCTGACCGCTCCTCCCGCGGAGCTCGCCGACCACCCCAGGGCGTACACCGTCCGCTACTTCTCCCCCAAGGCCGAGGTCTCCTTCTGCGGCCACGCCACCATCGCCGCCGCCATCGCCCACGCCGAGCGGCACGGGGCCGGCGAACTGCTCCTCGCCACCCGCGCGGGCACCGTCCCGGTGACGGTGACCGAGAGCGCGGACGGGGCGCTGCACGCGACCCTGACCAGCGTGGAGCCCGCCGTCCACGACGCGGCGGACAAGGACGTCACCGAGGCACTCGACGCGCTCGGCTGGTCCGCGGCCGAGCTCGACCCGGCCTTCCCGCCGCGGATCGGCTACGCGGGGGCGCGGCATCTTATCCTGGCGGCCGCGTCCCGCACCCGACTGGCCGACCTGCACTACGACTTCGAGCGTCTCAGGGACTTCATGACCTCCCTCGACCTCACCACGGTGCAACTGGTGTGGCGCGAGTCCGCGACGGTCTTCCACGTGCGCGATCCGTTCCCCGTCGGCGGCGTGGTCGAGGACCCCGCGACCGGCGCCGCCGCCGCGGCGTTCGGCGCCTACGCACGCGAACTGGGCCTGGTCCCCGAGCAGTCGGTCCTCGAACTGCACCAGGGCGCGGACATGGGCCGCCCGGGTCTGCTGCGGGTCGAGCTGCACGCCGGTGACGCGCGAGTGCGGGTGAGCGGGACGGGCACCCGGGTCCCGGACCCGGGGCTGCGGTAGCGCTCCGGACGGTGGCGGGCCGGTGGGATTCGTGGTCCCGGCCCGCAACACCGGATCAGGACGTCCACCGGCCTCGGCAGCGTACCGACGGCGGAGGCCTTCGCCCGTGCCGGTGCCACGGCAATGGGCGCCCTGCGAAGGCCTCATGCCCGTTCGGACGGCCCAGCCTCCCGCCACCCGTCGATGTACGCCTCGGCGAGCCGCCGGTCCGATGCCAGCGCGCGCCGCAGGAAGTGCTGTCCCTCGCCGTCCCGCCCCTGTGCCGTGGCGAGGATTCCGAGGTGGACGAGCGCGCATACGTTGTCCGCGGCGGCCGCCCGGCGAACGAGCCGTTCCCCGTCCTCGGACCGCCCTTCGAGGATGGTCAGCGCGCCGAGGCAGTACAGCGCCTCGTTGCTTCCGGCGTCCGCCGCCCGCTCGTAGCGGGTCATGGCGCGGGACCTGTGGCCCGCCTTCTCGGCGAGGTCCGCCAGTGCCAGCAGCGCGTCCGGGTCCCCCCGGGCCGCGGCCGGGCGCCACGCCTCCTCCGCCTCCTCCCGGCAGCCGAGCCTCTCCAGCGCCAGGCCGAGGTTGTGCAGGCCGTGCGGGTCGCCCGCGTCGATCGCGGCGCGGTAGGCGGTCACCGCGGCCCGATGGCGGCCCTGGCGTCCGTGCAGGTTTCCGAGGTTGAACCAGGCGCGGGTGTCGCCCGCCCGGCCGCCGCTCTCGAACGCGCCGCATGCCTCCTCGTGCCGGGCCTCCTGGTTGAAGAGGTTGCCGAGGTTCAGCCAGAGGTCCCTCCGCCCGGCGGCGATGCCCTCCCGGTAGACGCGCCGGGCCACCGCCGAACGCCCCAACCTCTCAAGGAGCAAGCCGAGTTCGCCGTAGGCGTCCAGGTCGCCGGAGGCGATGACATCGCGGTAGGTGTCGACCGCCTCCTCGAAGTGCCCGGCTTCCGCCAAGTACCCGGCCAGGTTGTAGGCGGCGTTCGGTACACCGAGGCCGACGGCCCGCCGGGTCGCCTCCACGGCGCCGTCCACATCGCCGCTCTCCGCCCTGAGTTGTCCGATCAGAGCCCAGGATTGCCGCACGCCCGCTTCCAGGGCGCGCAGGGCGGTCTCGTACGCGTCGGACGGCCGCCCGGACCCGGCGTACACGAGCGCCAGGTTGAACAGCGCCCGCGCCCGGGTCTCCGGCTCCCGGGCCGCCTCGCGGCAGACGGTCTCCGCCTCGGCGTACCGGCCCTGCTCCAGCAGCAGGGCGCCCAGGTTGACCCGCGCGCGGGCGACCCCCGCATCGACCAGCGCCGTCCACAGGAAGCGGGCGACTGTCGGTTCCGACTCGCTTGCGTTCAGGGCGATGTGGAACGCCTCGCCGATGTCGGCGCTGTTCGCCAGTGCCTCGAACCACACGAAGGGATGTACGCCGGGCGCCTCGGCGTCGTCGCGTACGGCATCGGCCAGGCCGCCGTAGGGCTGCCACAGGTCGGGAGAGACCAGGTTGAGCAGGCCGACGGTGTGACGCGCGGGCCGCGCGGCCCAGGCGAACGCGTCGTCCGGGCCTTCCGGTACCGCCCGGTCACCGACCTGGTCGGCCAGGTGGAACCGGTGTACGTCGATGAGCAGTTGGCGGGAGTACGGGCCGGTGAGTCCGGCGCGGGCGAGGTCGACGGCGGCCGTGACGAGAGCGGCACCGCGTGGATTCTCCCCGGCGCGCCGGCCGTTCTCCCACCTGCTCCACAGGGCGGGGCCCGCCGCCAGGTACTCCGCCACCGGGGCCCGGACACAGCGCGTCGCCTCCCGCACCTGGCCGTCCTCGCTCAGGCGCGCCCGCGCCACCTCCGCCGAGGTCCAGTGCCGCGCGAGGCGGATGGGCGACGCGTAGTTGAGTACCCGCGCCGCCCACCCGTTGCCGGGGAGCAGGTGGCGCGGTCCGGGGCCGCGGGGCGCGGTGAGCGCCTCGTACGACAGGGCGTCGAGCGTGGCGATGACGGGGAACCGCGCGCGGACGAGCTCACCGAGCACTTCGACGCACAGGCCGTCCGGTACGAGGAAACGCTCCAGGCCGTCAAGCCAGATGACCGGCGCACGGCGCGTGGGAGGTGGTGGGCGGTCGGCGAGCAGCGCCAGATGGCCCGGCGCACGCGGCGCGAGGACCCGCCGGTCGGCGGCCAGGGCCCGAACCGCCTCGAACGCGGCCCGTGTCGCCCCTGCCGCGCCCTCGCCGACCAGGTACATGAACCCGCCCCCGTCGAGTGCTTCCTGCCATTGGGCACGGATGACGGCGTCCATGTCCCGGGGCACGTAGGCCGGCAGCGCGCGGCCCTTCCGGGACGGGTGCGCGCGGTGCACACCGGCTTCGTACGGCTCCCACTCCCGTACGGGCAGCCATCGTGCGGGGTCGCGCAGGTAGCCGGACCCGGCCGAGGCGATGTCGCCGTAGACGTGCATCCGGCGGACGTCGCCCACCATGACGGTGGGGTGGCCGCCGGTGCCGCTCAGCCCCTCGCCGGGCCCGGCGCCGTAGGGTCCGGCGGGCCGCCGAGGTTCACCGTGCCCACCTGGAAGGCGGCGACCGAGCCGTCTCCCGCGCGGATGGTCAGGTCCCGTCCGGCACCGGCCCACCGGCGGCCGTCGACCGGGTCCTTCGCCGTCGCGGCGCGTGGGATCAGGTCGATCAGTGCACGCAACTCCCGCTCGGCGGCCCGGCGTTCCGGTTCCGGGAGGGCATCGAGCAGGTCCTCGAACCTGGTCCGCCAGGCGCGGCTGAGATCCGCCCGCACCGCCCCGGACTCGGCGGACGCCACCTCGTCGAGGTCGGCCGCGGTCCGGTCGAGGCGGGCCAGCGTGCCCGAGTCGGTCTCGCCGCGTCCGAAGAGCCGGGCCACGCCCGCGCGGAGCGTCGTCCACGCGTCCGTACCGATCGCCTGCACGACGGCGCCGCCGCCCACGGCGGCCAGGGCCGCCAGAGAATCACTCAACATCAAATGCCGTTCATCGGCGCCCAGTTGGAGCGCTTCCGCTATCTGACGTCCCATGGAATCACGCGCACCGGCGCGCCCGCAGGCTCCTACACTGACCGCACCGTCGCAGTGGCACGAGCCAAGGCGCAGGAGCCAGGGCGGACGAGCCGGGGGCAGGGGACGAACGGTGCGGGGTGAGACGTGGAACTCGGTACGCGACTCGACGGTGGGCCACCTGGTCCAAGCGCACACCGTCGTCTTCCAGGGCGCCCGGCCCGACGACGACCTGTCCCCCTCCCCCTCCCCCGCCCCGGTGACCGGCCCCTGGGTCGACCTGGCCGTCAACTCCACCGTCTGGCACCACGTTTCGGGACGCCGTGACGCGGGCCTCTTCCAGCAGTACGTCGCGGATGTCGTCGCGGTGCAGGACCGGACGCGGGACGCCACGCGAGACGACGCGGGTGCCGATCCCTGGCAGGACGACGACGCCGTGCGGCGGTTCGTGGAGGCACTGGAGTGGCTGCTCGGCGAGCCCGATGCCGCACGGGAGCTGGACCTGTATCCGGCGGAGGCGGCCCTGCTCGTCCTCGTCCCGTTCCTCCACCGGATGCAGTGCCTGCGTCTGACGGCCACGCTCGCCCCGGCCGTCGAGCCGAACCGCCTCCGGCCGAGCCACCACGGGCCGAACCCGCTCGGGCGGACAGCGGCAGCGAACCCGGCGCGATCCGCCTTCGAAGCGTTCGCCGACAGCCACGACCTCCTGGCCGAGCGCGGCCGCCGGCACCCCGACGCCGAGGGGCCCATCGGCTGGTGGCTGTTCCACCGCTGGCTCGCGGAGCGCGAGGAGATGTCCGATCCCGCTGTGGTGGGCGGGTTCCTGCGGGACATCGGCGAGCCGGCGGAAGCCCTGGGCCAGGTGCTCGACCCCCACCGCGTGGCCCGGCTCCTGCACGGCCTTCGCGTCGGCCCCGGCGTCTGCGACCCCGAACACCTCGGCGCCCTCCCCGTGGACGACGTGGTCCGGGCCCGGCGCGGCGGGCCGCAGCGCGTCCGGGACCAGCGCCTGGCCCTCCTCCTCGCGCTGGCGCACGGCATGAGCCGCGAGATCACCGCTCTGCCCAGCATCGTGGTGGAGCACGTCGGGATTCCGTTTCCCGTCGACCCGGCGGAGGTGCGGCAGACCTTGGCCGCCTCTCGGTGGGGCGGCTCACCGGAGCTGCCGGTGCTCGTGGCGCGGTGCGGGCACGAAGCCGTCGTCGAGGGTCTTCGCGGGTATGTGGCCCACGTCGACGGCCTGTTGGCGACTGTCCGCAACACCGTCCATGAACGCGTCAACCAGCCCCTGCCGCCGCTGCCCGCCCGCCTCTCCGCCGACGGAGTGCGTCCGGCGGAGGACGTCTTCAGCGGCTGGGCGGCCTTCCGCTTCGACGAGCGCCGGGTGCGTGAGCACTTCACGGGCATCCAGCTCTACAAGGAGCCCGAGCTCGCCGTGCGCGAGCTGTACCAGAACGCCCTGGACGCCTGCCGCCACCGCCGGGCCCGCACGCAGTACCTGGACCGGTCCGGGCGGTCCGGACCGTCCGGCGGCGCGTCCGGCGCCTACGAGGGCCGCATCGCCATGGAGCAGGGCACGGACGCGGAGGGCCGCGAGTACGTCGAGTGCCGTGACAACGGGGTCGGCATGGGTGAGCAGCAGCTCCGCGGTGTCTTCAGCGAGGGAGGCTCGCAGTTCGTCCGCGAGCGGCACTTCACGGCTGAACGCGCGCGGTGGGCACAGGTGCGGCCGCCGGTCGAGTTCCACCCGAACAGCAGGTTCGGCATCGGTGTGCTCAGCTACTTCATGCTCGCCGACGAGATCCGCGTACGGACGTGCCGGATGGATTCCGAGGGCCGGCTCGGGCCACTCCTGGAAGCCCGCATCTGCGGTCCTGCGCATCTGTTCCGCATCGTCCGGCTGCGGGACCGCGGGGACGAGGCCGGCACCCAGGTCCGGCTGTACCTGCGGCGGCGACAGGCCGAGAGGGCCTGGTCGTGCGTCGACGCCCTCGAACGCGTCCTGGGCATCGCCGAGTTCCCGACCGAGGCGGTGCACGGGTCCCGGCTTGCCCGGTGGGAGGAGCACCGCCTCAAGACCCGGAAGGCGCCCGCCCGCGAGCAGTACGGCATGGACGCGCACGGCGCGCTGGTGCCGTGGCGCCAGGCTCCCGAGGGGGTGCAGTTGATCTGGTGCGAGCACGGGGGCGGGATTCTGGTGGACGGCCTGGTCGTGCAGCCGGAGGTCCGCCGCGGAGTGCTGTCGAGCGACGCCTGCGGACTGACGGGCGCGGTGGTCAACCTGACCGGGGCCCGCTCGCCCCGGCAGCTCTCCGCCGACCGGCGCACCCTCCTGGACGACGTGGCAGGTCAGCTCGGTGCCGTACTCGAACAGGCCGCGTCCGCGCTGGTGGCCGAGGACGGGCCGCTGCCCGATTACGCGTGGCTCTGCCGGGTGGCCGACCGGAGCATGCTGCTGGGCGACCTCCTGACGACAGCCGCTGCCGACGCCGGACGGCACTTGGCGTTCGGGAACCGGACGCTCGACGTGGCACGGGCCGGGTGCTTCATGGCCGACCCCAAGGTCGTGCCGGAGCTGTTCGGCGAACGGCGCGGCGAGGACCGATGGAGGCCCGACCCGTGGAAGAGCCCCCATGGGCACGCGCCCGACGCCGTGCTGCTGTGGCGTCTGCTGGCCCATCGCCCGAACCCGCTGCTGGCCCAGCTGGAGGAGGCGTGCCCGGATCTCGCCGAGGTCACGTCCGTACTGCCCGCCCTGCCCTCGGACAGGGACTTGCTGACCGCCGCGGCGGGCGACGATGACGACTTGTACTGGGGTTGGTCCTCGGACGTCGAATTCATCGTCAACCATCTGCACGACACGTCCGAGGCCACCGGGAAGGCCTTGCCCGATCTGGTGTGCAGGGCACGGCAGTTGGGCGCTCTGCCGGACCGGCGAACGGCCACCTTCGACGAGCTGATGCGGGAATCGCACGGGCCCTCCCCGGACGTCAGGGCCCTCGCCGACCAGTGGCGCGAGTGCGGCATCCGCGTACCGGAGGCCTACGTCGGGCTTGCTGCCGCGGCACAGCACGACCCGGTTCTGCGGCGCGATCTCGGGGAGAAGGCGGACGCCTACGGCTGGGTGGACCCCGACGAGGCCGTCCCGGCCGGTCACATCGCGAAGGCGGCCCTGTGCCTCGGCCTCCCGGTGAGCGGGGTCTGCGCGCGTCTCACCGCTTGCGGGCTGCGTGTCGATGCCGCGGGGCTGCCGGAGCGGCCGGGCGCCGATGTGGCCGTCCTGCTCAGCCGCGACGCGAACAGCGTGTGGCCCTGGCTTGACCGCTCGAAGGAGGTGCCGCCCGGCCACGTGCTCGCCGCCGCGCGGGTACTGCGGTGTTCACCGCACGAGATCAAGCACCGGCTCGAAGGGCTGGGCTTCGTCCCTCCGTCGGTGTGGCCCGAGGACGCGAGCGCCGATGACGCGGCCGTTCTGGTCGCCAAAAGGTACGGGCCGCTGTTCCCGGACGAGCCGGTGCTCTATACGCATGTCTTCGCCGCGGCGAAACATCAGGACTGGCCGCTGCGGCGAGCGGTCGACCGGCTTCGCGCCTACGGATTCGACGTTCCCCTGCGGCCGCCGCGCCGTTTCGATGCTCTGGACGGGCAGTTGCTGTGTGTCGACATGGAGGACCGCCCTCTCATATGGACCAACGTCACCACCGCCGACGCCATGCCGTTCGCCCACGTGATGGCGGCGGCCCGCGATCTGCCGGCGCCCTACTCGGCATCGATCCTGGTGGAACGGCTCACCGGCTACGGCGTCGCGGTCTCCTGCCCCGACGTTCCGCAGGGCCTGTCCTACGCGCGGGCCCTCGACCTGCTGCGGATCATCGATGACAGCGACATGTTCCTCACCATCGACTGTGAGATCGACCTGCACGACCTCCTGGAGAAGGCGGAGGCCTTGAAGGCGCCCGTCGCCCAGGTGGCCCGCTGGCTCCAGGAACTCGGCCTCGGCGTCCCTGATCTGGCCCGGCTGCTCCGGGAGGCCGCCGTTCGGGTCCCCCGGCCGCTCGGCGGCGAGTAGACGCACCGGGACACCTGCGCCCACCCCAGCCACCCGGCCACCCGACCACCCGCACCGCCCGGACCACCGGATTCGTCGGCAAGTGGTACGACCACCCATTCCCACCCCGGCGCACAGGGGCGAGCCCGAAGCGCCCGTCTGACCAGCGCCCCCGCGCCATGCGCCCCCGCAGGCCACCGTCCGGCACGCCGCCAGCCGCCCAATTGGTCTAGTCCTTACTTGGTTCAGACCATTGACATGTCTCTGACCACAGGGCTATTCCGTAAGCAACCCCAGTGCGTCACACCTGAGTTGACGCCCCCTCTCCTCTTGGATGGCCATGAGACGTATGCGCTCCCTCCGTGCCGCCGCCACCGCGGTGGCCACCGCAGTGGCCGCTCTGGGCCTCACCGCGGTCTCCGGTGCCCCCGCCCAGGCCGCGACCCCGCTCCCCGCCCATGTCTTCGCCCCCTACTTCGAGTCCTGGACCGGCGAGAGCCCCGCCGCGCTCAGCGCCCAGTCCGGGGCCAAGCACCTGACGATGGCGTTCCTCCAGACCGCGTCGAAGGGCTCCTGTACCGCCTACTGGAACGGCGACACCTCACTGCCCGTCGCCCCGGCGTCCTTCGGCGCCGACATCAAGACGATCCAGGGGCGCGGCGGTGACGTCATCCCGTCCTTCGGCGGCTACACGGCGGACACCACGGGAACCGAGATCGCCGACAGCTGTACGGACGTCGACCAGATCGCCGCCGTCTACCAGAAGGTCATCACGACCTACGACATCCCCCGGCTCGACATGGACATCGAGGTCGACTCCCTGGACAACGCGGCCGGCATCGACCGGCGGAACAAGGCGATCAAGAAGGTCCAGGACTGGGCCGCCGCCGAGGGCCGCAAGCTGGAGATCTCGTACACCCTGCCGACGACGACCCACGGCCTCGCGTCCAGCGGTCTCGCCGTGCTGAAGAACGCCGTGGCCAACGGCGCGCGGGTCGACGTCGCCAACCTCATGACGTTCGACTACTACGACAACGCCTCCCACGACATGGCGCAGGACACCAAGACGGCCGCCCAAGGTCTGTACGACCAGCTCGCCAAGCTCTATCCGGGCAAGAGCCCGACGCAGCTCTGGGCGATGATCGGCGTCACGGAGATGCCCGGCGTCGACGACTTCGGCCCGGCCGAGACCTTCACGCTCGCCAACGCCAGGGACGTGTACGACTGGGCGGTCGGCAAGGGGATCAACATGATCTCCTTCTGGGCGCTCCAGCGCGACAACGGCAGCTGCCCCGGCGGCGCCGCCGCGGACAACTGCTCCGGCATCGAGCAGAACACCTGGGACTTCAGCCACATCTTCGCGCCCTTCACCAGCGGCGGCACCGTACCCAGCGACGACTTCTCGGTGTCGGCGGCCCCGGCCTCCGGGACGGTCAAGGCCGGCGAAAGCACCACCGCCACGGTGAAGACCGCGGTGGCCTCGGGCAGCGCCCAGACCGTCAAGCTCACCGTCAGCGGCGCACCCGCCGGTGTCACCGCCTCCCTCAGCCCCACCTCGGTGACGGCCGGCGGGACCTCGACCCTCACGATCGGCACGACCGCGGCGGTTGTGAACGGCACGTACAAGCTGACGGTCAACGGCGCGAGCCCGTCCGCCGCGCACTCGGCGACGTACTCCCTGACCGTCACCGGCGGCAGCGGCAACCAGTGCACGGCGGCGCCCTGGGCGAAGGCGACGGTGTACACCGGGGGCCAGCAGGTATCGCACAAGGGCCACACCTGGAAGGCCAAGTGGTGGACAACGGGCGAGGAGCCCGGCACCACCGGGGAGTGGGGCGTCTGGCAGGACCTCGGCGCCTGCTGAGCGGTCCGCCGGGCCGGGGCTCTCGGCCGCCCCGGCCCGGCGGCGGTCTCCGTGCACCCGTGACCAGCGGAGCCGGCCGCGTTGCGCCAATGGGATGATCGGCTCTCGACCAGTGCCCTCGGAAGTGCCCTGGTGGCCCGTCCCCCATCGGTAACGACTAACAAAACGGTTAAGTAATTGATATCCAAAGCGTCACGGGTGTGCTCACGAACAGACAGCGGAACCAGCCATACCTCGCGGCCCCGGACACGAGTGGCCCTGTGGACCGCGGCCGGCGCGGTGGCCCTCGCGTTCCTCGTCGGCCTTGAGATCGCCGCGCGTCATTACGGCGGTCAGCCGGGGCCGCTCACCAACCAGGTGAGCGAGGTGATCCTCCCCCCGAAGCCGGGGCCGCTGTACGGGGGGCTCGCGCTGATGATGGTGGTACTCACGTGGCGTGAACGGTTCATCGCGGCGGGAGCGGCGATCGGGATCGACGTCGCCTTCCTCCTGGTGCGGTGGGCGGCGGGCCTCCATACGCCCGATGATCGGCTCTTCGGCAACGGCGCGCTGTGGGTGATGCTGGGCTGCGCGGTCATCGCGCTCACGCGCCGCACCGGAGCGGACCGCGTCCTGCTCCTGAAGGGCGTCGGCCTCGGCCTGCTCCTCGTGGCGGGCCGCAAGGCGGGCGACACCTGGCTGCTGATCACCGCCAAGACCCGCCCGAGCGTGCTCGACCCGTACGTGGCCACCGCCGACCACGCGCTCGGCAACCCGTCGTGGGTGGCGGGCCGCCTCCTGCGGGCCACCGACCCGATCGGCACCCATCTGCTCGACCTGGTCTACGCCCAGCTCGCGGTGGCCGCGATCGTCGTCGCCCTGTACCAGTTGCGCAACGTGTCCGGCGAGCGCCGCTTCCCCCGCCACCACCTGGTGCGCACCTTCCTGGTCATCGGCGTCGTCGGACCAGGCATCTACATGCTCTTCCCAGTGGTCGGCCCGATCTTCGCCTACGGTCCCGGCACCTCGGGAACCGGCGGCGTGCAGTGGGCGGTGGCCGACCTGTGGCCGCACACCCCGCCCGCGCTCACCGCCCCGCACCCGGTGCCGTACGACGGGATCACCCCGCGCAACTGCGTGCCCAGCCTGCACACGGCGTGGGCCACCGCGATCTTCATCCACTCGCGCAAGGGCCCGAGGCTGCTGCGGTACGCGGGGACGTTCTGGCTGGCCGCCACGCTCGGCGCGACGCTGGGCTTCGGCTACCACTACGGCGTGGACCTCATCGCCGGTGTGGTGTTCGCGCTCACCGTGGAGGCGGCGCTGCGCACGTTCGACCGCGGCTGGGAACCGTCGGGGATCCGCCTGGTCGCCTACGGCACCATCGTCTTCGCCGCGCTCCTGGTGTCCTACCGGTTCCTGCCGATGCGGATGGCCGGGCATCCGTGGGTGTTCGGCCCCCTCCTGCTGCTCCTCATGGCCTCGGTGATCTACGGCTACGTGCGGACCGTCGGGCCGTGGGAGCCGAAGGCCGCGCCCACCGTGCGGCCGGAACCGCAGCCCGCACTGATCTGAGAGCCCGAGGCGGTCCTGCGGCCGTCTCACGTGAGCAGTCGCAGGACCGCCTCCTCAATGGGCCCCTGCGTCGCCGGATGGCCGAACGCGGCGCCGTCGCCCAGTGCGTCCAGGGCGCCGACGATCGTGCGGCCCTCGTCGAAGAGCTCGATGACCCGGGGGTTGATGTACGAGGCCCGGCACACCGCGGGCGTGTTGCCGAGGTACTGGCTGACCTCGCGGACTGCCCGGGTGACGGCGCGTTTGCGGGCGGCCTCGGACTCGTCCGCCACCCGGACCGACACCGCGAGGGCGACCGCCGCGAGAACGGTGGCGTGCCAGGTGCGGAAGTCCTTCGCGGTGATGTCCGTACCCGCGCGATCGCGCAGGTACTCGTTGAGCTCGGCGGCGTGCAGCTCGTGCCAGACGCGGCCCTGCCGGTACGCGAACAGGCGGGGGCCGCCGCCGTCGCGGCGCAGCAGGGCGCGCAGGACCCGGCAGGCGGGCGGGTCGACGAGGGCGCGCGTCTGCGTCTTGGAGTACTTCGCCGGATACGTGAGGCAGACCTCGCCGGAGCGGCAGGACGCGTGCTCCTTGAGCAGGGTGGTCAGTCCGTAGGTGCCGTTGTCCCTGCGGTAGGACTCGTTGCCGATGCGGAAGAAGCCGAGGTCGAGCATGCGGACGGCGCAGGCGAGGACGCGTTCGCGGCTGAGGCCCCGGCCGCCGAGGTCCTCGCTCACCTGCGCGCGCACCTTGGGGAGTACGGCGGCGACCTCCAGGACGTGGTCGTGCTTGGCCAGCTCCTGCTGCGCGCGGAACTGCGGGTGGTACAGGTATTGGCGTCTGCCCGCGGCGTCGGTGCCGACGGCTTGCAGGTGGCCGTTGGGCCAGGGACAGATCCAGACGTCGCGCCAGGCCGGCGGGATGACGAGTCGGCGTAGGCGCTCCTTCTCCGCGGGGTCGGTGACGGGGCGGCCCGAGGCATCCGTATAGCGGAATCCCTTGCCCGAACGGACGCGTCTGATTCCGGGGCCTTCGATGTGGCTCGTCCTCAGTCGCCGCTTCTCACGCATGTCCCAGGAATGCCCCCAAAGCACCGCGGCAGGCATCCGGACCGCGCGTTTGGCGGAGTGTGCCGCGGGCACTTCGAGGACCGACGCGCGACGATCGGAGAGCGAAGCGCGATCTCACGAGAACCACGAAGCGCGAGGTAGTTCATGAGCGACCAGAACATGGCGGACGACGCCTACCAGCCCACCGGCAGCAACGAGGAGCAGGAGGACGCCTCCCCGCTGGACCTCCAGGACGCGGTGGACGAACGTACCTACGACGACATGCTCGACGAGGGCTACTCGCCGCCCGAGAAGCCCCTGGGCGTCACCAAGACGGGCACCACGGCGGCCGAGCAGCACGAGGGCGAATCGCTCGACGAGCGCCTGGAGCAGGAGGTCCCCGACGTGCAGCCGCCCGTCGGTGACGGCGTCGGCGACCTGCCCGACGGCGAGGGCGAGCCCATCGACCCCGAGTCGGGCGAGCGGCGCGCGGGGCGCCTCGTGGCGCCGGACGAGGGCGCCCACGAGGACACCACCAAGGAGGTCGTCGCCACGGACGAGGGGATCGACGGGGGCGCGGCCGGGGCCGAGGAGGCCGCGATGCACATCGTCTCCGACGAGGACCTGCCACCGGCGCCCGGCAGCCGGGACTGACGGGGCGGGCGACGGGGCACGGGGGCGGGCACGACACGACCACGCACGAGGGTGTCCCGGCGGGCCGGGGTGCCGGAACGGATGGCTATGAGCAGCGGTTTCATCGGGTCCGAGGGGTTCGGGCAGGACCCCTTCGGCGAGCTCTTCGCGCGGTTCCTCGGCAGCGGCCGACGGCAGATCGACATCAGCCGCCTGATGAGCGGCCCGGCGCGGGAGCTGGTGGCCGCCGCTGCCTCGTACGCGGCGGAGCACGGCAAGAACAACCTCGACACGGAGCATCTGCTGCGGGCGGCGCTGACCATCGAGCCGACCCGCGCCCTGGTCGCGCGCTCGGGGGCCGACCCGGAGCAGATCGCCGAGGAGATCGACCGGCACTCGGCAGAGACCGAGGGCGCGGTGCCGACGCAGGCGGTCGCGCTCACCCCGGCCGTCAAGCGGGCGCTGCTCGACGCGCACGAGGTGGCGCGGGCCGTCGGCGCCGGGTACATCGGCCCCGAGCACATCGTCATGGCGCTGGCCGCCAACCCGGACTCCGCGGCGGGGCACATCCTCAACGCGGCCCGCTTCGACCCCGGCCCCGCCCCGCAGCCGCCGCCCGGCCAGCCGGGCCCGCCCGAGCAGCGGAGCGGGGGTGGCGGCGCGACGCCCGCCCTCGACCAGTTCGGGCAGGACCTGACGGCGCGGGCCGCGGAGGGCCGGGTGGACCCGGTCATCGGCCGGGAGGAGGAGATCGAGCAGACCATCGAGGTGCTCTCCCGGCGCGGCAAGAACAATCCGGTGCTCATCGGTGACGCGGGCGTCGGCAAGACCGCCGTGGTGGAGGGCCTCGCCCAGCGGATCGCCGACGGCGACGTGCCGGAAACCCTCGCGGGCCGCCGGGTCATCTCGCTCGACCTGTCGGGGGTGGTGGCGGGCACCCGCTACCGCGGCGACTTCGAGGAGCGGCTGAACGGCATCATCGACGAGGTGCGCGCCCACTCCGACGAGGTGATCGTCTTCATCGACGAGCTGCACACCGTGGTCGGGGCGGGCGGCGGTGGCGCGGAGGGCGGCTCGATGGACGCGGGCAACATGCTCAAGCCCGCGCTGGCCAGGGGCGAACTGCACGTCATCGGCGCGACGACCCTCGAGGAGTACCGGCGGCACATCGAGAAGGACGCCGCGCTCGCCCGCCGCTTCCAGCCGATCCTGGTGGCCGAGCCCTCGGCCGCGGACGCGGTGGAGATCCTGCGCGGCCTGCGCGACCGCTACGAGGCGCACCACCAGGTGCGCTACGCCGACGAGGCGCTGCTCGCCGCCGTGGAGCTGTCCGACCGCTATCTCACCGAGCGTTTCCTGCCCGACAAGGCCATCGACCTGATGGACCAGGCGGGCGCGAGGGTGCGGCTGCGGGCCAGCACCAAGGGCACCGACGTACGCGCCCTCGAACGCGAGATGGAGCAGCTCGCCCGGGACAAGGACCAGGCGGTGGCGGCCGAGCAGTACGAGCGCGCCACCGAACTGCGCGACCGCGTCAACGACCTGGCCCGCAAGATCGGTGCCGGGCGCGGCCGTGAGCCCGGTGACGGGCAGATCGTCGAGGTGAGCGCGGAGGACATCGCCGAGGTGGTGTCCCGGCAGACCGGCATCCCGGTCAGCACGCTCACGCAGGAGGAGCGGGAGCGCCTGCTCGGCCTGGAGGACCATCTGCACCAGCGGGTCGTCGGGCAGGAGGAGGCCGTCGGCGCCGTGGCCGAGGCGGTCCTGCGCTCCCGCTCCGGTCTGTCCAGCCCCGACCGGCCCATCGGCAGTTTCCTCTTCCTCGGCCCCACCGGGGTGGGCAAGACGGAGCTGGCGAGGGCGCTGGCCGAGGCGCTGTTCGGCAGCGAGGAGCGGATGGTCCGCCTCGACATGAGCGAGTTCCAGGAGCGGCACACCGTCAGCAGGCTCGTCGGGGCGCCGCCCGGATACGTGGGTCACGAGGAGGCGGGCCAGCTCACGGAGGCCGTCCGGCGGCACCCGTACTCGCTGCTGCTGCTCGACGAGGTGGAGAAGGCGCACCCCGACGTCTTCAACACCCTGCTCCAGGTCCTCGACGACGGGCGGCTCACCGACGCCCAGGGACGCACGGTGAACTTCACCAACACCGTCATCGTGATGACCAGCAACCTCGGTTCCGAGGCGCTCACGGGGCGCGGCGCGACCCTCGGTTTCCGGGCCGACGGGTCCGAGGCCGACGAGGAGGCGCGGCGCGAGCAGGTGCTGCGGCCGCTGCGCGAACACTTCAGGCCCGAGTTCCTCAACCGCATCGACGAGGTCGTCATCTTCCGGCGGCTGACGGACGAACAGCTGCGCCAGGTCACCGAGCTGCTCCTGCAGGAGACCCGGCGCCGGCTGCACGCCCAGGACATCACCATCGAGTTCACTACGGAGGCGGTGGACTGGCTGGCCCGGCGGGGGCACCAGCCGGAGTACGGCGCGCGTCCGCTGCGCCGCACGATCCAGCGCGAGGTGGACAACCGGCTCTCGCGGCTGCTCCTGGACGGCCGGCTCGGCGCGGGCGGCCGGGTCCTGGTGGAGGTCGAGGACGACGGCCTGAGCATCCGGCCCGCGGCGCAGGACCCGGCGCGATGACGGCCCGGCCGACCACTGGGCCGGACCGGGCCGGCGGTCACGGGCGGGGGTTGGTGCGCCGCCAGGGCGGCCGGGCGTCGGCCCCCCTGCGTCCTGCGACGGAGGCGCACCGCGGGCAGAGCCGCTGGACGCGGTCCGCGGCGCCGCCCGACTCGGGGATGACGTCCGTCCACGGCACGTGCGGGAAGCGGGTGAGCAGGGACTTGCTGAGGGAGAGCCCGCAGACGCTCTCGTTGCGGCCCGGCTCCCAGGCGTGCGCCTCACCGGCGGGCAGTCGCCGCCGTCCCTCCTCCTCGTCGGTCCACTGCCCGGAGGCCGCCACCGCGTATCGCGTGCGCGCCGCCACGGCGGCGCGTCACCGGTGCCGGGCGCGGTCGGCGCCGTCGTCGGAGGAGAGCGGCCTCAGCGGGTCGTGGCCGAGGGTCATCAGCCGGTGGCGCCAGTGCGCCTCGCCCGCCGTGGGCTCCATGTCGGCACCCCGCTCGGCGGTGACGGTGTCGACGACCTTGCGCATGACGCGCAGGTCGTCGGGGGTCAGGTCGACGCGGCGCTTGCCGAGGATCTCCAGGACGCGGCGGCCGTTCGGGGTGCCCGCCCGGTCCGGGACCTCCTCGGTCTCCTCGCCCGCGAAGCGGGTCTTGAGCCAGTCGCCGAGTTCGCGCGAGGTCATGTTGACCACCGCGTGGAACTCGTCCCACAGTCCGTCCTGCGGTCCCTCGGGTGCGGTTCCGGGCATGTCCGTCATGATCACTGATTCCTTCCGTGCACAGGGTTTGTCACGCTGTCGCGTCCGTTCCGTCCACTACTGCCCGCTGGAGGCGGCATGACCACCGAAGAGCCCATGGGGCAGAAGTACGACGAGCGGGGGGCCGTGCCCCTCGGGGGGTACGCCGCCGTGGCGGCCACGTTCGCGGCGGCGGCCGGGGCGTTCCTGGTCGTGGCGCGCCGGCGCGGTGTCGTCCTGCCGGAGCGGGTGCCGCCGTGGGATGTGGCGCTGCTCGGCGTGGCGACGTACAAAACGGCGCGGCTGCTCACCAAGGACAAGATCACCAGTTTCCTCCGGGCGCCCTTCACCCGCAGGAGCGAGGACACGACGGCGGGCGAGGTGATGGACGAGCCGCGCGGCAGCGGCGTCAGGCTGGCGGTGGGCGATCTGGTGTCGTGCCCGTTCTGCGTCTCCGCCTGGACGGCCTCGGGCCTCCTCGGCGCCTATGTCCTCGCCCCCCGCGGCGCCCGCCTCGTCACCACCGGCCTCACCGCGATGACCCTCGCCGACTGGCTGCAGTACGCCTGGGCGTGGACGCAGGAGAACGCGGAGGGCTGAGAGCCTGTCCGTGAACCCGCGGCCGGCCTCGTCGTACGGCCGGCCGCGGGCGGGCGGGGCGCTCAGCGGGTGACGACGTGCCGCTCGTCGAGAACGCAGTGCGTCATCGTCAGGCCGCTGACGTCGCGCGGCGGGTTCTCCCCCAGGTTGGCGAGGCGCTTGCGGTCCTCCTCGGTCAGCTCCTGGCCCGCCAGCGGCTTCAGGTGCGCGACGTCCCGCGCGGCGATGCCGAGGCCTTCGCCGATCTTCAGGCCGAGATCGTTCTCGACGAGGAGGAAGTGCCAGACCATCCGCTCCTGGACCGCCCGGTCGCACTGGGACAGCATGCCGGTGAGATTGTCCACGAGATCGTCGCGCTCCCACTGCTCCATCAGGAGGTAGCGCTGGCCCGCCTGGAGGTAGTCGTTGGTGCGCGGGATGCGCTTGCGGGTCAGCCTGCCGTGGATCTCCGGGCCCACCTCGTCGTGGGTCGGGTACCGCGCCTCGCGCAGGCCGCCGGTGATGGACGGCTCGTAGTTGACGATGGGGTTCTCGCCGCCGCCGTCGACGTGGTACGTCATCAGGCCGTCACGCTGGTTCGTCCGTACGGCGGCGTTCTTGGCCTGGTTGACGGGGAGTTGCAGGTAGTTGGGGCCGACGCGGTAGCGCTGGGTGTCGCTGTAGGAGAAGGTGCGGCCGACCAGCATCTTGTCGTCGGAGAAGTCGAGGCCGTCCACCAGGACGCCGGTGCCGAAGGAGATCTGCTCGTTCTCCGCGAAGTAGTTCTCCGGCATCCGGTCGAGCACCATCCGGCCGACCGCCTTCGGCGGGAAGTCCTGCTCGGGCCAGGTCTTGGTGTCGTCGAGCGGGTCGAAGTCCAGCTCGGGGTGGTCGTGGTCGTCCATGACCTGGACGAGCAGTTCCCACTCCGGGTGGTCGCCGCGCGCGACGGCCTCGTAGAGGTCCTTGGTGGCGTGGCCGAGTTCACCGGCCTGTACGTTGGCCGCGTCCTCCTCGGTCATGCTGCGGACGCCCTGCTTGGGCATCCAGTGGTACTTCACCAGCAGCGAGTTGCCCTGCTCGTCGACCCACTTGTACGTGTTGACGCCGAAGCCCTGCATATGGCGGTAGTCGGCCGGAATGCCGCGCGGGCTGAACAGGTTGACCAGCATGTGCATGGACTCGGGCGTCTGCGACATGAAGTCGAAGATCCGGCGCGGCTGCTGCTCGTGGGTGACCGGGTCCGGCTTGAGGGCGTGGATGACGTCGGGGAACTTGATCGCGTCCCGGATGAAGAAGACGCCAAGGTTGTTGCCGACGAGGTCCCAGTTGCCGTCCTCGGTGTAGAACTTGACCGCGAAGCCGCGCGGGTCGCGGGCGGCTTCGGAGGAGTCGCGGCCGCCGATGACGGTCGAGAAGCGCACGGCGACGTCGGTGCGCTTGCCGCGCTCCTGGAAGAGCTTGGCGCGGGTGAAGCGGGCGATGGGCTCGTCGCCGAAGGTGCCGTACGCCTCGAAGTAGCCGTAGGCGGTCACGCCGCGCGCGTGGACGACGCGCTCGGGGATGCGCTCGCGGTCGAAGTGGCTGATCTTCTCGAGGAACTGGTAGTTCTCCAGCGTCGCGGGGCCGCGGGCGCCGACGGTGCGCTGGTTCTGGTTGTCGTAGACCGGGTGGCCCTGCCGGTTGGTGAGCGTCTCCCGGCCGTCGTCCGGGGCGGGGCCCTTGCTCGATACATCCGTCACGTTCGTCGACTCCTTCGGCCCGAATCTGTTCGTTTTGCTCGGGTTCACAACGCTATGCGAGGTTTCGGTCGGACGAGGGGTGGAGCGGGCCCGCCCGGTGGGCGCGTCGTCCGCGTGGCGTCACGGCGCGTCGCCCACGTGGTGTCACCGCGCGTCGCCCACGTGGTGTCACCGCGCGTCGGCTCACCGCAGCAGGACGAGCGCGTAGACGAGGAAGAACGCCGCGACCAGCACCGCGATGCCGATGATCAGACCCAGCGGCCCCTTCGCCCAGCCCTTCGGCGGATTGTGCGTCTCCTCGGGTCCCGCTCCCGGCATGCTGCTCTCGGCGGGCGGCGTCTCCCCCGGCGGCACGCCCCCGCCGGGTTCCAGTCCTGTGGCGTTCCCGGGCTCGGGGTCCGGGTCCATCGGTTCGGGGTCCGGGGTGGGGTCCGGGTGTCGGGGAGGAGTCATGTGATCCAAGTTCGCACGCACGGTGCGCGCGCACCTCTCCACCGCGACCGAACCGGTGCGCGCGGGGCGGTTGCGGCGCGCGCTCCGGGAGACCCGGGGACGTACGTGGCCGAATCTGGACACAGGACGCCGGGCGAGGGGCCCGGTGGACCCGCCGTACGCCGCCCCGGTGCCCGACAGGACCGGGCGCGACACCCAAGGAGGTTTCATGACCGACCGCACCGCTTCCGCCGCCGGAGCGGCCGTCGTCACCGGCGCCGACTCCGGTATCGGCCGGGCCACGGCCGTCCGGCTCGCCGAGGCCGGGATGGACGTCGGGATCACCTGGCACAGCGACCGGGAGGGCGCCGAGCGGACGGCCGAGGAGGTGGAACGGCACGGCCGGCGCGCGGCCGTCGCCCAAATGGACCTGACCCGGCTCCCCGATGCGGCGCAGGTGGTCGACGAGCTCGCCGAACGGCTCGGCCGGATCGACGTCCTCGTCAACAACGCGGGTACGGGCACCGCGACCCCGTTCCTCGATCTGCGGCACGAGGACGTCGTACGGGTCCTCGACGTCGACCTCGTCGGCCCGTTCCTGTGCGGCCAGCGCGCCGCGCGCCGCATGATCGAGCAGGGCGACGGCGGCCGCATCGTCAACGTGACCTCCGTGCACGAGCATCAGCCGCGCGTCGGCGCCGCCCCCTACTGCGCCGCCAAGGGCGGACTCGGGCTGCTCACGCAGGTGATGGCCCTGGAACTCGCCGAGCACGGCATCACCGTCAACGCCGTCGCGCCGGGCGAGATCGCCACCCCCATGACCGGGCAGGAGGACACCGACGTGCACGAGGCGCGACGCCCCGGCATCCCGCTCGGCCGTCCCGGTGACGCCCGGGAGATCGCCGCCGTCATCGCCTTCCTCGCCGGGCCCGACGCCTCCTACGTGACCGGCGCGTCGTGGGTCGCGGACGGCGGCATGGTGCGGATGGGGCCGCAGGCCGGTTCCCACCTGCGCAGCGACGAGTGGCGGCGGCCCTGACCCGCCGTCGGGGCCCCGCTCAGCCGACGTAGCGGCGGGCCGTGGAGTGCCGGCGCGCCTCCTCCAGAGCGACGAGGCGCGCCTCGATCGGGGCGGGGACCGGGGAGCGCTGCCGGAGCACCCAGGGCAGCCCCGCCACCGCGTGGCCGACGGCGCGCAGGGACGCCCGGTCGCGCGGCACGGTGCGCAGCAGCTGCCGGGTGCGGCGCAGCGCCGAGGGCCAGGGGCGGCGCAGCCAGGTGAACCACAGGGTGTTGCGCAGCCCGAGGACGCGCCGGTCGGTGCTGTCACGGAGCTTGGAGGCCGCGTGGTGGATGGTCAGCTCCGGCACGTAGGCCAGCCAGTGCCCGCGCGTCAGCAGGTCGGTGGCGAGGAGCTCCTCCTCGCCACCGAGCCACAGCCCCGGATGGAAGCCGCCCGCCTCCCGGAAGGCGTCGGCGCGGATCACCGTGGCGGCGGCCAGGAACGAGCCGAGGGCGGGGCCGGGCAGCCAGTCGGGGCCGGAGAGCGGCGAGTCGCGCAACTCGGCGACCACCGGGTCCTCCTCCCCGGACGGCTCGACGACGATGCGGGCGGTCACGGCCGCGAGCGGCGGGTGCGCGTCCAGGAGGTCCGCGGCGCGCCGCAGGGAGCCCGGCTCCCACCAGGTGTCGTCGTCGCAGAACGCCACGTGGGGCGTACGGACGTGGCGGACGGCGTGGTTGCGCCCCACGGCCCCCAAGTTGCGGCCCGGGCAGAGGAGTTGCACCTCGGGGAAGAGCCGCTGGACCGCCTCGGCCGTACCGTCGCTCGAGTCGTTGTCGGTGACGATCACATGAGGCCGCTCGGGCAGTTCGCGCAACGTCCGCAAGGTGCGCAGGAGTTCGTCGCGGCGGTCCTTGGTGATCACGACGACGGTGGTACGGGGGTCGGGCCCGGAGGCGTGTTCGTCGCCCGTCGTGTGCGGGGCGGGTATGGGGGTGGTGCGGTCCGTCATCTGCGCTGTTCCTGTAGGTGGTTGGGGGTGGCGGTTACGAAGAGGTCCGGTCGAGGAGGCGGGCCGCGCTCTCGATCCGGGCGGGCAGCGGCTCCCTGGCCCTGAGCGCGGCGGGCAGCCGGGCGAGCACGCCGCCGAGGGCCTTCCCCGCGTCCCGTTCACCGCGGGCCGCCGCCGCGGCGAGGTGCGCGGTACCCCGCAGGGCCACGGTGACGGGGCGCCGGAGCCAGGCGGTGAGCAGGGCGTTGCGCCGTTGCACCGCGCAACGGCCGGGCCGTGTGCGGGGGTCCGGGTGGTGATGCGCCGTCACGGAGGGCTCGTACGTCACGCCCCAGCCGCGCGCCGCCAGATCGTAGGCGAGCAGGGTCTCCTCGCCGCCGAAGAACAGCACCCGGTGGTAGCCGCCCGCGTCCAGGAAGGCCCGGCGCCGGGTGACGGCCGCGCAGGCGAGGAAGCCCAGGACGGGGCGGCCCGGCAGGTCGGCGGCGGGTGGCAGGGGCGAGTCGGCGAGTACGCGGTTGAGCGGGTCCTCGCGGGCCCCGGGGCCGACCAGGGTGCGGGCGGCGATGAGGCCGAGGCGCGGGTGGGCGTCGAGGAGGTCGGCGGCGGTGTCGAGGGCGCCGGGGGCCCACCAGGAGTCGTCGTCGCTGAAGGCCACGTACGGCGTGGTGGCGTGCCGCACCGCGAGGTTGCGGCCGAGTGCTCCGGTGTTGCGTCCCGGGGCGACGACCCGGGCACCGACGGCGTGGGCGCGCACCGCGTCGGCGGTCGCGTCGGTGGAGCCGTTGTCCACGACGATGACGGGCGGCCGTTCGGGCAGTGCGGCGAGCCGGTCCAGGGTGCGGAGCACGCTCTCGCGGCGGTTCCGGGTGATCACCGCCACGGTGGTGCGCGGGGAGCCCGCGGCCACGTGCTCTCCCGCGTTCACGTGCTCTCCTTCAGAAGTTTCCGCACCGCGCGCACCACGTCCTCGGGCAGCGCATCGGTCGGTCCCGGCCGCCCGGTGTCCGCGCCGGTATCGTCCTGGCCGCCGAGGAGGACGGCGGGCACGCCGTAGGGGCTGCGGCGCTCCGCGGGCACGGACGGGGAGCCGACGGAGACGACCGGGGTGCCCGTCGCGGCGGCCAGCTGGGCCGGTCCCGTGTCGCCCGCGACGACGACGTCCGCCGCACGCAGGATGCCCGCCAGGGTCCGCAGGTCCGTGCGGTCGCCGAGGTCGACGGCCGTGTCGCCGCCGACCCGCCGGGTCAGGGCGGACTCGGTGGGGCCGCCGGTGACGATCACGCGGTGTCCCGCGTCGGCGAGCAGGGTGACCGCCTCGGCCGCGTGCTCGGCGTCCCAGGCGCGGGCCGCGGCCCCGGCGCCCGGGTGCAGCACGACGTAGGGGCCGTTGCCGGTGAGGCCGGTGGTGTCGGGGGCCGGGAGCACGCGGAGCCGTCCGTCGTCGCCGGTCCCCGGCAGGAAGCCCAGGGCCGCGGCCGTGTCCAGCGCGGCCTCGGCGTCGTGCCTGCCGGGCAGCCGCAGGTGGGGTACGTCGATGAGGCTGCCCGCGTGGTCGGCGGTGTCGGCGCCGATGCGGGGGACGTGCGCCATCCGCAGCAGGAGCGCGGTGGGCAGCGGGCTCTGCGCGAAGGGGGTGACGATGAGGGCGACGTCGTACGCCGCCTCCCGCACGCGCCGCACCAAACCCTCGACGTCCGCCTCCTCCACCGTCGGCGGGCGGGTCCCCGCCCAGGGCGCCTCCCAGACGACGACCTCGTCGACGTGGGGCAGCAGCTCGGCGGCGGGCGCGCCGCGCGGCCCGCACAGCATCGTCACGTGGTCGGCGCCTGCGGCGACCGCGCGGACGGCGGGGCCCGACAGGAGCACCCCGCTCATGCCGTCCAGGCAGACGACGAGCGCCTTGCCCACGGAGGCCGCGAGGGCGCCGCCCCGCACGGGCTCACCAGGAACACGCATGGCGTACGCCTCCCTCGGCGCCCGGCGCGCTCCTGCTGTCGCTCTCCCGCCCGACGAAGTCGGCGACGGTGCGCCTGAGCCCCTCCTCCAGAGGGACCTTGGGCGTCCAGCCGAAGAGTTCGTGGGCGAAACCGGTCGCGGGGGCGGGCGGCTCGGGGTTCTCGGTGTTCCCGGCGGACGTCCCGGTGTACTCCAGGCGGGCGTCGGAGCCGGTCAGGTCGAGGACCCGGCGGGCGATCTCCGCCACGGTCGGCCCGGGGTCGCCGCCGATGTCGACCGGCCGCACCGAGCGGCTCGCGGCCACCAGGAGGACACCGTCGACCGTGTCGTCGACGTAGCAGAGCGAGGGCCTGCCACTGCCGTCGCCGGGCACGGTCACCGGTCCGCCGCTCAGGGCCTGCCGGATGAGCGCGGGGATCATCCGGCCGTCGGCGGGCCCCATGCGCGGGCCGTAGACCGGGAAGACGCGCACGATACCCGCGTCGGCCTCGGTGGCGCTCACGAACGCGGTGGTCAGCGCCTCGGCGAAGCGCTGGGAGTCACCGGGCGGGTCGCCGTGCAGGACGCAGGTGGAGGCGAGCAGGAACCGCGCGCCGTCCCGTTCGGCGACGGCGAGGGCGTTGCGGGTGCCGAGGCTCGCGGCGTCGAGTGTCTCCAGAGGGTGCGCGAGGGCGTCCGCGGCGGGGCAGGCGGAGTGCAGTACGAGGTCGTAGGGGCCGGGGAGGGCTTCGGTGAGGTCCGCGCCTGTCAGGTCCGGGGACAGGAAGCGGAATCCGGGGCGGTCCGTCAGGTGTGCGACGTTGCGGGACGAGCCTGTCGGCAGGTCGTCCACGCAGTCGACGTCCACCCCGGCGTCGAGCAGGTGCTCGCACAGGTGCGAGCCGAGAAAGCTCGCGCCCGCGGTGACCAGGACCTTCTTCCACGGAGGAGGCGGCTGCGGCGCCATGGAGAACATGGTGGGCGTCATGGGCGCAACCTTCCTTCCGCCGTCACGGGATGATCACTGTCTGCGAGGAGGGCTCCGGTCGGCCGGGGCCCCGCGGAACACCGATGCGTCTGGTGCCCAGCCGTCCCGGCCGTATCCGTCCCGGTCGCATTCGTCCCGGCCGTATCCGTCTCAGCCGTATCCGTCCCGGCCGTATCCGTCCCCGGACCCGTCACGGCCAGGACGGCTCCCTGCGCGGCACGACGACCAGCTCGCCCACCACGCTGCCGGCCGGGACGGAGAGCGCGTACAGGACCGTGTCCGCCACGATGTCCGGGCTCTGGAGCATGGCCACGTCGGCGTCCGGGAAGCGTTCCATGATGAACGGGGTCTCCATGCCGCCGGCGATGATCCCCGTGACGCCGATCCCCACGCAGTCGCGCTGGGCCTCCTTGAACAGCGTGTGGGTGAACGCGCGCAGACCCGACTTGCCCGCCGCGTACGGGCCCGCCTCGGTCCAGGTCCGGTTCGCGGCGGTGGACAGGATGTTCACGATGTGGCCGCCGCCACGGGCGATCATGCGCCGGTACGTCTCCAGGCACAGGTACATCGGCCCGAGGAGGTTGGTCTCGACGACCCGCGTCACCTCGTCGGCGCTCAGGTGCTCGATCGGCTTGGAGACGTCGACGGCGGCGTTGTTGACCAGGATGTCGAGCGGCTGATCCGCCGCCTCCAGGTCCCGGAAGACGGCGGCGACCCCCTCGGCGTCCCGCACGTCCATCTCCACGAACCTGGCGTCGTGGCCCTCGCCGGTGAGCCCGTCGCAGAGCTCCCCCGCCAGGTCCTTGCGGATGTCGGCGACGAGGACCGTCGCACCGGCCCCCGCGAGCGCCCGCGCGATCGAGGCACCGAGGCCCCGGGCCGCGCCGGTCACCAGTGCCCGCTTGCCGTGGAGGTCGACCTGTGCCGCGCCGCCCATGCCCGTGCCTTCCCGTCGTGCCGGTTGCCGGGGCGGCGCGCTCCGCGACCGCCCCGCTTCCCACTGTGACGGCTGGTGCGCCGTCCGGCACCTCGGACCGGCCTCGGGGCGCTCGGCGCGCGGACATCGGGCAGCTGTGTTCTCCGTCACCGCCGACGGGCCGGAATCGCGGGCCGCGCCCCCGCGCGAGAAGCGTGTGAGCAAGCACACCAGAAGCGCCACATCCCGTCAGGCGGGCGGCAGTTGGGGGCTTTCGGCGGTGCGGATGGCCGAGCCGTCCCGAGGCACGGCGATCCCGTCTGCCACGATGGTCGTCGCCGTACTCCGGAGCGTCCACGCGTCACTCGACGCGCCCTGCCGACGCCTCCCCCACAGCGCGGTGCCCCCGACAGATCCGGTGGAGTGACCGCGCAACGCAGCCGGTCCCGAACTCCCGCCGAGACCTCCCCTTGAGTCCCTGCGGGCTCACCCCGAGTCTTCGAGTGCCTCTGTGTCTTCCTCTCCCGCGCCTTCCGCCCCGCCTTCTCCCCCTGCCTCCCCTGCCCCGTCCGTGCCCGAGCATTCCTCCGCCGTCGAGAACGGCGCTTCCGCCTCGCGCTCGCCCTGGCGATCCCTGCGGTACCGCAGCATGCGCTGGTGGTCCGTCGCCAACTTCGTGTCGAACGCCGGCACCTGGATGCAGCTCACCGTGCAGAACCTGCTGGTGCTGCAGATCACCGGGTCCGCCGCCGCCACCGGCCTCTCCATGTCGGTGCAGGCCGCGCCCGCGCTGCTCATGAGCCTGGTCGGCGGCGCCGCCGTGGACCGCTGGCCCCGCAAGCTCACCGCCTCGGTCAGCCAGGCCCTGCTGGGCGCCATCGCCTTCACCACGGCCGTCCTCGTGGCGACCGGCGGGCTCGACCTGACCGTACTCATGGTGCTGGCCGGCGTCACGGGCGTCATCGCCACGGTCGACGGACCCGCCTGCGCCCTCCTCGGCAACGACCTCGTGCCGCCGGAGGACGTTCCCTCCGCCATCGGCGTGGGCTCGCTCGTCCACAGCGCGGGCCGCCTCGCCGGTGCCGCACTCGGCGGTGTCACGGTCGGCTTCCTCGGCACGGCCGCCGCCTACGCCGCCAATGGCGTGTCGTTCCTCTTCGTCGCCGCGGTCATCCCCTTCCTGCGTCCCGCGTACGGGGCGCTGCGGCAGGCCGGCGCCGACCGGTCCGTCGCCCCCGTACCGACCGGCCCCGCGCCGAGCGGGCCCACCCCCAGCGCCCCCATGACGGTCGGCGAGAACATGACCGTCCGCCAGGGCATCGCGTACTTCATGCGGCGGCCCCGGCTCGTGGCCCTCGCGGGCGTCACCGGTGTCAGCGCGGTCTTCGGCCGGAACTACAACCTCACCCTGGCCGTGCTCGTCACCGGGCCACTGGCCGGGGGCGCGGGATCGTTCGGCACGGTCTCCACCGTGCTCGCCGTCGGAGGCATCATCGGCGCCGTTCTCGGCGCCCGGCTGCGCAAGCCGTCCGTGCGGCTCGTCGGCACGCTGGCCGCCGCCGGCGCGCTGCTCCAGGTGGTCGCGGGGTTCTCGCCCTCGTTCGCCGTCCTGCTGGTCCTCGTCCTGCCGATGGCCGTGGTCGAGTCCGTCTCCGACACCGCGGGCACGACCGTCCTGCAGACCGACCCGCCCGCCCACCTGCGGGGCCGCGTGCTCGGCGTGTGGGGCAGCGTCAGCACGGCCTGGGGCCTCGGCGGCCCGCCCGCGCTCGGCCTCCTCATGGAGCTGGTGGGCGCCCGCGGTGCCCTGGTGTCCGGCGGCCTGATCATCGCCGGTTCGATCGGAGCGGGCTTCGTCCTGCGCAGGCGCGGGAGCACGGAACCGGTGCTGCTGCCGACAACGGAACGGGACGCCGCCAAGCGGTCGGCGCTGGGCGCGGCGGCCTGAGAGCCCGCGTCATCTCCCCGGCCGGGTGGCCGCCGGGGCCGTGCGCGGATGCGGCTCCGTCAGGTCCCGTGCCGCCGTGAGGACCTCCTCGGGGGTGATCCGCAGCAGCCGATCGTCCGGCAGGCGCCCGTGCGCGTCGCCGGGGCGGGCCGCGTCGTCGCCGTCCGGGTGCCACAGGACCCGGTGGCGGGCGTCCGCCGGAGGACCCCACAGGCGGGGCGCCACCGGGCCGAACAGGACGACCGACGGCGTGCCGAGCGCCGTCGCCAGGTGGGCGAGGCCGGTGTCCCCGACAATGACGCAGCGGGCGTGCGCCACGAGCGCCGTCAGCTGGTCGAACGGCACGTCGGCGGCGCCGCCGAGCACCGCGTCGCCCGCCAGCCCCGCCTCTGACGCCACGTACCGCGCGGTCGTCCCCTCGCCCGCCCCGGCCGTCACCACGATCCGGTGCCCGCGGGCCGCGAGCCCGCGCGCCACGGCGGCGAACCGCTCGGGCGGCCAGCGGCGGGCTCCGGCGTCGGCGCCCGGGTGGAGGACCACCGCGCCCGGCGCCGGGGAGGGCGTCGCGGGCGGCGGGATCCGTACGTCCGCGGGGTCGGCCTCGATGCCGTACCAGGACAGCAGCCGGCACCACCGCTCCCGCTCGTGCTCGTCGTCCCGCCAGACGGGCCCCTCGATGCCGGGCGTCTGCGGATGCGCGTACGCCAGGAGTTTGCGGGGGCGCAGCCGGTGCAGCAGCAGGTGGCTGGGCGGGCCGTTGCCGTGCAGGTCGACGGCGTAGTCGGGGGGCGGATCCGGCCAGGCGAGGTGCTCGGGCACCGCACGAGCCGCGGCGGACGCGGGCAGCAGCCGGTCGACCAGTCCTGTCGCCAGGGCGGGTGCGGTCAGCCGCTCGGGCGCGGCCAGCACGAGTTCGTGGCCGGGCAGCCGCCGCCGCAGGGCGCGCAGCGCCGGTACGACGGTCAGCAGGTCACCGAGTCCGAGCGCCCGCAGCACCAGCACGCGGGGGCGGTCCGTCGTCGGGGCGGCGGGGCGCGGTGGCCGTGTGGTCTCTTCGCTCACGGTCGGGGTGCCTCTCGGCTCAGGGTGCGGACGGCCGGGGCGGCGTGGCGGACTCGGCGGCCCTGCGGGCGAGCAGGGTCGTGGAGCGGCCGTCGAGGTAGGGCAGGACGACGGCCTGCCCGCCCCACGCGCTCAGGGTCTGCGCCTCGGGGAGGTCCTGGACGGAGTAGTCGCCGCCCTTGACCCATACGTCGGGCCGCAGCCTGCCGAGCAGTTCGCGCGGGGTGTCCTCGGCGAAGACGGCCACGGCGTCGACGCTGCCGAGCGCCTCAAGGACGCGGACGCGGTCCGCCTCCCGGTTGAGCGGGCGCCCGGGGCCCTTGCGGCGGGTGAGCGACGCGTCGGAGTTGAGGCAGACGATCAGGCAGTCGCCGATGCGCCGGGCGCTCTCGAGCAGGCCCACGTGGCCCGCGTGCAGGAGGTCGAAGCAGCCGCCGGTCGCCACCACCGTGCCACCGCGCGCCCGCACCCGTTCGGCCAGGGCGAACGCGTCGTCGCCGGGTTCGCCGCCGGATTCGTCCGCGGCGCCGTCCGTGGGCGCCGTGCGCCACAGGTCGGGGTTGGTGGCGCCGCCCGCCGACACGAACGCGGCGGCCTCGGCGACGGCCCGCTGCAGGGCCTCCTCCGGGAGCGCCCCGTCGGCGAGCGCCACGGCCGTCGTCGCGGCGAAGCAGTCGCCCGCGCCGCACGGGTCGCCGGTGGCGCGGTACGGCGACGGCACGAGCATCGGCGTACCGGAGCCCGGCCTGGTGAGCAGGACGCCGCGCTCGCCCAGGGTGACGGCGACGCCGCCGACCCGCCAGCGGTCCGCAAGCTCGGCGCCCCGGGCGGCGTACGCGCGCAGCGTCTCGTCGTCGCCGGGGCACAGGGCGCGGGTCTCGGCCGCGTTGGGGGTGACGAGCCGCGCGCCCGGCACGGGGGCGTCGCCCTTGGGGTGGGGGTCCCAGACGAGCGGGGTGCGGGGGGCGACGGCCGCCAGGTGCTCGCGTACGGCGCTCGCGGTGTGCCGTCCGTAGTCCGCGACGAGGACGGCGTGCGCCCCGGCCAGCGCGTCCCGCACCGCGCCGTCGGGCTCGCCCGGTATGCCGCCGCCCCTGTCGATGCGCACCAGCGGGCGGCCGGACGCCAGGACGCGCGTCTTGACCGGCAGCGTGCCGTGCAGCGGAATCTCCACCAGCCTTACCCGGCCGCTGAGTTCGCGGCGTACGGCTTCGCTCGCGGGGTCGTCGCCCAGTGCGGTCACCAGGGTCACGTCGCGCCCGCCGCGTGCCGCGAGCGCGGCGGCCAGGCCCGCGCCGCCGGGGTGGCGCCGGTCGCCGGTGACGTCGACCACGGGGGCGGGGGCGTCCGGGGCGAGCCGGGTGGCGTCGCCCTCGATGTCCTCGTCGAGCAGGACGTCCCCGACGACCACGAGAGGCTTCGGCCGGGTCACGAGAGGCTCCCGTTGACGCGGACGACGTCGCGGGGCGCGATGCGGCCCGCGGTGGCCACGACGGGTTCGCCGAGCGCCGCGTCGAAGGCCTCGCACAGCAGGTGCACGGCGACGAGGTGGGCCTCCTGCACGGTCGCCGTGGTCTCGCCTTCGATGTGCAGCGCGTCGTCGGCGGCCTCCCCCAGCGGGTTCGGTCCGGGCCCGGTGAGCGCCCAGACGCGCAGCCCGGCGGCCCGGCCCGTCACCGCCGCCGTGATCAGGTTGGCGCTGCGGCCCGAGGTGGACAGCAGGATGAGGATGTCGCCGGGTCTGCCGTGGGCGGAGACCTGGCGGGCGAACACGTGGTCGAATCCGTAGTCGTTGCCGATGGCGGTCATGCTGGAGGTCTCCGCGTGCAGGGAGATCGCCGAGTACGCGGGCCGTTCCTTGCGGTAGCGGCCCACCAGTTCGGCGGTCAGGTGCTGGGCCTGGGCGGCGCTGCCGCCGTTGCCCGCGGCGAGGAGCCTGCTCCCGGCGGGCAGCGCGGCGGCGAGCCGCCCGCCCCACTCCGCCAGCCGGCCGAGCCCGTCCCTGCGCAGCCGGCCGAGTGCTTGCTCCAGCGACCGGCAGTGCAGATGCGCGGCGTCGAGTGCGGGGGATTCACTCATACGGATCGGGCATGCCGCGCCACGAGGACGGCGGGGGCCCGCACCTCCTTCGGGGGTTGGGGGCGAGGTGGCGAGGTGTCAGGTCATCGGTGCGTCGGTGCCGCACGTGGGTCGGTGAAGGGCGGCCGGGGCCACGGTCGGGAGCCCGGCGCCGGGCTCCCCGCCCCTCACACCGCCCCCACCCCCGTCACGACCGCGGGCTTCGCGTCCAGGACTTCGCAGTAGGCCGCCTCCGTGGCCGCCGCCACGCGGTCCCAGCCGTACCGGCGCAGGACCCTGCGCCGCCCCGCCTCGCCGCTCGCCTCGCGGAGCGCGGGATCGGCGAGGAGTTCGGCGACGGCGCGGGCCAGCGCCTCGGGGTCGCGGGGCGGGACGAGGCGGCCGGTGGCGGGGTCGGCGACCGTGTCCAGCTGGCCGCCGACCGCGCTGGCGACGACCGGTCGGCCGCACGCCATCGCCTCCAGGGGGACGATGCCGAACGGTTCGTAGTCGGCGGGGCAGAGCACGACGTCGGCCGCGCGCAGCAGCGGCGGCACGTCGGTGCTCGGTACGCCGCCGGTGAAGCGGACCCGGTCGGCGACGCCCGCCTCGCGGGCCAGCGCGCGCAGCCTGCGTACCTCCGGGTCGTCGGCCAGCCGGTCGGCGGGCGGGCCGCCGACCACGAGCAGTTCGGTCTCGGGCAGTCGGGCCAGCGCGGCGATGGAGACCGCCGCCCCCTTGCGCGGTACGAGGCGGCCGAGTTGGAGCACCTGGTGGCGGTGGGCGCCCCGCTCGGCGACCGGTCCGCGCGGGGTGAACAGCTCCGTGTCGACGCCGCACGGCACGACGCCGACCTTGGCGGCGCGTACGCCCATCCTGCCGAGTTCGGCGACCTCGTCGCGGCAGGTGGCGATGACCCGGTCGCAGCCGAGGCCGACCTCGCGCTCCAGGGAGATCCGCTTGGGCGGGCTGGGGTCGGCGAGCTGCTGGTGGCGCCGCTTCACGGTGCCGAGGGCGTGGTACGTGTGCAGCAGGGGCAGGCCCAGTTCGCGCGTGGCGCGCAGCGAGGCGAGGCCGGACATCCAGAAGTGCGAGTGGACCAGATCGGGCGGCCGGTTGCGCCAGGTGCGTACGAGATGGCGGCCGAACTCCGGCATGTGGGGCAGGAGTTCGTCCTTGGGGATCTGCTCGGGCGGCCCCGCGGGCACGTGGTGCACCTCGACGCCCGGCCGCAGGGCGACGCGTTCGGGCAGGTCGGGTGTGTCGCGGCGGGTGTAGACGGTCACCCGGTGGCCGCGGTCGGCGAGCGCGCCCGCGAGGCAGGCGACGTGGACGTTCTGCCCGCCGGCGTCCACGCCGCCGAGCGCGGCGAGCGGACTCGCGTGTTCCGAGACGAGCGCGATCGACAGCACTCCGGGGCCGACGGGCTCCGCGCCGAGGGCGCCGGAGTCGAGGGGGCCGAGGGTCGAGGTCATGCGATCGCCTCCGTCAGCACGCGCTCCCAGTCGTCGAGGAAGCGCTTGAGTCCGTACCTTTCGAGGGCGGCCTGGCGGGCGCGGGCGCCGTCCTCGGCCGCGGCGTCCGGTTCCGCGAGGTAGTGGCGGGCGGCCCGCGCGAGCACCTCGGGGCGGGTGGAGAGCGTGCCCGTGCCGCGCGGGATCGCCTCGACCGCCTCCGTGGTGGCGAGCGCCACGACCGGCATGCCCAGGTGCATGGCCTCAAGCAGGGAGAGCCCGAGGGAGGTCCAGCGCACCGGGTGCAGGTACAGGCGGCGCTCGGCGAGTGCCGCGTGCAGTTCGCTCTGCGGGAGGTCGGCGGTGCGGCACCGGTCCTCGGGGAGGCCCAGGTGCGCGGCGAGGCCTTCGGTGCGCATGCCGAAGACGTCGAGGGGGGCGGCCTCGCTCAGGGCGGGCAGCAGGTCGGTGCCGGTGTGACGGCCGCGCCTGACCGGTTCGTTGACGACGACGGCGGCCCGGTCGAGGCGGCCGGTGTACTGGTGGCCGGGGTCGACGATGCCGTGCTCGATGACTTCGGTGCGCGCCCGGCCGTTGTCCCAGAACAGCCGGTTGAAGTGCGTGACGTGGACGAGCGTCAGGTCGGCGCGGTCGGCGCACGGATGCCGGGTGTCGGGGACATCGCCGTCCGGTGAGTTGTGTTCGAGGTAGACGGCGGGCACGTCGCGTCCGGGGCGCCGGCCGCCGAGCCAGCGTTCGGCGAGCTCCGGTTCGTGCGGCCGCTGGAAGAGGACGAGGTCCACCTGCGCGTCGCGCAGCTCCTCGGGCGTGACCTCGCGCACCGAGTCGGGCCAGGCGAAGGTGCGGGCCCGGCCGAGTCCGTCGGGGCCGCGGTCCGGTGTGACGGGAACGAGGTAGGTGTGGGGGCCCTGCACGAACGAGGTCGTCCAGGAGCCGTGCACGTGCCACAGCAGGATGTTCATACGGTCGCTCCTCGTTGCGTACCGGGAGTTCCGGGCGTAGCGGGTGTGCCGGACGCACTGGGTGCGGCGGGCGTTCCGGCCGGCAGGCCGGACCGGGGGTCCGTTGGCCGTGGGCGCGTCCGGCGGATGGCCGGGTCGTCGGCGAGCGCGGCCACCGCGGCGAGCACCTCGGCGTCGCCGACGCCGTCGAGGCAGGGGTGGCCGGGTACCGGGCAGATCCGCGCCCTGCTGTCCGCGCACCGCTCGCGCTGGTCGCCGAGCAGGACGTGGCGTACGCCGTACGGCCCCCAGCGCTCGGCCGGCACCACCGGCGCGAACAGCGAGACGACGGGGGTACCCACGGCGGCGGCGAGGTGCCCGGGGCCGGTGTTGCCGACCACCGCGGCCCTGGCGCCCGCGAGCACGCCCGCGAGGTGCGGCAGATCGGTGGCCCCACCGAGGTCGAGGCCGTGCCGCCCGGCGGCCCGCGCGGTCAGTCCGCGCTCGCCGGGCCCGCCGGTGACCACCACCCGGTGCCCGGCGGACGCGAGGGCCGCCACGGCGCGGCGTGCCCGGTCCGGGCTCCAGGCACGGGCGGGCACGGCGGCTCCGGGGTGGACCACCACATAGGGCTCGCTGCCGGTGAGGGCCGTGGTGTCGGGCGGAGTCCGCACCCGCAGCGCCCCGTCGTCGCCGTCCGGCAGCGCGAAACCGCCCGCCTCGGCGAGGTCGAGGGCCGCCTCGGCCTCGTGGCGGTGGGGCATCCTGTGGTGGCGCAGGTCGAGGAGGGCGCCGGGGTAGTCCTCGCTGTCGGCGGCCGTCCAGCCGATCCCGGCGAGCTTGAGGAGCAGCGCCACGGGAAGCGGGCTCTGGTGGTAGGAGACGAGGATCAGGGCCCGGTCGAAGCGGCGGACCGTCACCGCGTCGAGTATCCGGCGCGTCGCCTCGCGCGAGACCCCGGCCGGTTCCAGGCCCACCCAGGGCGCGTCGTACACGAGTACGTCGTCCACGCCGGGCAGCAGCCTGCCCGCGTCCACGCCCTGCGGGCCGCAGAGCAGCGCGGTGTACGAGGATCCGGCGGCCACGGCGCGTACGGCGGGCCCGGCGAGGAGCACGTCGCCCGCGCTGTCGAGACGTACGACGAGGGTGCGCGGAAGAGTGGGAGTTCCGGTCACAGCCGCTCCCCCTCCCCCGCACGGACCACTGCCGCGCGGTCGGCCGCCGTGTGGTCGACCACCGCGCGGCGGGCCGCTCCCGGCGGGTCGAGGACGAGGCGGACGGCCGTCAGCAGGTCGGGGGCCACGGCGTCGGCCGCCTCGACCTCATCGGCGCGGGTGACGGGTGTGGGGACGAGGACGCCGCGGGCTCCGGCGGCGCGGGCCGCGCCCAGGTCGGCGCCGATGTCGCCGATGACGACGGCGCGTCCGGCCGGGACGCCGAGCCGTTCGCACGCGGCCAGCACGAGACCGGGCGCGGGCTTGCGGCAGCCGCATCCGTCGTCGGGTCCGTGCGGGCACATGGCCCAGACGGAGAACGGGCCGAGGAGTTCGTCCACGCGCCTGCGCACCGCATCGACCTGGGACAGGGTCAGCAGGCCGCGTGCGACGCCCGACTGGTTGCTGACGACGCCGACCGGGATGCCCGCCGCCCGGACGGCGTCGACGGCGTCGCGCGCGCCCGGCGTCAGCCGTACGAGGGCGGGGTCACCGTTGTAGGGCACGTCCTCGACGAGGGTCCCGTCCCGGTCGAAGAGGACCGCCGCCGGGAGGTGCCGGTTCCCGTCGTACGGGGTGTCGTACGAGGTGTCGTACGGGGCCGGGGGCGCCGCGGGCAGCGGGGGGCCGTCGATCAGCCAGGGCGCGGTCCTGCGGCCGGTGCCCCTGTGCGGGGCCTGCGCCGGGCGCCTCATCGGCGTACCCGATCCTCGTGGGCCGGGCGGACCGGTGGGTCCGGGGCGTGTCCCGGCCCGGCCGGGTGCGCGGCGTGCGGTGCGGCGCGCCGGTGCACGGCCTGCCCGCGCAGCCAGTGCCAGACGGCGGCGGGCGGGATGAGCACGCTGGTCAGCGCCATGGCGGCCACCTCCGCCCGGTCCCGCGGGCCCGGCACGATCCGGGCGAGAGCGAACTCGGCGGTGCCCGCCAGCCATCCCGCGGCGCAGACGGTGGCGGCCCCGGGCCTGCGGAGCGCGGCGCAGACGAGGGTTCCCGCGGCCGCCGCGGTCACCGCGGCGTGCCGGGGCAGCCGGCCGCGCGGCGCGGCGGCGCGGTGCCACCAGTCGGCGCCGTGCAGTCGCGTCATGAGCACGTCGTCCGCGTTGCCCGCCTGGAGGCGGACGGAGATCCAGCGGCCCGCCGGGCGCACCGGGTGGGTGGTGGAACGTGTTCCCTCGGCCACCGTCCATCCCGCGGCGAGCACGCGCAGCGCGAGGTCGGCGTCCTCCCTGAAGGCGCGCCGGAACCGCTCGTCGAAGCCCTTGACGGCTTCCAGCGCCGTGCGGCGGTAGGCCATGTCGGCGGTGATCCAGCGGGCGGTGGCGAGCCCGGCGGTGTTGCGCTCCCAGTCCGTCGGCCTGCGGTCCGCGGGGAGCGGTACGTCGATGAGGGCGGTGACCGCCGCGGTGTCCTCGGTGGCCGCGGCGAGATCGAGGGCGAGATCGTCGCCCCAGGCGAGCCCCGGCACCACGTCGTCGTCGAGGAAGACGATCCACGGCACACGCTCCGCCGCCCGCCAGCCGGTGTTGCGCGCCGCGGCGGGGCCGCGGCCCCTGCCGCCCACCACCGTGGTGACGGCGCGCAGGGCGGCCGGGACGTCGACCGGCAGCGGAGTCCCGGCGTCCGGGCCCCGGCGGTCGTCGACGAGGATCACCTGCTCCGGTCCGGGCCCCGCCGCATCGGCCAGCGCCCGCAGCGTCACGCTCAGGCTGGGCCGCCCGAGCGTGGGGATCACCACCGCGTATGTGCTGTCGGCGCCGATGGTGTCGCCGTTCTGCGTCTCGTACGCGGCCATCAGGCGTCGCCGCCCTCGGAGGTGCGGAAGAGGTCCTGGCGGCGGATCGCGTACGGGCCGATGGCCAGCAGGTCGACCGGCGAGGAGCCGAAGCACTCCAGCGCGTCGCGCGGGTCGTCCACCATGGGGCGGCCCGCCGTGTTCAGGCTGGTGTTGACCACGACCGGCAGCCCGGTGAGCCGCTCGAACTCGCCGAGCATGCGGGCGACCAGCGGCTCGCGCTCCGCGTCCACGGTCTGGATGCGGGCCGTCCCGTCGACGTGGACGACGGCCGGGATCCGGTCCCGCCAGGGCTCCGCCACGTCGTGCACGAAGAGCATGTACGGGCTGGGCATCGGCCCGTCGAAGATCTCCGGGGCGCGCTCGGCGAGCACCATCGGGGCGACGGGCCTGAACTGCTCGCGCCCCTTCACGTCGTTCAGCCGCTCCAGGTTGCCCGCGTGGCCGGGGTGGGCCATGAGCGAGCGGTGGCCGAGCGCCCGGGGGCCGAACTCGGACCGGCCCTGGAACCAGGCGACGATCCGGTTCTCCGCCAGCGCCTGCGCGACGGTCGCGGCGATGTCCGCGGGCCGCTCGAAGGTGACGGCGGCCGTCTTCAGCCAGGCGCCCAGTTCGGCGTCCGACCAGTCGCGGCCGAGGTCGGCGCCCGCCATGGGCTCCGGCTGGACGCCCTCGCCCGCGGTGAGCAGCAGCGCGCCGCCGAGCGCCGTGCCCGCGTCACCGGCCGCGGGCTGCACCCACACCTGCGAGAAGGGGCCTTCACGGGCGATACGGGAGTTGGCGACGCAGTTGAGCGCCACACCGCCGGCGAGCGTGAGCACGCTGTGGTGCGTCTTGCCGTGCAGCCAGCGCGCCAGGTCGAGCAGGGTCTCCTCAAGGACGGCCTGGGCGCTCGCGGCGACGTCCGCGTGGTCCTGCGTCCACGGCTCGTCCGCGCCGCGCGGCGGGCACAGCTCGTGCCACGGCACTGCGGTGGCGCGGAACCCGCCGTCGCCCGTCGGATACACGTGCTTGCGCAGTTCGGGGAGCATGCGCGGGGTGCCGTGGGAGGCGAGGGCCATCACCTTGAACTCGTCGGAGGAGCGCAGGAACCCGAGGTGGTCCGTCAGCTCCTCGTAGACGAGGCCGAGAGAGTGCGGCAGGTCCTGGGCGTAGAGCGGTTCCAGCTTGTCGCGGACCCGTCGCGCGGCGAGGTGCGAGGCGCGCTCGCCCCGGCCGTCGAGGACCAGGACCGAGGAGTCCGCCGCGTCAGGCGCGGCGAAGGCGCTGGAGGCGGCGTGGGCCATGTGGTGCGGCACGAAGCGGACGATGCCGGGGTCGAGGCCGGGCAGCGCGGCCTTCAGGAAGTTCGGGGCCTCTCTGGCGTACGTCTGGCGCAGGTGGTCCCAGGGGTCGTCGAGCCCCATCGACTCGGCGGGGCGGGCGAGTTCGGGGTCGTAGGAGTAGGCGACCGCGTCCAGGTCCTCGGGCCGCAGACCGGCCCTGCTCAGGCACCAGGCGGCGGCCCGCTCGGGCAGTTCCCAGGCCGAGAACGGCAGCGGCCTCTTGCCGTGCTTGCGACGGGAGAACCGCTCCTCCTCCGCGGCGGCGACGGTCCTGCCGTCGATCACGAGGGCGGCGGCGGGGTCGTGGAAGAGGGCGTTGATTCCGAGGATGCGCATGGAAGATCCGACATTCTTTCGGCGGTCCTTGGCACGTGTCCCGATGCGCGGTGCACGTGGTGGGACCGCGGTACGGGGAACATGACCAAGCTGGGTCTGGGCAGACAGGTCTCCCGCGGCGCCCTGCGCCGGGTACGCGCCGCCCCGGTCAGTGATTCGCTGGGTCGCGGAACCAGTCGATGGTGCGCCGCAGGCCTTCCTCGGCGGCGACCTCGGGCTCCCATCCGAGCTTGTCGCGGGCGAGCGTGATGTCCGGGCAGCGCACCGCCGGGTCGTCCGTCGGACGGTCGATGAAGCGGATCTCCGAGCGCGAGCCGGTGAGTTCGATGACGAGGCGCGCCAGTTGGAGCATGGTGATCTCGGTGGGGTTGCCGATGTTGACCGGGCCGCGCATGCCGTGGGCGGCCGCCGCGAGGATGCCGCGCACGGTGTCGTCGACGTAGCACAGTGAGCGGGTCTGGTTGCCGTCGCCGGTGACGGTCAGCGGCTCGCCGTCCAGTGCCTGCCGCACGAAGGTCGGCACCGCCCGGCCGTCGTGGCCGCGCATCCGGGGCCCGTAGGTGTTGAACAGCCGCACGATACCGGTGTCGGTGCCCTCGGCGTCGGCGTGGGCGGTGGTCAGGGCCTCACCGAAGCGCTTCGCCTCGTCGTACACGCTGCGCGGTCCGACCGGGTTGACATGGCCCCAGTACCGCTCGTCCTGCGGATTCTGCTGCGGGTCGCCGTAGACCTCCGACGTCGAGGCGAGCAGGAAGCGGGCGCCGCAGCGGTGCGCGAGTCGCAGGGCGTTGCGGGTGCCGAGGCTGCCCGTCTCCAGGGTGTGCAGCGGCAGTCGCAGGTAGTCGGCGGGCGACGCCGGGGAGGCGAAGTGGAGGACGAGGTCGGGGGTTTTGCGGTCCGGGGAGGGTTCGACGGCTATCCCCTCGGCCACGTTGGCCTGTATGAGCCGGAAGCCGGGGCGGTCGAGGAGCGGCGCGAGGTTCTCCGGCCGCCCCGTGCTGAAGTCGTCCACGCAGGTCACGGCCGTGCCCGCGGCCAGGAGCGCGGTGCACAGATGCGAACCGACGAATCCTCCGCCGCCAGTCACGACGGCGTGCTCCCAGTTCCCCGACAGGGCTGTGCCCGTCCCTGCGCTCATCCCTGTGCTCATCCACATCTCCTCCGTACGCGGGGACGGCGTACCGGGTGCGGTGCCGACCTCCGGTCACACACGGCGCTCGGGCCGTCGAGTACTCGATCAGCCTCTGCCAGGTGAGCGCGGACGGCTCGGTGATGTGGGCCATCCGGGCGACGGTCCCGCTACGGAAACCGGGCCGGAGGGTGTGGAGCGGGGATGAGCGGGGCGTGAGCCGCGGGAGTGAGCCGGGGCACGCGAAAAGGCCCGCCGTGCCTCGCGGGCGGCGGGGCATGGCGGGCATCGGCCGGCATCGGCGGGGGCACGGGCGAGGGGGCACGAGGCGCCACGACGGACACTGAGCGGAAATGCGCAATTCCACTCCGTGGCGCTTCCTCGACGACGCCCGGACCTATTGCGGGCGGGGCCTATTAAAGGCCTTGCGCGAGCTATTGCGCACGGGTGTCGGCCAGGAGTGAACCGGCGGCGCGGCTCAGCCGAGACCGCCGCTGCCGAAGCTGCCGCTGTCGCCCTTCCTGTGGTCGGCCGGATCCTGCGAAGGGCTGCGGTGCGTGCTGGACGTGCCGTACCCGTTCTTGAGCTGGTACGGAGTGAGCCGGCCGCCGTCCTTCGGCACCTCGTCCGGCTCGCGGTACTCCCGCTCCTCCCGCGCCGGGCCGCCATACGGCCGTTTCGGCTGCTCCTCGGGGCTGACCGTGCGTGTCTCCCGCGCCTGAGCGCGTCGTCCCCAGAAGAAGGCGCCGAGCAGTACGGCGACCACGACGAGACCGGCGATCCACATCAGCAGGGCCGCGCCGGACGAGACAGCGAGTTCCATCGTTTCCATATGAGACTTGTCCATATATGGCTTGTACCCGCCCCGCCGGAAAATTAGCTGGTTTTCCCGAGCAAATGGGGGTCTGGGGGTGAGCCGCTTTTACCGGACGGGCCGCCCGGAGTTCCCTTGCCGCACGGCCACATGGACCCGACCACCGGCGGTCGCCAGGGGCGCGGGGAACTGCGCGACCAGCCACGTTCCACCCGCACACAAGATCCCGACAGGCCCCGTGCAGGCCAGCGACCATTACGGGATCGTCGCCGATCTCGTGGCCGACCCGGGAGCACCGTGACACCGGCGAGCGAGGGTCGCTTCACCGGCGCGGGCGCTCCCCGCCCCTGCCGCGGCGGGACCCGGCGTACGCGGTGGTGCGCAGCCGGCTCAGCCGCCGCGTGGGGTGGAGCCGGGGAAGGCAGTGCGCATAGGGGTCGTAGGAGAGGGTGCCGCTCGGCGTGTCGTCGCGTACCGCCCGGAGGGTCAGGGTGGCGATGGGGCACCAGGGCTCGTCGGGCGCGGCCGCGCACAGGTCGAAGCGGACGGGTCCGCGGATGATCGCCTGCCGCAGGGCGGCGAGGTCCGCGCCCACCGTACTGGCGCCGCCCGCCGGACCCGGTTCGGGAAAGGCCGCCAGCACGCGCCGGCGGGCGCCCACACGGTAGGAGAGCAGGGTCGAATACGGTCCCGTCAGCGGCCGGGGGCGCGGCAGCGGCAGGTGGCGGGCCAGGCGGCCGGAGCCACTCGACGTGAACAGCAGGTCGAGGTGGTTGCCCGGCCCGTCGGCGTCCGGGACCCGCACGGCGAGGCCGAGCCCGTCGGGCAGCCGTCCGGGCAGCCCGAGCGCGCGGGACCAGCGTACGGACACCGGGTAGGAACCGGCCCGGTCCAGCCACGGCACGCCCCACTCGCCACCGGCGCCGCCCGGCACGTCCAGCGTCCCGGAGCAGAGCACACCGTACGGGTGCAGGGCCGGTGCCGAGCGCCGCCCGGCCAGCCGGGCGGCGGCTCCGTGAGCCATCTTGTCCAGAAACATGCGGGCACCTTCGGCAAGGGGGTCGGTACGGAGTGCGGGTCGCCTGCTCTTGAGTCTGGGCGCAACCGGCGTGTTCCGGCCACCGGTGGCATGCCGGTCCTCGCGGGCCGGCCCGGGCGACAAGCAACACAGGTTGACCAGTCCAGTTAGTCAACTACAGTTGCTTACGTGCCCGCCGCAGAGAACCCGAAACCCGCAACTCCCCTCCCCCGGGAGCCCGCTGACGCCCTGGCGGCAGTCGTGGCGTTGCGGCGCCTCGCCGATCAGCTGGAGGACGCCGCCGTCGAGCAGGCCATGCGAGCGGGCTGGAGCTGGCCGCAGGTCTCCGAGGCGCTCGGCGTCACCCGCCAGGCCGTCCACAAGAAGCACGCAAAGCGGCTCATCGCAAGCGGTGTCGAGCTGAGGAGGCGCGGCGATGACCGCGTTTGACGCGTATCTGCACGCGGTCGTCGTACGGGCGACGCAGGAAGCCCGCGAGGACGGATCGGCGACGGTCGACGCGCACCATCTCCTGCTGGCGATCGCCGCCGGGCCCGGGTCCGCGGCGCGGGATGCCCTGGCTTCGGCCGGACTCGATCACACGGCTGTACGTGAGGCGCTGGACCGGGAGTTCGAGCACAGCCTGAACGCGGTCGGAGTGTCCGCGACCTCCTACGCCCTGCCCAAGCCGAGCCACTCCACCCCGCGCCCCAGGATGGGCGCGTCCGCCAGACTCGCGCTGGACCGGAGCTTCGCCGCCACCCGCAAGAAGGACCTGCGGTCGACGCATCTGCTGCTCGGCATCCTGGGCGCCCGGTTCGGCACCGTGCCCCGCGCACTCGCCCTGGCGGGCATCGACCAGGACCGACTGGCGGCCCACGCGCGGCAGAAGCTGGACGGCCGGTCACAGTGACCGCTGGAACAGCGGAGCAGCGGCCGTCTTCGCCCGCCCCACCAGCGCACAACGACCCGGCAGGAGAGCCGACTTGACCCAGCGCCCCGCTCACCGGGCCGTTCACGCCACTCACGCCACGATCCAGCGCATACTCGACCGAGCCGTCACCCAAGGAGGCGTCCCCGGCATCCTCGCCGAGGTCCGCGACAGCGACAGGCAGTGGTTCGGGAGCGCGGGAGTGGCCGACATCGGGACCGGCCAGGAGCGCTCGCGGCAGGACCGGTTCCGTATCGGCAGCATCAGCAAGACGTTCGTGGCCACCGTCATGCTGCAACTGGCGGCCGAAGGAAGGCTGAGCCTGGACGACAGTGTGGAGCAGTGGCTGCCCGGCGTGGTCGGCGGCCACCGCAACGACGGCGCCGGTGTCACCCTCAGGATGCTGCTCAACCACACCAGCGGGATCTTCAACTACACCGACGACCAGGAAGCCCTGAACCGTCACGAGACCCACTCCCCCGAGCTACTGGTGCGGATCGCCGTCTCCCGTCCGCCCGCCTTCGCGCCCGGCTCGGACTGGGCGTACTCCAACACCAACTACATCCTCGCGGGCATGGTCGTCGAACGGGCCACCGGCCGCGCGACGGCCGAGGAGATCGCCGAGCGCATCGCCCGCCCGCTCGGCCTGACTGGCACGTACCTGCCGCTCGGTGGCGACCCGGCGATCCGGGGTCCCCACTCCCGCCACTACACAAGGCTGTTCCGGACCGAAACCGACGCGCCGGTCCACGACGCGACCGCATTCGACTCGTCCATGTTCTGGGCGGCCGGAGGCATGATCTCCACCGCCGGGGACCTGAACCGGTTCTTCGGCGCCCTGCTGGGGGGCCGGATACTGCCGCCGGACCAGCAACGGGCCATGTTTCAGACCGTTCCCACCCGTGACTGGGTTTCCGACTCCGCATACGGCCTCGGTGTTTGCTCGGTGCGATTGCCCTGCGGGGAAACGGTCTGGGGAATGGGTGGTGCGCTCTTCGGTTCGTGGTCGTACGCCTTCGGTACTCGCGACGGCGAGCGGATGGTCACCGTGAACACCAACGGCGATTGGTGTGAAGGGCGTTGGAAAGACCCCATCGGCATCTTCACCGATCTGCTTCAGGCATGGTTCTGCGACTCCGGCGCCGGAACGAACGGGTGTTGAGCAGGGGAACGGCGCCTGGACTCAGGTGCACCGGTGGCGCATGCGTAAGGCAATGGCGAAGTGGGCTGTTTTAACAGTTCCCTTGGTCTTCTGTTAAAAGCTGCCATTGTCATGGACCTTGTCGACGGGTGATCGGCTGGGCCAGAGTTCATGCCGCGGCGAGCCCCACGCCCGCCGCCCGGCAGGAACTCCCACCCCCCTTCGGCGATACACCCCCACGTGGACACACCCCCGTGTTTCCTCGTATCTCCGGGATTCCTGCCTGCCATTCGGAAGGAATCAGCGTGCCCCATTCCCGTAAATACAGATTCACCGTCGTGGCCGCCCTGCTTTCGGCGTCAGTGGCCGTCGGAACCCAGGCCACGGCACAGGCACAATCCCCCGCAAAGGCACCGGCCGCCTCGGGCTACCAGCCGGAGATGGTGCGAGCGCTCGCCGCGTCGCTCGGCGTGAGCGAGAAGGCCGCGGTCGACCGGCTCGACCGGCAGGACGCACAGCAGGCCGAGCTCGCCGAGCTGACGAAGAGCGGGATATCCGCGGACGGCGCCTTCTTCGACGCCGCCGGCAAACTGACCGTCAACGCCGGTGACAGCGCCGACGCCGCCGCCATCGAGAAGGCCGGCCTTGCTGCCCGCGTGCCCGCCCGCGGCCAGGAGAAGCTCGACGGCATCAAGGCACGGCTGGACGCCGCGGCCGCCCGGCGCACTCCCGCCGGTGTCGTCGACTGGGCCGTGGACCTGGCCTCGGACAAGGTCACCGTCAAGGTCAACAGCGACCGCGGGGCCGCCGCCAAGGCGTTCCTCGCCAAGGCCGCGACGTACGGTTCGGCCGTCAAGGTCGTACGCGGCCAGGAGAAGCGCGCACCGCAGGCCTCGATCGCGCCCGGCAGCAAGATGACGATCAACGACACCAACGGCTGGTGCTCCGTCGGCTACGGCGCCCGCGACCGCTCCGGCAACCAGTACCTCGTCACCGCGGGCCACTGTGTCGCCGGGCTGCCCACCCTGCGCTTCGACGGAGCCGCGTTCGCCGAGGGCGTCGACACCCGCTTCGCGGTCGGCACCCGCAGCGTCGACATGGGCGTCGCCGCCATCAATTCCGGCCACTCGATCACGACCAAGGTCGGGACCTGGGGCCAGGCGGGCAACGTCGCCGTCAACGGCAGCCGTCGCGCCGCGTCCGGCGCCGCGCTCTGCAAGTCCGGCGCGACCACCGGATGGACGTGCGGCACGGTCGGCTCGTACAACGTCTCTGTCACCTACGTCGACCAGAACGGCGGCCCCGACACGGTCGTCACCGGCCTCGCCACCTCCAGCGTCTGCACCGAGGGCGGCGACAGCGGCGGCGCGTACATCTCCGGCAACCAGGCCCAGGGCATGACCTCGGGCGGCCCGCTCCACCAGGAGTGCACCGGAGGCGTCAACTCGCGTGGCTCGTCCTACTTCCAGCCGCTGGACGACGCCCTCGCCCACTACGGGCTGACCCTCAACACCAACTGAGCGCTCTACCGGGGAAGACCAGGGGCCGCCCACCGGCTATGGTGGGCGGCCCCTGGCCGCCCGTGTGGCCGGAAACCGCCGTTGAGCCGCCGTCATCGGAGCGAGGGGCCACCGACCCGAGAGCCGATGGTGTCTCCCCGCCCGCCGAAAGACGCCATGCCGAACATCCCCCACGCCGAAGGGCCCGACGCCACCTTCGCGAGCGTATTCCGTCAGGCACTGCAGCGGCGCGGGCTGCCACTGGAACGCATACGCGACCACCTGCGCGCCCAGCAGATCACCGTCAGCCTCGCCACGCTCAGCCACTGGCAGCGCGGCCGCAGCCAGCCGGAGAAACCCCAGTCCCTGCGCGCCGTCGACGCGTTGGAGCCGCTGCTCAACCTCCCCACCGGCGCCCTGCGCTCCCTGCTCGGCCCGCACCGGCCGCGCGGCGGACCCCCACCGCTCGACCCGGCCGTCGCCCGCACCGTCTACGGCGAGAACTCGGATGTGGAACAGGCCCTCGGTGACGCGTTCCCGCACTTCAACGAGGGGCTGCGGCCCCTGACCATCCACGAGACGGTGAGCCTTGACGAGCACCGCTCCATTCACGAGACGTCGATCACCACCGTGGTGCAGGCCGTCCGCGACGCCGTCGAGCACCTGACCGTCGTCCATTTCCTCGACTCCCCCAAGGCGGGCACGGTCCACCTCACCGTCCCGTACGGGCCGCCCCCGCCCATCCAGTTCCTGCCGGAACTCGGCTGCGTGGCTGCGGACCTGCCCCTAGGGCGCCGACTGGCCAGAACCGGGACAGCGGTGGTCACCTACACGCTCCGGGCCGCCTCGGACGTCTCCCACCAGCACGAGCGCCGCGTCACCACGCCCCTGCGCAGCTACCTGCTGCAGGTGCGCTTCCACCCACGGGCGCTCCCCGTCAGCTGCTGGAGCTACCACCGCGGGCAGATCGGCGCCGAGCCCCAGCACCGCCACCGCACCACGCTCGACGCCTTCCACACCACCCACCTGCTGCCGACACACTGCAAGCCGGGCGTGTACGGGATCGAGTGGAGATGGCCGGACCGAGGCGGCCCCTTCCCTCCCGCACCCACACAGGACGCTCCCGCCGACAGCAAGTAGGGTCGGCGACTGGCGCCGCGACCGACACTCGGCGCATTCCGCGCAAAGGGCACAAGGAGAACGGACGGATGGTGGCGTCGGAGATACCGGACGACTTCCTGGAAGGCTATGCCCGGATACTGACGGCGGCGGCCGACACCGGCCGCCGCCTCACCCGTGACGAGCTCATCTCCCGGCGCGCCCTCGGCGAACAGGCCGCCGACGCCGGTCACGGGCTGCGGTCCCTCGTCGGCGCGCATCTCGCCGCCACCCGGGCCGCCTGGCCGCTCCGCGCCGGAGGGGCCGCCGCCGAGCACGTGCTCGCGGCCGTGGAACAGGCCATCGACGCGTTCGCCGAGGGGTACGAGCGCGCCCAGCGCCTGGCGGTGCGTCAGGAGGAGGCCGCGCGACGTGAGTTCATCGACGACCTGCTGTACGGGCGCAGCGACCTGGGGCGCCTCGCCGAGCGCGCCGAGCGGTTCGGGCTGCGGCTCGCGCACGCCCACGCGGTGGCGGTGGCGCAGGGTGTGAGCGCCTACGACGACGGCGACCCGGTGCCGCGTCAGGTGGAGCGCTCCCTCATCGGCCGGTTCGGCGACCGCAACATCCTGCTGACCACCAAGGACGGCCGGCTGCTGTGCATCGCGCCGGGCGACCAGGACGACGTTTTGGCGCACTTCGCCAAGCAGGCGTACGCCGCGACGGACGGCGGCCGGGTCGCCATCGGGCGTCCGCAGCCGGGTCCCGGCGGCGTCGTGCAGTCGTACGAGGAGGCGCTCAACGCCCTCGAACTCGCCGAGCGCCTGGACCTGGACACCCCCGTCCTGCGCTCCGCCGACCTCCTCGTCTACCCCGTACTCACCCGCGACCGGCAGGCCATGGCGGACCTGGTCAGCAGCACACTCGGCCCGCTGACCGCGGCCCGCGGCGGCCCGGGACCGCTGCTCGACACGCTGACCGCGTACTTCGACTCCGGCTGCGTCGCGGCGGAGGCGGCCCGCCGACTGGCCCTGAGCGTACGGGCGTTCACGTACCGCCTTGAGCGCATCCACAAGTTCACCGGCGCCAATCCGGCCGACCCCGCCGACCGCTACCGCCTGCAGACAGCCGTGATCGGCGCCCGTCTGCTCGACTGGCCGGAGAAGGCACTCTGAGGCCTCTGAGGCCTCTGAGGTCCGGTGGGAGGTCAGCCCGGCCCCGAAGCCCCCGAAGCCCCCGAGGCTCCCGGACCGGCGCACATCGCCCTATGCCCTGACTCCCGCCGCGACGGCCCGGGTTCATCGGCGAACAGCTTGGCCAGCGGGCGTACGGCAGCCCGTGCGAGCCACCAGGCGATGAGGAGGGAGAGCAGGAACACGCCCCCGTCCGCGACGAGACGCGCGACGCCCCGGACTTCGGACCGGGCGAGCAGCACCGCGCCGGTCACGCTGGTGAACCAGCCGATCACGACGATGAGCGACACGGGGACCGTCACCGGCACACCGCCGAGGCCCAGCGCCGCGAAGTCGGCGTCCTCGTCAAAGCCGTCCGCGTCGAAGCCGCCGAACAGCACGAGCAGCCAGAAGACGATGACGACCAGGAAGGCGGCGCTGAAGACGACGCCCGGGAAACCCGCGGCCGCGCCGAGCAACTCCCTCATCGTCCGTCCCCCGAACTTTCGCCACCACCGGGCGCGTGCCGGGGTGCCGGGTTCCGCTTCCGGGACCCGGCACCCGAACTCGCCCCCGTTCCTGCCTCCGCCATCCTGACCCGGCACGCGACCGTGGCGCATTGCCGGTGCCCGGCAATCTTTACGCGACGTTGATGCCGGGCAGCGCGGGGGGCGGCGCCCGGATCGCGCCCGGCTTCAGCGGCCGCACAACCTCCAAATGCCGCGCCGCATATGCCGCTCCTTTTGGCCGATCAGCCAAGCATTCACAAGCCACCTATGCGATTGCCTGCCGCAGATGCAAGATGGAGGAGTTGTACGGGGAGTGGCTGCCGCCGCTGCCCCGGCCGGGCCCGAAAGGCGAGTTCCCCATGGCCATGCGCACCCACGACACCAGGACCGAGGCCACCGGCCCCGGGCACCCCTCCCGCTCGGGGCACGCCTCCCACCCCGGGCGCCCTTCCCCCCGCCGCCCCGACGACCGCATCGCCCAAGTCATCGCCCAGGCCCTCGGCGACGCACGCACGGTCCTCAACGTCGGCGCGGGCGTGGGGTCGTACGAGGCGCCGGCGCACTCGATCACCGCGGTCGAGCCCTCACTCGCCATGCGCGCCCGGCGTCCGGCCCGGCTCGCCACCGCCATCGACGCCGTGGCCGAGGACCTCCCCTTCGCCGACGGGCAGTTCGACGCGGCGATGACGCTCTTCAGCGTCCACCAGTGGGCCGACGCCGAAGCCGGGCTGCGCGAGATGCGACGCGTCACCCGCGGCCCCGTCGCCGTACTGACCTGCGACCCCGCACGCGTACGGGACTTCTGGCTCTACGAGTACGCCCCCGACGTCCTGGAGGCCGAAGCCCGCCGCCACCCGTCCCTGGACCGGCTGACGGCAGCGCTCGGCGGCAGCACCACCGTCCGGCCCGTCCCGATCCCCTTGGACTGCACCGACGGTTTCAACGAGGCGTACTACGGCCGCCCCGAGCTCCTCCTCGACCCCGCGGCCCGCCAGGCCTGCCCGGCCTGGAGCTTCGTCGACGACCGCGCCCGGCAGGACTTCGACGCCTCGCTGCGCCGCGCCCTGGGCTCGGGCGCCTGGGACGAGGCCTTCGGCCACCTGCGCAACCGGCCGGTGTACGAGGGCTCACTCGTCCTCCTGCGCGCCACACCATGACGGCGAGCCGCCCGCTTTCCCTTCCTCTTAGCGCTCCCTCTCATGCGGCTCGGACACGGTCGAGTGGCTCGGCCCCGGCCGCTCGGGAGCCGGCGCGGCCGTACCGCCATGGCCGTTGACGAGCCATACGCCGACGAGGAACCCGACGACGAGCAGGACCAGATGCCGGTTCTGCTTCCACCACGACGGCGACTTGGGCTTGGACAGGACGTATTCCACAGGCAGGGGCTTCGACATGACGTTTCCTCCTTCTCTCGTCGGGCGCCTCAAGGGGACGCGGGGGCGCAACAGGCGCCACTACGGGGCGGTTTCGCCTCGTAACGGCTTGTGTTCAAGTGTGGGACACGGGGCGGCTCGGGTTCCACTGGATTAGCGGGGGCACTCAGCCCGGGCAGGCCTTGAACCGGCTGAAGGCGGCCGAAGAGGACAGGGAGTACCCGCGGCTCGGACGATGGGCTAAGATGGATCTTGTTCCTCACGCCGGACTTCCGGTCGGAGGACCGGCGTTGGTCGTCCAAGGAAAGACGCCCCGCTTCCTGCGGGGAAATGCAGGTGCAAGGCCTGCCCAGCGCTCCGGACAAGCCCTGGACTCCATGTGATGGATGGAGTCCAGGGCTTCTGTGTTCCCGGGTGCGGGTTCAGGTGCGGGTGCGGGCACGGGCCCCACAGCTTCCGGCGGCCCCCCGCCCCGACGTACCCACACACTTTCGCTCCGGCGCACGCGTCACACCGCCCCGTGCCACGTGTCCGAAAGGGGGAACACGGAAAAGGGAACGGCAGGTGGCATCCGCGCCGCCGACATGCATGAAGGAGCAGCCCCATGGACATTCCACCGCCTGTGCGCGCGGCACCCGTCCAGCTCCCGCACGGTCGCGGGGCAGGCTCCTCCTCTACGGCAGGGGCCGCCGGTTCCCCCGGTGCTCCCTCCGACTGGGCCCTGCGGCGTACCGCCCTGCGCCGCACCCCCGTGTCGATGTGGGACGACGACGTGTCGGACTGGGCGGCGGCCCTGACGTACTACGCGATACTCGCCCTCCTCCCCGCGCTGCTCGTCACCGTCAGCCTCATCAGCCTCGTCAGCCCCGCCACCACGCAGGCGCTCATCGCCGAGGTCACCGACTGGGCGCCCGCGGAATCGGGCCCCTCCCTGCACTCCGCGCTCAGCGAGATGGCGGACGCGCGTTCCGCGGCGCTCACGGTCGTGATCGCCGGAGCGGTCAGCGCGCTGTGGTCGGCGTCCAGTTACGCGGCCGTGTTCCGGCGGGCGTTGCACGCGATGCACGGCGTCGAGGACGCCAGGCCCGCCTGGCGCAAGGCGCACCGTGTGCTGATGACCGCGCTGACGCTCCTCGCGCTGCTCGCCGCGAGCGCGCTGCTTCTCGTGCTCAGCGGTCCCATCGCCGAGAGTGTGGGGCGGCGCGTCGGCTTCGGTGGGGCGGGGCAGACCGCGTGGGCCGTCATGAGGTGGCCGGCCCTGGTCTGCCTGGTGGCACTGCTCGTCCTCGTGCTCTTCCGCAACGCGCCGCCCGAGGCCAGAGGCTGGCGCCACATTCTGCCCGGCGGGGTGCTGGCCGCACTGCTCTGGTTGCTCTCCTCGGGTCTCTTCACGCTGTACGCGGCCCAGTTCGGCACCTACGGCAAGCTGTACGGCTCCCTCGCGGGCGTCGTCGTCTTCCTGGTCTGGCTGTGGGTGTCCAACCTGGCGCTGCTCGCCGGGGCGCAGTTCACCGTGGAGATGGACCGCGCGCGGGCCGCCGTGCGGTGAGGCGCTTGCGCGCGCCGCCCGGGCACCGGCGCGCGCTGTTCCGGGCGCGCGCCACGCATCAGGTCGCCCGGCTCGGGTAACCGGAGCAGGAACCGGACCCGAGAGGCACGGAGTCGGCATGGGCAGCACATCCTTGGAAGTACTGCTGGACCAGGTGCGGGAACGAGGGGCCTTCGCCAGCCGTCAACAGGCGGCGGGGGCCGTCGAGAACGTACTGGCCATACTGGGCGCCCACTTGGTGGGCGACGACCGCACCGACCTGGCCCGACTGCTGCCCGAGCAGTGCGGGGCCGTGCTGGCGGAGGCGGAGCCGGCCAGTGAGCCGTTGACCCCGCTGGAGTTCGTCGACGCGGTGGCGGCGCGGACCGGTGAGGACACGGCGGAAGCACGGCGCGCGGTCACCGCCGTACTCGGCACTCTCGCGAGGGCGGCGGACGACGCGCTGCTGCGCCGCATCCTCACACAGCTCCCGCCGGGTCACGCGGGCCTGTTCGGCCGCACCGAACCGATCTGACCGACGCCACGGCCGTACGACAGCCGAGAGGCACCGCGCTTCCTGGAGGCACTGATGGCACGGACAGCAGGCCGCTTCAAGAGGAGCGGCGCGCGACCGCGGAGTACGGATACGCGTGCGGGTACGAGCGGGGATACACGTACGGGTACGGCGCCCGGGCGCGCGGCGCCCCTGTCCCCGCTGGCCCGGGCGGTGACCATGCTGGTGGCCTTCGTGGGCATGGTCGCCTTCGCCGTGGTGCTCGCCCGCCTCACGCTGCAGCCCTCGGCGGCCTCGGAGGCGCTGACCCACAGCAACTTCCGCCCGGGCGACTCCATCGACGAGTACCTCGGGCAGCCCGCCTTCCGTGACACCGTCAAGCAGCTCGGCGGGAACATCCTGCTCGGCGTGCCCTTCGGGCTCCTGCTGCCCGTGATGCTCCCCCGCACCCGCGGGCTCGTCCGGGTCGGTCTGGCCACCGCGGTGACCATGGTGCTCGTCGAGCTGGCGCAGGGCGCGTTCGTGACCGGGCGCACCTTCGACATCGACGACGTCATCCTCAACACGGCCGGGGCGCTGCTCGGGTACCTGCTGCTGGGGCGTCGGCTGGGGCGTGCCGTACATCCGCGACGGCACCACTGGTGGCACCGTTTCACCCGGCGCGACGCGGCCGACGCCTGACCGGCAGCCGCTTCTCCTCGCCGGACGGCACAGGCTCTCAGCGTCCCGCCCGCAGCTCGCCGCTCAGGTTGTCGTGCAGTGTGGCGCTGTGCTCGTTCAGGCCGATGATCTCGACCGTCTTGCCGCGCTGTGCGTACTTTCCGGTGACGGTGTCCAGGGCGGCGACCGACGAGGCGTCCCAGATGTGGGCGGAGGTCAGGTCGATGACGATCCTGTCGGGGTCGGTGGCGTAGTCGAACCGGGTGACCAGGTCGTCGGCGGAGGCGAAGAAGAGCGCGCCGGTGACCGAGTAGACGACCCGGGTGCCGTCCGGGTCGACGACCGCCGTGACGTCGGCCAGGTGGGCGACGCGCCTGGCGAAGACGACCGTCGCGGTCACCGTGCCGACGACGACGCCGATGGCGAGGTTGTGCGTGGCGACCACGAACGCGACGGTGACGACCATGACGGCGATCTCCCCGGCGGGCATGCGCTTCAGGGTCTTCGGGGCGATGGAGTGCCAGTCGAAGGTCGCGAAGCACACCATCACCATCACGGCGACCAGGGCCGCCATGGGGATGTCGGAGACGACCGGGCCGAAGACGATGCAGAGCACCATCAGGAAGGCGCCCGCGAGGAACGTCGACAGGCGGGTGCGGGCGCCGGACACGCGTACGTTGATCATCGTCTGGCCGATCATGGCGCAGCCGCCCATCCCGCCGAAGAAGCCGGTGACGATGTTGGCGATGCCCTGGCCGATCGACTCGCGTCTCTTGGAGGAGTGGGTGTCGGTGATGTCGTCGACGAGCTTCGCCGTCATCAGGGACTCCATCAGGCCGACCAGCGCCATCGCGAGGGCATAGGGGGCGACGGTTGTGAGGGTGTCGAGCGTGAAGGGCACGTCGGGCAGGCCCGGCACGGGCAGGGCGGACGGCAGGTCGCCCTTGTCGCCCACGGTCGGCACCGCGATCCCGGCGGCGACCGTGATGGCGGTGAGGATGGCGATGGAGACCAGCGGCGCCGGGACCGCCCTGGTGACCTTCGGGAAGAACACCATGAGGGCCAGGCCGCCGGCGATCAGCGGGTAGACGGGCCAGGGCACGTCGTGCATCTCGGGGACCTGGGCCATGAAGATCAGGATGGCCAGCGCGTTGACGAAGCCGACCATCACGCTGCGCGGCACGAACCGCATCAGCCTGGCCACGCCGAGCGCGCCGAGGACGATCTGGACGACACCCGCGAGGATCACCGCGGCGACCAGGTAGCCGAGGCCGTGCTCGCGGTTGAGCGGGGCGATGACCAGGGCGACCGCGCCGGTCGCCGCGGAGATCATGGCGCGGCGGCCACCGACGACCGAGATGGTGACGGCCATGGTGAAGGACGCGGACAGGCCGATCGCGGGGTCGACCCCGGCGATGATCGAGAACGAGATCGCCTCGGGGATCAGCGCGAGCGCGACGACCAGGCCGCCCAGGATCTCGGTGCGCCAGACCTTCGGGTCGGACAGCCAGTCGGGGCGCAGGCCGCGCAGCCGGGCGGCCGGGGAGAGTGCGGGGGAGGGCAAGAGAAGCGGAACCTGTCGTACTCGGGCACACACGGCGTCACCGAGGGAGCGGCAGCGGAGTGCGTGCGGAACAGCGCGGAGGGCCGGGGCGCAGCGGATCTGTTGAGTGACCGGCGATCAGCGATCAGCGAGACCGGCGGCTCGCGATCAGCGATCAGCGACCCGTCATGCGCGACGAATACATACTATCCGCCGCATGAAGTCGCTCGGCGCCGCGGAGCGCGTCGCCGACCTGCGCGAGCGGCTGAGCCGGGCGGAGGAGACGCAAACGGCCATCACGCCATTGCGTTATGGGCAATGGGCAACTTGCCCCGGAATGGCCACGCGAAGGAACGAATTCGCTCGTCGACCGTGCAGGTCCAGTTATGTCGAGCGTTTGACCGTGCATGTCCGCCAAGGACCTTTCGCACGCCTCCTTTGCACCACGTTGTCCTCCACAAACGCCATACATAAAGGGTGGGTCCATGCTGAGATTTCCCGGATTCGACTCTCGGTCCGACGCTCGTCGAGACGCGCACCGACACGCACGCCGACACCCTCATCGGCCCGCCTCCGTCGCCAGCCGCCGTTTCCGTTTCCGGCTGACGCTCGGGGTCGCGCTCGCCGCCATGGCGTGCACCTCGGCCGCGGCCTCCGCCGAGCCGCCCCCGCATCCGCGTCCGGACCGGCAGCCGCAGTCACACGCGCGGCCACATGAGCAATCGGCGGCGAAGGGCACACCCGGCAAGGGTTTCCCCATGCGTATCGTCGCGTACGTGGCCAACAGTGGCTCGGCGACCGCTTCCTCCTTCGACGTCCGCCTGGAGAGGGCCGTCACCACCACGGCGGTGGGCAACGGGCCGACGGGCGTGGGCTCGGCCCCCGACGGCTCCCGCGTCTATGTGGCGAACGGCCTTTCCGACACGGTCTCCTTCATCGACACCACCAGTCATGAAGTCGTGGCGACCGTTCCGGTCGGTTCATATCCGTTCTCGGCCTTTCCCAGCCGTGACGGGCGGCAGGTGTTCGCGGCGAACTGGGGCAGCGACAACGTGTCCGTCATCGACACGGCCAGCCGTAAAGTCATCGCGACGCCTCGGGTCGGTGAACTCCCGCACAGCGTCGCCACCCTGCCCGACGGGACCGCTCTCGTCACCAACAGCGGCACCAACAACGTCACCGTGCTGTCCAAGGCGTACGAGCCCGTCGCCCAGATTCCTGTGGGCGATTTCCCCAGCGGAATCAGTGCCACCGCGAAGGGGGACACGGTGTATGTCGCCAACACGGGTTCCGGCAGCATTTCCGTCATCAACGCCTCCACCCGCCAGGTGACCGCCACCTGGCCGGTCGGCAAGGCGCCGCTCGGCCTCGGCGTCAGCCCCGACGGACGGCGGCTGTACGCCGCGGACTCGGGGGCCGATACGTTGCTCGTCATCGACACGACGACCGGTCAGGTCCTGGCCCGCGTGCCGGTGGGCAAGACACCGCAGGGCGTCGCGGTCAGTCCGGGCGGCAGCCGGGTCTGGGTCACCAACGAGGACTCCGACACCGTCTCCGTGGTCGACCCGACGCTCACGAAGGTGCGGGCGACCCTGAAGACGGGGCACAACCCCGAGGGTGTGGCGATCAGCCCCAGGTGAAGGCCCGCCTTGAAGCCGAGGGGCGTGCGAGACTTCCCCCATGGACATGGGCCGCGAGTCGCGCTGGGAGAAGGATGCGATGACCGTCGAGATCATGTTCGCGCTCGTGAGCGCGCTGGTCGTCGGGCTCCTCGTGTTCGGTGCGGTGATGGCCCCCGGCCTGTTCTGGGATCTGTCACCGCGTCTCGGCAAGGGGCTGCGGTGGACCGGCGGGGCACTGGGCCTCGGAGCAGCTGTGTGGCAGGTGGTGCGCGTGCTGCGACGGCACGACCAGGAGCGGCGCGTCGGACGCTGAGGTCCGCGCGGGGCGGGGGCCCCGCACCAGCAGGCTCCGCGCGGGCAGGCCACGCCGCCGCACCAGCAGGGTCCGCGCGGGCAGGCCGCGTCGCACCAGCAGCCGCCCCGTCCGAAGCACCGCCGACGGCGAGAAGTTCGGGAGCATCAGGAGCACCATGCCCGTCGCGCTGACGAACAGCAGCCCCAGCAGGAGGAGCCTCGCTCCCCCGCCCGCGGCGACCGCCACCGTGCCGAAGGCGAACAGCGCCGCCCAGGCGTACATGATCAGTACGGCGCGGCGGTGCGAGTGGCCGATCTGCAGCAACCGGTGGTGCAGGTGCCCCTTGTCGGCCGCGAACGGCGACTGCCCGCGCCACGTGCGCCTGACGAACGCCAGCACGAGGTCGCTCACGGGAAGGGCGAGAACGGTCAGGGGCAGCAGCAGGGGGATGTAGAGCGGCACCATCACCTTGTTGGCCTCGTGCGTGCCGCCCGCCGCCTGGACGAACAAGGACGCGTCCACCTGGCCGGTCAGCGAGATGGCGCACCCGGCGAGGACGGTGCCGATCAGCATCGAACCGGAATCGCCCATGAAAATGCGCGCCGGGTGCACGTTGTGCGGCAGGAAGCCCAGGCACATGCCGACGAGAACGGCGGAGAGCAGCGCCGCGGGCTGGGCCGCCTCAATGCCGTATCCGAACACCAGGCGGTAGCTGTGCATGAGGAATGCCGCGGCCGCGATGCAGATCATGCCCGCCGCGAGCCCGTCGAGGCCGTCGACGAAGTTGACGGCGTTGATGGTGATGACGATCAGCGCGACCGTCAGCAGCGAGCCCTGCACCTGGTCGAGATAGAGCGTGCCGTAGCCGGGGATGGGCAGCCAGAGGATGACGAGTCCCTTGTAGACCATCACTCCGGCGGCGATGACCTGCCCGCCGAGCTTGATGAACGCGTCGAGTTCGAACTTGTCGTCCAGGACGCCGACCAGCCAGATCACCGAGGCGCCGCCGAGGAGTGCCTGGGGCTGGCCGGTGGGGAAGACGTCTGCGAGGCCCGGCAGCCGGGCGGCGACGAGCAGGCCCGCGCACAGACCGCAGAACATGGCGATACCGCCCAGGCGAGGCGTGGGCACGCGGTGCACGTCGCGTGCCCGGACCGCGGGAGCGGCCCCGGCGACGATCGCGAATTTCCTCACCGGCCCGGTGAGGAGACAGGTGACGGCCGCGACCACGCACAGAGTCAGAAGTAAATCCCGCACAGCATCCTTGCCCGAGTTCGGTGGGTGTACGGGGCACCACCCTAATCGGCCTGCGCGGGAGGCCTGTCAGGAGCCTTGTACGGCGTCCGACGGGTCCGAGACGGAAGCCGGTGCCGTGCGGGGCGCGCCGATGCTCACGCGAGGTACGGCAGCCTGTCGTGGCGGACGGGATGGGCAAAGCCGTCCCCCGCGGCCCAGCGGCGCACCTCGTCGACGGCGCGTTCGGCCAGGCGCCGCCACTCGTTGCCCTGGGAGCCCGCGATGTGCGGGGTGAGCAGGGCATGCTCGCAGTCCCACAACGGGTGGTCCCGCGGCAGGAGTTCGGGGTCGGTCACATCGAGCACGGCGCGGACGCGGCTCGCGGTGACGGCCTCGGTGAGCGCCGCCTGGTCGACTACGGCGCCGCGGGCGGTGTTGATGAGCACGGCGCCGGGGCGCATGGCGGCGAGCAGCTCGCGGCCGACCAGGCCGTGCGTGGCGGGCAGCAGCGGGGTGTGCACGCTCACGGTGTCGCTCTCCGCGAAGAGTGCGCCGAGCGGCACGAGTTCCGCGCCGAGCGCGGCGGCCTCGTCGTCCGACACGTACGGGTCGTGGAGCAGTACCCGCAGGTCGTACGGGCGCAGCAGCTCGATGACGCGGCGGCCGATCAGCGAGGCGGAGAGGATGCCCACGGTGCGGCGGTAGTTTCCGGTGCTCCGAGGAGTGCGCGCCCAGTCCACCTCGGTGCGCGCGGCGCGGAACTCGCGGGCGCTCTCCAGGACCCGTTTGCCGGTGAGCAGGATCATCGCGACGGTGTACTCGGCGACGGGCAGCGCGTTGGCCGCGGCGGCCGAGGACACCTCGATGCCGCGCTCCCAGCACGCGTCGGTGACGTGGGCGCGGATGGACCCCGCGGTGTGGACGACGGCGCGCAGGGCCGGGGCGTGGGCGAGCACGTCGGCGGTGAGCGGCGGGCAGCCCCAGCCGGTGACGAGGAGTTCGGTGCCGGCGAGCACGGCCCGCGCGCGTTCGGTGGCGAAGTCGTCCAGTGCGGGTGGCGGCTCGAGCAGGGTGGCCTCGGCGAGCGAGGCGAGGGCCGGCGGTTCGAGGACGGCCTCGGCCGCCTTCTGCGACATGGCGAGTGCGGCGCGGGGCCTGGCGAGTGCGGCGCGGGGCCGGTGGGACGGTGACATCTTCCTCCTCGCGGAGCGGGCGGGCGAGCGGGCGGTGCGACGGCACGACGCTACGGCTCGCCGGAGCCCCATGGCGTGTCCCGAGCCGGTCGGCCGCTCTGCGCATCCCGACTATGCACGGCATGTATACGCCCGATGTATAGTGATCGCATGCCAGCCTCGAACACGCACTCCCCCCGCAAGACGACGCTCTCCCCCCGGAGGTTGCGTCGCACCGCCTCCGTCCTCGCGGCGGGCGCGGCCCTCACCCTCGCGGTGACGGGGTGCACCAAGCTCGACACCACTTCGCCCAGCACCGTGCGCAAGGACGCCGTGAACCTGAAGGCGGCCGATCAGGGTGATCTGGGCACCGTCGACTGCCGCAAGGCCAAGTGCGTGGCGCTCACCTTCGACGCCGGCCCCAGCGAGAACACGCCCAGGCTCCTCAAGATCCTCAAGGAGAAGCAGGTCCACGCCACCTTCTTCACGCTCGGCAAGAACCACATCGAGAAGTACCCCGAGCTCGTGAAGCAGATGGACGCCGAGGGCCACGAGGTCGCCAGCCACACCTGGTCCCACAAGATCCTGACGAAGGTCGACGCCGCGGAGGCGCGCAAGGAGCTCGAGCGCCCCAACAAGGCGATCGAGAAGCTCATAGGCAAGAAGCCGACGCTGATGCGCCCGCCGCAGGGCCGCACCAACGACGACGTCAACAAGCTCTCCAAGGAGCTCGGCCTCGCGGAGATCCTGTGGACCGTCACCGCCAAGGACTACACGACCAATGACTCCAAGCTGATCCAGCAGCGGGTCGTCGACCAGACGAAGCGGGACGGCATCATCCTGCTGCACGACATCTACAAGGGCACCGTGCCCGCCGTCCCCGGCGTCATCGACGAGCTGAAGAAGCGGGGCTACGTCTTCGTGACGGTGCCGCAGCTGCTCGCCCCGGGCAAGGCCGAGCCGGGCAAGGTCTACCGCTAGGACGCGTCCGCAAAGTAGGGGCACCCGCACGCTTGCCAAGATGAATACCCCGCTGGCTCCGCCCACTTCGCAGACGCGACCTAGCGATTGAGAAGTTGCGTGTGCGCCAGTTCGGCGTAGAGAGCGTCATGTTCCATGAGTTCGCTGTGCGTGCCGATCGCTCGTACGCATCCCGCCTCCATGACGATGATCCGGTCGGCCGTGATGACAGTGGAGAGCCGGTGGGCGATCACCAGCACGGTGGTGCTGCGGGCGGCGTCAATGATCGTGTTGCGCAATGCCGCCTCATTGGCCGCATCGAGTTGGGAGGTGACCTCGTCCATCAGGAGCAGTCTCGGGCGGCGCAGCAGAGCACGGGCGATCGCCACCCGCTGTCGCTCGCCTCCCGAGAGGCGGCTGCCGCGGTGGCCGACGTCGGTATCCAGCCCGAGGGGAAGGCGTTCCGTCGAGGTGTCCAGCCGCGCCATACGCAGCACTTGGGCGAGTTCTTCGCCGGAAGGGTCGGTGGCTCCGAGCACCAGGTTGTCCCGCAGTGTGCCGGCGAGGACGGGGGTGTCCTGTTCGACGTAGCCGATGGATGCGCGGAGCCGGCTCAGAGGCCACTGCCGTATGTCCTTGCCACCCAGGAGGATGCACCCGGCGTCAGGTTCGTAGAATCGCTCGATCAGAGAGAAGACGGTGGTCTTGCCTGCGCCGGACGGGCCCACGATCGCCGTCAGCCCGCCGTTGGGCACCGTGAAGGAGACCTCGTGGTGCACCCTGGGCAGTCCGGGGCGGTAGGAGAAACGGACTTGACGGAAAGTCACGTCGAGTGCTGATTGGCAGCCTTCGGCGGCCGTGTCGGAGGAGTCTCCCCTCGCTGTCGCTCCCCGTGCATGCACGGCTGCGTGCTCAGGTTCCAGCTGTTCGGCCTCAAGCGACTCGATCTGCTCGATGCGGACAGCCGCGGCGGATCCGACCTGGAACTGGCTGACTCCTTCGACGAGTTGGCCGATGCGGGGAGCGAGGGCGAAGAGATACAACAGGAAGGCGACCAGGGTGGAGACGCTGATGGTGCCGGAAGCGACCCGTGCGCCTCCCACCCCGAGCACGACGAGGAAGCACACCTGAACGACCACCGCCGACGCTGTGGCGGACACCGCCTCCCACACCGCGGCCCGCATGCCTCTGCGGCGGGCGTGTTCGGCCGCACGGCGCAGCGCTTGGGCCTCCCAGTGCTCGGCGCCCGAGGCCTTGACCGTGCGAAAGGCCCCCAGGACACGCTCCAGGGCGCCCCCGATGTGGCCCACCGCGTCCTGCGTCTGCCGGGTGGCGCGGCCGATGCGCGGAGCCACGACCGCGATGATGACGCCGACGAACGCGATCACGCCGAGAGTGACGCAGAGCAGCACGGCGTCGAGGAACCCCATGATGACGACGGTCGCGGCGGTGACCAGCGTGCCGGTGACGGCGGCGGACACCGCCTGGGGCGCGGTCTGGCGCAGCAGCGTCGTATCGGAGGTGACGCGGGCGATCAGGTCGCCCGGTTCGGTGCGCTCCACCACGGGCACCCGCAGGCGCAGCAGCCGCTCGGTCAGCCGGCACCGGGCGGCACAGATCATGGACTCGGCCGACCACTGCAACACGTAGTGTCCCAGCCCCGCCAGCACCGCGCCGACGACCACCAGCAGGCTGAGCACGAGGACGGGGCCGGCGGCCGGCTGTCCATGACTCATGCCGTCCACCACACGCTTGGCCGCCAGGGGCTGGGCCAGACCCAGGACACTGCCGACCAGTCCCAGCAGGACACCTGCGGCGATGCGCCAACGCTGCGGGCGCAGATGGGTCATCAGCGCTCGCTGCGCCGCCCAGGAGCGGCCGGGACCCGTGTTCTCGTCAGGCGCATCGGAGCCGTCGGCGGGGCCGGTGGAGGGCCGGGGGTCCTCGATGCCGGGGGCCGTGGTCATCGGCTCATTCCACGGTGAAGAAGCGCTGGAAGTATGTGGGCGAGGCGTCTTCGCCCACGAGGACACCCTCGGCTTCCACCCAGGCGTGGGCGGCGAACGGCGGCCGGCTGCGCACGCCCACGCACCAGGTGGGCCACTGGCCGTACCACCGGCAGAGCAGCACAGTGGCCAGGGACCTCGGAAGGCATCCCTTCTGTCCGCCGGCGGCCAGGCTTACGGCGAGTACCGTCTTCCGGGCCATTTCCGCCTCGGGGAGGGTGGCGGGCCGGGCGCCGCGACGCAGTCCGGCCAGGATGGTGCGGATGCGTCCTGGTGGCAGGGCGGCCAGTACATGGGCACAGCCCACGGCCACCCGGGCGGCGAAACGGCGTGCCGCCGGCACGGAACGCGGGTCGAAGGGGAGAGCTTCCGGGGTCGTCATGCGTGCCTCTTCCGTCGCAGGAGGGCGGGGTGCGGGGAAACGCTGGGCGTAGGGAGGCGAAGCGTCGGAAGGCCCACAGGAGTCTGACCGCGGGCCGTGTCCTTCGCATGCGGGCGCTATGTGGTGAGGAGCCCCGCGGAGCGCAACTCGCCGACGATGGCGTCCACATCCTTGGCTGCTTCCTCGGTGTCGACGTCGTCGTACTGCGTGGTGAGCGCCTCGACGGCCCGCTCCGCGCCGCAGGCACGACCGTCCAGCAGAGTTCGCAGGACGAGGGCCGCCGTCGGGTTGAGGGTCCAGTATTCGGCGCTCTTCTGATCGAGCAGCGCCATGCCGTATTCGGTCTCGGTCAGCAGGACTCCAGGCCTCAAGGCGTGCACCGGGATCACCTCTCTCAGTCGGCGATGGGCTGGGCGGGGCGGGCGTTCCCAAGGGGCGGTGGTGTCATTTCGCGGGAGCGCAGCCAGACTTCGCAGGCGATCGTCGGGTGCAGCAGGTAGCTCTCCGTCTCCGCGGCGAGAGAGCGGCGGCACCATTCACGCAGGGCGCCTTCGTCGATCAGGCCGAGCTGGGCCAGCCGCGAGTCGTCACACAGTGCCAGCAGGCGCCGACGATGCTTGCGCAGGCCGACCTCCTCCTCGAACGTGGCGTTGGCCTTGGTGTTGCGTGTCCGGCTGCCTTCCGGCACGACGCCGCGCGTGGCTTCGACGATCAGGGGTTTGTACCGCCAGGGTGTGATCCGTTCCTGTGGCCGCACGGCGAGGCAGGTCTCGATGACGCGAGTGTCGTAGTAGGGGGCGGCGACGGTGACGCCCAGAGGCGCCGCCATCTGGCCGATGTGCCGGGTCCACTGGGAGATGCCGTCCATCGCGACCAGTTCCCGGTGCTCACCGTGCCCCCTGCCCCGGGGCTCGATGCCGGACAGGTCGGCGCGTATGAGTTCGCGGGCGGCTGCGATGGCGTCGGGCGTGGCCCAGGGAGCCATCCGGGGTGGTACGGACCAGTCGAGCAGCGGTGTGTTCGTGCCGGGGGGCGGCCTGGTCAGGTCGCGGGCCACGCGTCCGAGCCAGCTCCGGTAGGAGCGCCGGTCCAGAAGCTGGCGCAGTGTTTCCCGCCGGGTCCAGCGGTACTTGGCGGCGTATCCGCGGATGTTGCGCAGTGCGGTCGAGGGATGGGTCAGTAACAAAGGGTGGAGCCGGGCGGGCGTGCCGGCGAGGAGTTCGTCGCCGCCCAGTCCGGTCATGTGCAGGCCGGATCCGCGGGCCGCGGCCATTTCCACGATGCCCATCCGGCGGTTGCGGTCGACGGTGATGATGCTGGGCGTGTCCAGTACGTCGTGGAGGGTGTCGATGCCGTCGAAGGTCATGGCCGTGTCCTGAGCCGGTACGACGTGGTGCTCGATGGCTTCGAGTTCCTGGACGGTGCGCCGGGCCCAGTACACGTCGTCGCCGGACTCGTCGTGCAGCGCGGCGGTGTACGCGACGACCTTGGTCTCGCTGAGGGCTGCCGTACAGCACAGGGCGGTGGAGTCCAGGCCGCCCAGATCCGCCGTCACCAGCTCACGCCCGCGGGTGCGTACCCCGACCGCCTCGGTGAGCGCCTCTCGCAGACGTCGGGCGCCCTCGGCGAGGGAGACGACGGGGTCGGGCGGTGACCACCACTGCCTGGTGGCGGCCCGGCCGTCGGCCTCGAGGGTCAGGCAGTGGCCTGCGGGTACGGCCCGCACGCTTCGCCACAACGGGGGCTCCGACAGCGGGTACGGCACGCTTGAGGTGAGTAGTTCGAGGGCGATCCGGCGTTCGTCGAGGTCGGCGTCGATCAGTTCGGCGAGTACGTCGGCCCGGTCGGAAGCCACGCTGACAGGGCCGTGGCCGAAGGTCGCGGTGTCGGTGTGGAACACGCGCCGCAGGTTCACGACGCCGCCCCGCACCCGCACTCGGCCGCCGCCACTGGCCACCAGGTGGAAGCTGCCGGGTCGGCGTGCGGCGCGCTCCAGAGCCGCCGACGAGGCGGAGCCGACCGCCGCGGCGTCCTGTTCCAGATCCTGCTCGGTGACAGCGTGCTCCCCGATCACCGCGATGCGTGTGCTGCCGCAGCGCCCCACGACGGCCGTCCGCTCATCCCAGCGGCCCAGCAACCAGGGTCGTCCGGATGCATGGGAGAGCGCCCGGGAGGCGTAGGGCTGCGCCCTGATGGCGAGGGGCGCGGCCGCGGCGGTGTCGGGCAACGCGATGAACCAGGCGGGTGCGGCCTGGAGGGAGAGGAGCGAATCCATGCGCAACGGCCTTTGGTCGGCGGTGAAGTAGTGCCCGGAGCAGAGGATCGGGTGGCGGCTGGACGCCACCACCCGACAGCCGGCCTGGGCTCAGGCCGGCGCACACGTCTTGCGACCCATGACCGTCAGCGGCCGGGGCCGTGCCCGATCAGAGGAGCTGCTTGCCGCCGAGGATGTCCTTGGGTCCGTTGTTCTTGATCCCGGTCACCTTGCGGAAAGTGCCGACCTTGGTGAGGGTGGGACGCTCGTACGTCATAACCATTCTCCCTTTTGAGGGCGATACGCACGGGAAAATATGTGCGGCGAATTCAATTACCTGTCCATCTCGGGACAGTGTGCGGTCGAATCCACAGGACCCACCTAAGTACGAAAGGGGCAACATCACAACGCTTGCTCTGGATCGCGAGGCGGACATGGGGCGCACAGGGGGCGCACGTGGGGCGTAAAGGGCATTGCGGTGGAAGTACGCGTGTGCGCCCCCCCTTATACGGCAAATAGACGGTCCCGAAATGCCTCATATGGGCACATTCCCCTCCGCCACTCAGCGGGATCTTTGCGTGCGGCCCTGAGGGAATGCTCTTCTGTTTATGGATGCCCAGTGCGTTCTTTCGGCGACGGACGGCCAATTCAGAACCGCACCAAACAATTGTGCGTAAGCGACTGTCCGGCAGGGTGAATCGTTTCTCCCGCCCTCATCGGCTCCCTCCAACGCCCCTTTTGAAGACACGCCCCAGACCCCCGGTCCGCCCGTCACCAGGTGAGGTGCAGCGCCTCGGGAGCCCGGTGGATCAGGGTCGGCCGCATGGTGACGGCAGGGCGGTCGTCGGCGAGCCGGAGACCCGGCAGGCGCCGGGTCAGCAGCTCCAGGGTGATCCTGAGCTGCTCGCGGGCGAGCCGGGCTCCCACACAGGCGTGCGCGCCGAGGCCGAAGGCGAGGTGGCGGCCGCTCTGCCGCCGCTCGATGTCGAAGACGTCGGGGCGCGGATGCCGGGCGGCGTCCCGCCCCGCCGCCCCGAACGCCACCAACACCTCACTCCCCTCGGGCAGTTCGGTGCCCGCGAGGGTCACGGCCCGGGTGGTGACGCGACGGAAGGCCTGGAGGGCCGTGTCGTAGCGGGCCGCCTCCTCGATCGCCGCCGGGATCCGTGCGGGCTCCGCCGTGAGCCGCTCCCACTGGTCCGGGTGGCGCAGCAGGTGGAGCACCGTGGTGCCGATCAGAGCGGTGGTGGTGAGGTGCCCCGCGATCAGGAAGTCCTGCAGCTGCGCGACGAGTTCATGGCGCTGTTCGACGGTGAGCGGCTCGTCGGCGGGTCCTGGCGCCAGGGAGGCGACGATTTCCGTGCACAGGTCCTCGCGCGGCACCGCCCTGCGGTCGCGCGCATAGCCGTCCAGAACCTGCTGCATCGTCACGATGTCCTGGGCGGCGGCCACTTGAGCGGCCTCGTCCAACGGCCGGAAGAGCAGCCGCTCGGCCTGGTGCCCGCCGTGCACGACCCTTGGTACGTCGGCGGGGTCGAGCCCGACGAGCCGCCCTGCGACCTCGCCGGGCAGGCGACGGGCGTACGCCTCCATCAGCTCGACGCGGCCCTGCCCCGCGAAGGAGTCGACGAGCGCCTCCGCCCGCTCCGCCACGTACGGCACCATGGTCGCGACCCGCACTGCCGAGAGCCCTTGGACCAGCGGCGCGCGCAGCCGCCGGTGCGCGGCGCCGTCCGAGCTCACCACGGTGCGGCGGCCTCCGAAGCCCTCGCCGAGGACCGCAAACGCCTCGGCCGACGGGCGCACGTCGCCGCGCAGCACGCGGGCGGACGAGAAGTCGTCGGGGCGGCGCAGGACCTCCCTGATGTCGGCGTCGCGGGCCACCAGCCAGGCGTCGAACTCGGGGACGAAGGTGAGCCCGTCGGCCGCGCGGGCGCGGACGTAGAGCGGGTAGGGATCGCGCGTCAACTCGTCGAGCCTGTCATGTCGTTGACGGTCCACGAGGTCCTCCGGGTGCCGGTCGTGCCGTACTGACCGCCCATCGTCGCGGAGTCCCCGGCGGGGCGGAAGGGCGCATCGAGGCGTGGACCTGGCAGGCTCGGGGGCGTGGCTTACTTCCAGTTCATCAGGGACATGTCCCTGCCCCCGGCCGAGACCTGGTCCCGGCTGACCGTGTGGGAGCGGCACGCCGACGCGGTCCCGCTGACCCGGGTGCGCGTCCGTACGCCGGGACCCACGCGCGTCGGCACGGTCTTCGCCGCCCGCAGCGGGCTCGGCCCTCTCGGCTTCGACGACGTGATGGAGGTCGTCGCGTGGCACCCGCCACGGGACACCGCACCGGGCCGCTGCCGCCTGGAGAAACGGGGCACGTTCGTGACGGGCTGGGCGGAGATCGAGGTCTACCCGTGCGACACGGGCTCCCGCCTGATCTGGCGCGAGGAGCTACGGGTACGCGCCCTGCCCGCCCTGTTCGACGCCCCACTGGCCGCGATCGCGACGCGCATGTTCATCCGGGCGGTGACCCATCTGACGGCGTAGGGGGGGGCGGGGAACTACGCAAGGGGCACGGGGAACCACGCAAGGAGCGCGGGGAACTCCGCACGGGGGGCGCGAAGCGACCCGCGGGGGGCGCGAAGCGACCCGCGGGGGGGGCGCGGGGAACTCCGCACAGGGGGCGCGAAGCGACCCGCGAGGGGCGCGGGGAACTGCGCGCCCAACCACAACGAACCCGCACTCGGCAACGAGCCCGTTCAGGCCACAGACCCGATCCGCCCCGAAGGACCCCGCGCTCCATCCGGATGGATGGGCGTGTGCGCCCCTGTGAGGGAGACCCCGCTTCCACCCCGTCGATTGGCGACGATCTCCGAGGCGATGGACAGGGCCGTCTCCTCGGGGGTGCGGGCGCCGAGATCGAGCCCGATGGGCGAGCGCAGCCGGGCCAACTCCATCTCGGTGACGCCCACTTCGCGCAGGCGCTTGTTGCGGTCCAGGTGGGTGCGGCGCGAACCCATCGCGCCGACGTAGGCGACGGGCAGCCGCAGGGCCAGGTGCAGCAGCGGCACGTCGAACTTGGCGTCGTGCGTGAGGACGCAGAGCACGGTGCGGGCGTCGACGTCGGTCGACTCCAGGTACCGGTGCGGCCACTCGACGACGATCTCGTCGGCGTCCGGGAAGCGCTGCGGCGTCGCGAAGACGGGCCGCGCGTCGCACACGGTCACGCGGTAGCCGAGGAACTTGCCCATGCGCACGAGCGCCGAGGCGAAGTCGATCGCGCCGAAGACGATCATGCGGGGCGGCGGGACGCTCGACTCGACGAGGACGACGAGCGGAGAGCCGCAGCGCGACCCGTCCTCGCCGATCTCCACGGTCGCGGTACGCCCCGCGTCGAGCAGGGCACGGGCCTCCGCCGCCACCGTGCGGTCCAGCTCCGGGTGGCCGCCGAGGCCGCCCTCGTACGCCCCAGGGTCGTCCGACGCGCGGACGAGGAGGGCGCTTCCGAGGAGGTCGGCGGGGCCTGCGGTGACGCGGGCGACGGCTGCCGCCTCCCCCGAGGAGGCGGCGGCGAGCGCGGCGCCGAACACCGGCCGCGACGCGGAGTCCGCGCGGACCGGGGTGACGAGGATGTCGATGACACCGCCGCAGGTCAGGCCCACGGCGAAGGCGTCCTCGTCGCTGTAGCCGAATCGTTCGAGGACGGTGTCGCCGTCCTCCAGGGCCTGCCGGCAGAGTTCGTAGACGGCGCCCTCCACACATCCGCCGGAGACCGATCCGATCGCCGTGCCCTCGCTGTCGACGGCGAGCGCGGCGCCCGGCTGCCTGGGCGCGCTGCCGCCGACCGCCACCACGGTGGCGACGGCGAAGTCACGTCCCTGCTCGACCCACCGGTTCAGCTCGTCGGCGATGTCCAGCATGTTCGGCCTCCTCAAGGCTCTGCGGGTGTGCGGAGGGCTCAGCGCCTCAGTGGACGCCCAGCCATCCTTCGATGGGGTTGAGGGCGAAGTAGATGATGAAGACGAGCGTCAGGCCCCACATGAAGGCCCCGATCTCGCGGGCCTTGCCCTGGGCGATCTTGATGGCGACCCAGGAGATGACGCCCGCCGCGACACCGGTGGTGATGGTGTACGTGAAGGGCATCAGCACGACGGTCAGGAAGACCGGGATGGCGGTGGCCCGGTCGGCCCAGTCGACGTGCCGGGCATTCATCATCATCATCGCTCCGATGACGACGAGCGCGGCGGACGCGACCTCCTGGGGCACGATGGCGGTGACCGGCGTGAAGAAGAGGCAGCCCGCGAAGAACAGTCCGGTGACGACCGAGGAGAGTCCGGTGCGGGCGCCTTCGCCGACACCGGTCGCGGACTCGACGAACACGGTCTGGCCGGAGCCGCCCGCGACACCGCCGATGGCGCCGCCCGCGCCGTCGATGAACAGCGCTTTGGAGAGGCCGGGCATGCGGCCCTTGTCGTCGGCGAGGTTGGCCTCGGTGCCGACGCCGATGATGGTGGCCATCGCGTCGAAGAAGCCGGCGAGCACCAGGGTGAAGACGATCATGCCGACGGTCATCGCGCCGACCTCGCCCCAGCCGCCGAACTCGACGTCGCCGAGGAGGGAGAAGTCGGGTGACGAGACCGCGCTGCCGTGCAGTTCGGGGGCGCCGTTCGCCCACTGCTTGGGGTCGATGACGTCGAGCGCGTTGAGCACGACGGCGACGACGGTGCCGGTGACGATGCCGATCAGGATCGCGCCGGGGGTGTTGCGCGCCTGGAGCATGAAGATGAGGAGCAGGGTTCCCGCGAAGATCAGCACGGGCCAGCCGGAGAGTTCACCGGCGGGGCCGAGCGAGAGCGGGGTGGCCTTGCCGGGGTGCACGAAGCCGCCCTTGACCAGGCCGATGATGGCGATGAAGAGCCCGATGCCCATCGTGATGCCGTGCTTCAGGGCGAGCGGGATGGCGTTCATGATCATCTCGCGCAGCCCGGTGACCACGAGCAGCATGATCACGACGCCGTACATCACGCACATGCCCATGGCCTGCGGCCAGGTCATCTCGGGCGCGACCTGGGACGAGATCACTCCGGACACGGAGAGTCCTGCGGCCAGGGCCAGTGGCACCTTGCCGATGAAGCCCATCAGGAGCGTGGTGACCGCCGCGGCGAGCGCCGTCGCGGTGATCAGGGCCTTCTGGCCCATGGTGTCGCCCGCGACGTCCTTGCCGCCGAGCAGGACGGGGTTGAGCAGGACGATGTACGCCATCGCCATGAAGGTGGTGATACCGCCGCGCACCTCGCGCGCGACCGTCGATCCCCGGAGGGATATGTGAAAGTACCGGTCGAGCCAAGACCTTCCGGCCGGGACGCGTGAGCCGGGGCCCGCGTCCTCTGCGGTGGTCTTGGGCTCCACTGACGACTGGGTCATGGTGCCTACTCCCAAGGTTCACAGGGGCACCCGCTCGAACGTTGCGGGATTTGGGATGGTGCGTGGGCTGCACGACCCGGGGGACGGCCCGAGACGAACGACGTCTCCCTCTGTACGAGGGGGAGTTGGGGCTCCGAGCGGTGTGGGCGGCGGGAAGTGTGACGTTCCTGGGAGGCACACACCGCTCGGAGAGCTCTGCTGGTCCCGAGCGGGGGGACCGGGTTCCTCAGTGCGGGCTCAGGTGCCCGTGAGGTGTTCCGGGCGTACCGGCGTCTTGTTGAGCTCCAGGCCCGTCGCGTTCCGGATCGCCGCGAGGACGGCCGGGGTGGACGACAGGGTCGGGGCCTCGCCGATGCCGCGGAGCCCGTACGGGGCGTGCTCGTCGGCGAGTTCGAGCACGTCGACCGGGATGGTCGGGGTGTCGAGGATGGTGGGGATCAGGTAGTCCGTGAAGGAGGGGTTCTTCACCTTCGCGGTCTTCGGGTCGACGATGATCTCCTCCATGACCGCGACGCCCAGGCCCTGGGTGGTGCCACCTTGGATCTGGCCGATCACGGACAGCGGGTTGAGCGCCTTGCCGACGTCCTGGGCGCAGGCCAGTTCGATGACCTTGACCAGGCCCAGCTCGGTGTCGACCTCCACGACCGCACGGTGCGCGGCGAAGGAGTACTGGACGTGGCCGTTGCCCTGGCCGGTGCGCAGGTCGAAGGCGACGGTGGGGCGGTGGCGCCACTCGGCCTCGATCTCGACGGTCTCGCCCTCCAGGACGTCGACCAGGTCGCCGAGGACCTCGCCGCCGTCGGTGACGACCTTGCCGCCCTCCAGGAGGAGTTCGGCGGTGGCCCAGGCCGGGTGGTAGGTGCCGAACTTGCGGCGACCGATCTCCAGGACCTTCTCCCGGACCAGCTCACAGGAGTTCTTGACGGCGCCGCCGGTGACGTACGTCTGGCGCGACGCGGACGTCGATCCGGCGCTGCCCACCTGGGTGTCGGCGGGGTGGATCGTCACCTGCGCGACGCCGAGCTCGGTGCGGGCGATCTGCGCGTGGACGGTGACGCCGCCCTGGCCGACCTCGGCCATCGCGGTGTGCACGGTCGCGACGGGCTCGCCGTTGATGACCTCCATGCGCACCTTGGCGGTGGAGTAGTCGTCGAAGCCCTCGGAGAAGCCGACGTTCTTGATGCCGACCGCGTAGCCGACACCGCGTACGACGCCTTCGCCGTGCGTGGTGTTGGACAGGCCGCCCGGCAGCTGGCGCACGTCGGCGCCCTCGCTGGACTCCCACTGGCGCTCGGGCGGCAGCGGGCGGGCCTTGATGCGGCGCAGGAGCTCGGCGACCGGGGCGGGCGAGTCGACCACCTGTCCGGTCGGCAGGAGCGTGCCCTGCTCCATGGCGTTGAGCCGGCGGAACTCGACCCGGTCCATGCCCACCTTGTCGGCGAGCTTGTCCATCTGGGCCTCGTAGGCGAAGCAGGCCTGGACGGCGCCGAAGCCGCGCATCGCGCCGCACGGCGGGTTGTTGGTGTAGAGGGCGATGGCCTCGATGTCGACGTCGTCGATCACGTACGGGCCGACCGAGAGGGACGAGGCGTTGCCCACGACCGCCGGGGAGGCCGACGCGTAGGCGCCGCCGTCCAGGACGATCTTGCACTTCATGTGCGTGAGCTTGCCGTCCTTGGTGGCGCCGTGCTCGTAGTAGAGCTTCGCCGGGTGGCGGTGCACGTGGCCGAAGAAGGACTCGAACCGGTTGTAGACGATCTTGACCGGCTTGCCGGTGCGCAGCGCCAGGAGGCAGGCGTGGATCTGCATCGAGATGTCCTCGCGGCCGCCGAACGCGCCGCCGACGCCGGAGAGCGTCATGCGCACCTTCTCCTCGGGCAGGCCGAGGACGGGGGCGATCTGCTTGAGGTCGGAGTGCAGCCACTGGGTGGCGACGTACAGCTCGACGCCGCCGTCCTCGCAGGGCACCGCGAGGCCGGACTCCGGGCCGAGGAAGGCCTGGTCCTGCATGCCGAAGGTGTACTCGCCCTTGACGATGAAGTCGGCCTTCTTGGCGGCCTCGTCGGCGTTGCCGCGGATGATCGGCTGGCGGTGCACGATGTTCGGGTGCGGGACGTGACCGATGTGGTGGTCGTCGCGGCCCTCGTGCACGAGTACGGCGTCGGGAGCGGTCGCCGAGGCCTCATCGGTGATGAGGGGCAGCTCCTTGTACTCGATGCGGATCTTGGCGGCGGCGCGGCGCGCGGTCTCCGGGTGGTCGGCGGCGACGATGGCCACCGGCTCGCCGTGGTGGCGGACCTTCTTGTGCGCGAGGACCGGGGTGTCCTGGATCTCCAGGCCGTAGTTCTTCATCGCGGCCGGCAGGTCGTCGTAGGTCAGGACGGCGTAGACACCGGACTGCGCGAGCGCCTGAGAGGTGTCGATGGAGACGATCTCGGCGTGCGCGACGGTCGAGCGCAGGGTGTGACCCCACAGCATGTCCTCGTGCCACATGTCCGAGGAGTACGCGAACTCGCCGGTGACCTTCAGGGTGCCGTCGGGGCGCAGCGTCGACTCGCCGATGCCGCCCTTGGTCTTGGAACCCTGCGTGATCTTGGTGGGTGTACCTGTGGTTCCCATGGCGTCAGACCCCTTCGGACTGGCGCGCGGCCGCGAGGCGGACCGCGTCAAGGATCTTCTCGTAACCGGTGCAGCGGCAGAGGTTGCCGGAGAGTGCCTCGCGGATGTCGGCGTCCGACGGCTGAGGGTTGCGCTCCAGCATCTCGTCGGCCGCGACGAGCAGGCCGGGGGTGCAGAAGCCGCACTGGACGGCGCCGGCGTCGATGAACGCCTGCTGGATCGGAGAGAGCGTCGCACGCGGGAAAACGCCGCCGCCCTCGCCGGTCTGCGAGTCGGTGGCTCCCTTCTCCGGGTTGGCCTGCCACTGCTGGGCGTCCTGGACCGAGGTGCCGCACGCGCCGGAGGCGCAGCCGCCGCCCGGGTGGGCGTCCTCGCGATGCCTGGCGTACTCGGCGAGGCCCTCGACGGTGGTGACCTCGCGGCCCTCCACCTGACCGGCCGCGACCAGACACGAACAGACCGGCACGCCGTCGAGACGGACGGTGCAGGAACCGCACTCGCCCTGCTCGCAGGCGTTCTTGGAGCCCGGCAGGCCCATGCGCTCGCGCAGCACGTACAGCAGGGACTCGCCCTCCCACACGTCGTCGGCTTCCTGCGGGCGGCCGTTGACCTTGAAGTTCACGCGCATTATGCGACTCCCTCAGTGCTGCGGCCGTTGCCGCGGTACGACTCCCAGGTCCAGCCGAGCGTGCGGCGGGCCATGATCCCGACGGCGTGCCGGCGGTAGCTCGCCGTGCCGCGCACGTCGTCGATCGGGTTGGCGGCACCGGAGGCGAGCTCCGCGAACTGCTTGGCGATCGAGGGGGTGATGATCTTCTTGCTCTCCCAGAAGCCGCCCTCGTCGAGCGCGGCGTTCAGGAACTCCTCGGCCGCCTTCGCCCGGATGGGCGTGGGGGCGGCGGAGCCGATGCCGGTCCGTACGGTCCGGGTCTCGGGGTGCAGCGCGATACCGAAGGCGCACACGGCGATGACCATCGCGTTGCGGGTGCCGACCTTCGAGTACTGCTGGGGACCGTCCGCCTTCTTGATGTGGACGGACTTGATCAGCTCGTCCTCGGCGAGCGCGTTGCGCTTCACGCCGGTGTAGAAGTCGTCGATCGGGATCAGGCGGGAGCCCCGCACAGACTCCACCTCGACCTCGCAATCGGCGGCGAGGAGGGCCGGGTGGGCATCGCCCGCGGGGGACGCGGTGCCGAGGTTGCCGCCGACGCCGCCGCGGTTGCGGATCTGCGGCGAGGCGACGGTGTGCGAGGCCAGCGCGAGACCGGGGAGCTCGGTGCGCAGCTCCTCCATGATCTGGGTGTACGGGACGGAGGCGCCCAGCTGGACCGTCTCCTCGCCCACCTCCCACTCGCGCAGCTCGACGATGCGGTTGAGGTCAAGCAGGTACTCGGGACGACGGTGGTCGAAGTTGATCTCGACCATCACGTCGGTGCCACCCGCAATCGGCACAGCCGTGGGGTGCTCGGCCTTGGCGGCGAGCGCCTCCTCCCAGCTGGCGGGGCGAAGGAAGTCCATGAGGCTCTCTTCTTCTTCGTGTCGAGGGTCTTTCGCTTCGAGGGGCCGGGGATTTCCGTCTGCGGGGGTATCCGTCTGCGGGGTATCCGTATCCGGGGATTCCGTTTCGGCCACCAGGGCCGTTGGTCCCTCGACTGCTCGTTCATGTGCTGTTAACGCGGAGTGGGGCAAGTACACCGCTCGCTCGTCCGATGGGGTCAGTCACCGAAACACTGAAGGAGTTGGCTGGCCAAGGCGCGCGTCTTGTAGATTCGTATGAAGAACGGGCCCCAGAAACCTCTTGGGTTCCCCCCGGAAACCCCGGCCACCCCGGGACAGCGGGCCCCGGCGCTACAGGGCGCACATGTTTGTACACACCATTCGAGACAGATCGGCGGCGACGACACCATGCGGCTGCGCGCACTCCTGGACACCGACGCGCTGGGCCTGCGGCTGCTCGGCGGCGAGGACGAGCTTGACCGCACCGTGCGCGGTGTGATGACCACGGACCTGCGGGACCCCAGCCGCTACCTGGCGGGCGGCGAGCTGGTCCTCACCGGCCTCGCCTGGCGCCGCGACGCCTCGGACACGGAACCCTTCGTACGCATCCTCGCGAGCGCGGGGGTCGCGGCGCTCGCCGCCGGTGAGGCCGAGCTCGGGGACATCCCCGACGACATCGTCGACGCCTGCGCCCGGCACCGCCTGCCGCTCTTCGCGGTCAACGAGTCCGTGGCCTTCGCGACGATCACCGAGCACGTGGTGCGCCAGGTCTCCGGCGAGCGCGCCGGGGACCTGGCCGCGGTCGTCGACCGGCACCGCCGCCTGATGACCTCGGGCCCCACGGGCGGCGGCCCCGACGTCGTCCTCGACCTGCTCGGCACCGATCTCGACCTGCGGGCCTGGGTGCTCTCCCCCGCCGGGCGCGTGGTCGCCGGGTCGGGCGCGGCGGGCGCCGCCCTGCCCGGACCGCTCTGCGCGCGCCTCGCCGGAGAGCATCTGGCGGCCGTCAGGACGGGCCGGCGCGGGCCGCACCGGGTGACGGTGGACGGCGTCACGTACTCGCTGTTCCCCGTGCGGACCAGTGGGCGCGGAGCGGCCGGCGCCTCGCGCGACGTGCGCGAGTCCGTGCTCTCCGACTGGGTGCTCGCCGTGGAGGCCGACGCGGGCGACTGGCCCGAGGAACGCCTCGACCTGCTCCAGGGCGTGACCCAGCTGATCGCGGTCGAGCGCGACCGGCGCGACGCGGCCCGCACCGTGCGGCGCCGCCTCGCCCAGGAGGTCCTGGAACTGGTGCAGACGGGCGCGGCGCCCGCGGAGATCGCGGCACGCCTGCGCGTCGCCGCCCCGGTGCTGCTTCCCGGCCTCGGCGCGGCCCCGCACTGGCAGGTCGTGGTGGCCCGGGTGGAGTGGGAGGGCGGCGAGATCGACGGCGGTCCTGTCGCCCAGTCGCTCCTGGAGGAAATCCTCGTCGACCCTTCAGCAAGTTCTCGAACCGACTCGAACAGAGGAGGCCCCATCGCGGCGGGCCCCGAGCCGTCCGACCGCATCGCGGTCGCGCACACCGGCGACGAGGCCATCGCGCTCGTACCGCTGCCCGCCGTCTCCACCGAGCACGACGGCTCGGAGACGGGTCTGATCGCGGACGCGCTCCTCGCGTCCGTCCACGACCCGCTGTCGGCCGGCCTCGACGGCGACGGCCGCCTCACGCTCGGCGTCAGCGCGTCCGTGCACTCGGCGGAGGGTTTGCGCGGCGCCCTCGAGGAGGCGCGGCACGCCCGCCGGGTCGCCGCGGCGCGGCCGGGGCGGGTCTGCGCGGCCGGCCACCAGGAACTGGCCTCGCACGTCCTGCTGCTGCCCTTCGTCCCCGACGACGTGCGCCGGGCGTTCACGGCGCGGCTCCTGGACCCGCTGCGCGAGTACGACTCGCGCCACCGCGCCGAACTCATCCCGACCCTTGAGGCGTTCCTCGACTGCGACGGATCGTGGACGCGCTGCGCCGCGCGGCTGCACCTCCACGTCAACACATTGCGCTACCGGGTGGGCCGTATCGAGCAGTTGACGGGACGTGACCTCTCGCGCCTGGAGGACAAGCTCGACTTCTTCCTCGCCCTGCGGATGAGCTGAGGTCATCGGGCACGGGGCCGGCCGGCGGTGCGCAACCGCCGGCCGGCTTGATCGCCGTTCCTTGCCCGCCCTTTGTGAATTCTTTCACCCAGCCCCTTGGCCGGACGCCGCGATCCATGCTGAGATTCGCCCACGACTCAACAGCTCAATGGTGTGCTCGGGGAGGGCAACGTGGCGCATACCGCCATGTCTGGTACCGGAACGACTGCAGGGGACGATCCACTCCAGACCGCGGTATGGCGGCTGCGCTCGCGCGGCTGCTGGACCGACGCCGCGGCGCTGCTCGCCTCGCGGGCCGGGGCCGCGGCGGCACTCCAGAGGACGGCGCTGCTCGTCGAGCGGTGCCTGTTCACGGGGGACGGCTGGGGCGAGGCGGAGGACGGTCTGCGGACCGCCGAGGCGATCGCCGAGAACGACGACGACCGGGGCGCCGCGGCCTGCGAGCGCGGCCAACTGGCGTACGCGTCAACGGTTTTGGGGGTACGCGACCGGGCCGACGAGGCGCGTACGGCGCTCGGCAGGGCAGCCGCGCTGCTCGCCCCGAACGCGCCCGGACGGCCGCTGCTCGACTTCCGCAGGGGGCTGATCGCGGAGCACATCGCCGACTCGCCGCAGTCCGCGAAGGCGGCGTACCGCAGGGCGCACGCGGGGGCCACGGTGCACTCCGACTCCCTGCTGCTCTCCTTCACCTGGCGGCATCTGGCCGGACTCGCCCTGCGCGACGGGGAGTTGGCGGAGGCGCGGCACGGTTTCACGGAGTCCCTGCGGATCCGTGAGGAGCTCGGCTACCTGGTCGGTACGGCCCCCGCGCTCGCCGCCCTCGCGGACGCGGAGCCGGAGCCGGAGGCCACCCGCCTGCGCGCCGAGGCCACCCGCCTCTTCCGCCTCCTGGGCGGCGTACCGTCCTGGCTCGCGCAGCACCTGCAGCCACCGGCCGCCGCGGTGTGATCCCCGCGGGAGCCGCCGTCAGGCTCCTGAGCCCATGAAGTGCTCCTGCACCAGGGACGCGACCACACCCAGGTCCTGTGCGGCCAATGCGTCCAGGAGCGCGGTGTGTTCGGCCGCGTCCGCGATCAGGTCGGCCCTGCCGCCCGCGACGGGGCCGCTGATCAGGGGCCACTGCGAGCGCCGGTGCAGATCGTCCGCGACCTGCACCAGCTGCTGGTTGCCCGACAGAGAGAGCACCGCGCCGTGGAAGGCGCGGTCCGACTCGGCGTAGCGCGCGAGGTCGCCGCCGGCCGCCGCCGTCGCGGTCGCCTCGGCCAGCGGCCGCAGCTCGGCCCAGCGCTCGGCGGGGACCGTGCGGGCGAGCCGGAGCAGCACGGGAACCTCGATCAGCGCCCGCACCTCGGCCAGCTCGGCCAGCTCCCGCACGCTGCGCCCGGTGACCCGGAAGCCCCGGTTGGGGACGACCTCCACGGCGCCCTCGACGGCCAGCTGCTGCATCGCCTCGCGGACGGGTGTCGCCGAGACGCCGAAGCGCTCGCCGAGGGCCGGCGCCGAGTACACCTCGCCGGGGGCGAGCTCACCGCCGACGAGAGCGGCCCGCAGCGCGGCGAGGATCTGGCCGCGTACGGAGCTGCGCCGGATCGGGCGGCGCGGACCCGGCACGCCGTGCTGGTGGTCGCCCCGGGCCGCGCGGGGCCCGCGACCCCCGGCCTTCGCCTGCTCGGGCACGCGGACGCGCGGCGGCCCGGCGAGGGACTCCCCCTCGCGTGCTCCGGTCTGCTCCACGACTTCCGCCCTGCTGGTGGCTGCTGAGAAAGGTACGACAGGCACCATAGGCGGACACGACCGGAGTTGAAACCTCGATCACGTCGGGTAAGGTAAGGCTTACCTGCTATCGATCGCGATTCGGTGGTCCTCCGCATGTCCGTCCCCACCTTGGCCGCACCCGCCCAGGGCGCCCGCAGCGCCGTAGCGGACGCCTACGCCCGCCTCCACGAGGTGTACTCCGGACTGCGCATCACCGAGCTCGCTCCCGGGGAACAGGCGCCGCGGGGCGACGGCTGGGTCTGCGCCGCCCGGCTCGCGGAGGGCGGGGCCGACCTGGACGCGTTCCTGGCCTGGGACGACGCCCAGGTCCTGAAGGACTACGGCACCCGGGCCCGGCCGGACGTCGTCGCCAGCTTCGGCCTGCACCGCTACGCCTGGCCCGCCACCCTGCTCATCACCGTCCCCTGGTTCCTGCACCGCCGCGTCCCCCGCTTCCCCGTCGCCGACGTCTCCTTCCAGCGCACGCTGGGCCGGATGGCCGTACGCCCCGACAGGTTCGCCTGCCTCCCCGGCGACCCGGCCGCGGCGTTGCCGGGCGCCCGCGTCGTACCGGACGAGGAGGCGCTGCGCGCAGAGGTGCGGGACGCGGTCGCCGAGCACCTCGGGCCGCTCCTCGACACCTTCGGTCCCCGGATGCGGCGCCGCTCGCGCGCCCTGTGGAGCCTCGCCACCGACGAGATCGTCGAGGGCCTCTGGTACGTCGCCCACCTCTTCGGCGAGGAGCGGCGCGCGGTGACCGAGCTGGAGAAGCTGCTGCCCGGCGCCACCAAGCCGTACGTCGGCACGGCCGGCTTCCGTGAGCTGACGGGCCCCGACGGCGAGGCGCTGCCGACCCGCGACCGGGCGAGCTGCTGCATGTTCTACACGCTGCGCCCCGACGACACCTGCGTCACCTGCCCGCGCACCTGTGACGCGGAGCGCGTCGCCCGGCTCAGCGCGGCCGCCGCGACGGGCTGAGAGCCTGTGTCATATCCCCGGTCGGATCAGTGGGCGTCGTCTGGTGCGTGCGATCGCAAGGCGCCGGGAAGTCCTCGATGGGGGTCCCCCCGGGCCGTTCAGGCCTGGGGGAGGAGCTACTAGGGCTTTTCGGCAACGCGGCGAGCGTGCGTGCCAGGCGGCGACCACCCGGCCGGGGATATGACACAGGCTCTGCACGCGCCCGTCTAATCGAACTCAACGCCTGGTCCCCCGCCACGAGTTCGAGCAAAGTACGCCGTGCGTGCCCCCTCGCACCCCCCTTGGCGTTCTCTTGCCCCGAAACCCCCTGCACGACATCGGGGTTGGGTCAATATGGCGGCCGATACGCCCTACCGCAACGCAAGGGACCCCCAGATGAGACTGACCGACATATCGCTGGACTGGCTGCTCCCCGGTGGCGTCCTGCTCCTGGGCATGCTGGTGGCGGTGGCGGTGCTCGCGCGCGGCAAGCGAGGCCATGGCAAAACGGCCAAGGGGGGCGCGGGCGACGACTCCTGGGAGCGCACCGAGGAACGCCGCAGGCGCAAGGAAGCGGTCTACGGCACCGCCTCCTACGTGCTCCTGTTCTGCTGCGCCGCCGTCGCCGCCGCGCTCTCCTTCCACGGCCTGGTCGGCTTCGGGCAGCAGAACCTCAGCCTCTCCGGGGGCTGGGAGTACCTGGTCCCGTTCGGCCTCGACGGCGCCGCGATGTTCTGCTCCGTCCTCGCCGTGCGCGAGGCGAGCCACGGCGACGCCGCGCTCGGCTCGCGGCTGCTCGTGTGGACGTTCGCGGGTGCGGCGGCCTGGTTCAACTGGGTGCACGCGCCGCGCGGCCTCAACCATGCCGGTGCTCCGCACTTCTTCGCCGGAATGTCGCTGTCGGCCGCGGTGCTCTTCGACCGCGCGCTGAAGCAGACCCGCAGGGCGGCGCTGCGCGAGCAGGGTCTGGTGCCCCGGCCGCTGCCGCAGATCCGCATCGTGCGGTGGCTGCGCGCGCCCCGGGAGACCTTCGCCGCCTGGTCGCTGATGCTCCTCGAAGGCGTACGCACCCTGGACGAGGCCGTCGAGGAGGTGCGGGAGGACCGTCGCGAGAAGGAGCGCACGCGGCTGCACCGGCGCGACAAGGAGAAGCTGGAGCGCGCGCAGCTCAAGGCGCTCAGCCGGGGCCAGCGGAACTGGCAGGGCCGCGGCGGCGGCCGTCAGGTCGAGGTGCAGGCCGTCGCGTCGGCGACCGGGTCGCCGCAGGTCGGCGCGGACCCTGCCATACCGGCGCAGGAAGAGCTGCCGGTACGCTCCCGCCCCTCCCTCCAGGCCGTCAGGAACGGCCCTGACGGCGCCGAACCCGTCACCCCTGTCACCGTCGACCTGACGGCGGAGGACGACACGCAGGCACTGCCCCGGCTCGACTCGCTGGAGCAGAAGCTGAAGGACCTGGAGCAGCAGTTCGGCTGATCACTTCGGGCGCGATCGTCCGGTCGACTCGGCCATTGCGCTCGTCTGGTGACGGCCCGTCAGGATCTGTGGGGCGGCGGCGCGACTCAGTCCGTGCCGCCGCCGTCCAGCTCGAACCACACCACCTTCCCCACCCCGTGCGCCCGCACGCCCCACGCGTCGGCGAGCGACTGCACGAGGACCAGGCCCCTGCCGTTCGTACCGCTGTCGGCGTCCGGTACCCGCGGCTCGGGGTGGCTGCCCACCATGTCCCGCACCTCGACACGGAGCCCTCGCGGGCCCACCGTCGCGGTGACGAACGCGTCGTGGTCGGTGTGCACCAGTGCGTTGGTGACCAGTTCGCTGGTGAGCAGTTCGGCTATCTCGGATCTTCCCGGCTTCCCCCAGTGCCGCAGGAACTCCCTGAGGGCCTTCCTGACCTCGGACACCGCACGCAGATCCGCTCTTCCCAGCCTTCGCGTGAGCCGACCGCTCTCGGGTCCGCCGGGCGCTTCACCGGTCCTCTCGTCCCGTTCGTTCGGAGAAGAGGCCCCGATTCTTCCGGGACCGCCCCCACGTGACTGCCTCGTCATGACCCCCGCCCACAAAGCGATGGCTCTGCCTCCCTGCTCGAACAACCTCACGGGATGCATGCCCAGGGCCGGTGGCGGCACGCTTGTCGAATCATCAACCAACGGTCCGGGGGTGCGCTGCGGGATTGCGGGGAAGTGAAGCGGTGGACCCCACCGCTCACGCCCCGAGGAGCCCGAGTGCACGACGACAGACTGCTGGTGGAAGGGCGCCTGGAGCGGGCGCTCCGCCAGTTCATCCGCCCCGCCCAGTACGCGCGGCGCACGCCGCTGGCCCTCTCCGTCTGGCACGCGCCGGGCGAGCCGGTGCCGGTCGAGACCGCCCTCGAAGCCGCGTACGAGCCCTTCGAGACCGGCACCGCATGGGGAAACCCCTGGTCCACCAGTTGGTTCCGGATTCAAGGACGGGTGCCCGAGGAGTGGCGGGGGCGCCGGGTCGAAGTGGTGATCGATCCCGGATTCACCGGTGAGGGTCCTGGCTTCCAGGCGGAGGGCCTGGTGTACGACGCGTCGGGCGTACCGCTGAAGGGTGTTCACCCGCGCAATCGGCATATTCCGGTGGCCTCCCCCGCCGAGGGCGGTGAATCGGTGCACCTACTCCTGGAAGCGGCGGCCAATCCCGCCGTCCTGCACGACTTCATGCCGACACCACTGGGCGACGTACTGACCGCGGTCAATAGCCCGATCTACCGATTCGCGTCTGCCGATCTCGCCGTACTCGACGAGGACGTGTGGCGGTTGACCTTGGACATCGAGGTCCTCTCCGAGCTGATGCGCGAACTGGACCCCGAACGTCCACGTCGGCACGAGATCCTGCGCGCCCTGGAGGACATGCTCGACGCCCTCGATCTGCACGACGTGTCCGGCACGGCGAGCGCGGCGCGCGCCGCGCTCGCCGACGTCCTCGCGCGTCCCGCGCACGCCAGCGCACACCGCGTATCGGCGGCCGGCCACGCGCACATCGACTCGGCGTGGCTGTGGCCGCTGCGCGAAACGGTGCGCAAGGCTTCGCGCACCTTCGCGAATGTGACGGCTCTGGCCGAGGAGTATCCGGAGCTGGTCTTCGCCTGCTCGCAGGCCCAGCAGTACGCCTGGGTGAAGGAGCACCAGCCGCACATCTGGGAGCGGATCAAGAAGGCGGTCGCGGACGGCAACTGGGCGCCGGTGGGCTCGATGTGGGTCGAGTCGGACGCCAACATGCCGGGCGGCGAGGCCCTCGCCCGGCAGATCACGCACGGCATGCGGTTCTTCCGTGCGGAGTTCGGCGTCGAGACGCAGGAGATCTGGCTGCCGGACTCCTTCGGCTATACCGCCGCGTTCCCGCAGCTGGCGAAGCTCGCGGGCGTCCGCTGGTTCCTCACCCAGAAGCTGAGCTGGAACCAGTCCAACAAGATGCCGCACCACACCTTCTGGTGGGAGGGCATCGACGGCAGCCGGGTCTTCACCCACTTCCCGCCCGTGGACACCTACAACTCGCAGTTCCACGGCGCCGAACTCGCCCACGCCGAACGGAACTTCGCCGAGAAGGGCCGCGCGTCCCGCTCCCTGGTGCCGTTCGGCTGGGGCGACGGCGGGGGCGGCCCCACCCGCGAGATGATGGAGCGGGCTCGGCGGCTGCGCTCCCTGGAGGGTTCGCCGCGCGTCGAGATCGAGAAGCCGTCGGCGTTCTTCGCGGCGGCCGAGGAGGAGTACGGCGCCGAGGCGCCCGTCTGGTCGGGCGAGCTGTACCTGGAGCTGCACCGCGCGACGTACACCACCCAGGCGGCGACCAAGCGCGGCAACCGGCGCTCCGAACACGCCCTGCGCGAAGCGGAGTTGTGGTGCACAGCGGCGGCGGTGCGCGATCCGGCGTACGTCTATCCGTACGACACCCTGGACCGGCTGTGGAAGACGGTCCTGCTGCACCAGTTCCACGACATCCTGCCGGGCTCGTCGATCGCCTGGGTGCACCGGGAGGCACGCGAGACCTACGAGCGGGTCCTCGCCGAGCTCGACGAGCTGACCGCGGCGGCCGTGCGGTCGCTCGGGGCGGGCGGTCCCGTGGCGCTGAACGCCTCGCCGTACGCCCGCAGCGAGGTCGTCGACCGGGGCGACGGCACGCCGGTGCGCGTCGACGTCCCCGCGCTCGGCACCCGGAGCCTGGACGACACCGCGCGGGACACCGGCCCCGGGGCGGTCGCGCACACGACCGGGGACACGATCCTGCTCACCAACGAGCATCTGAACGTCACCGTCGACGCCGCCGGGCTCCTCACCTCCGTGACGGACCTGGCCGCGGGCCGCGAGGTCCTCGCCGCCCCCGGCAACCTCCTCCAGCTGCACCCCGACCACCCCACGCACTACGACGCCTGGGACCTCGACAAGCACTACCGGCGCCGGCACACCGACCTCACGGACGCCGAATCCGTCGAGCTCGTCGAGGACGGGCCGCTGCGGGTCGCGGTGCGCGTGGTGCGGTCCTTCGGGCGGTCGCGGATCACCCAGGAGATCCGCCTCGCGGCGGGCAGCCGGCGCGTGGACGTCGTGACGGACGTGGACTGGCGCGAGTCGGAGAAGGTCCTCAAAGCCGCGTTCCCGCTGGACGTGCACGCCGAACGGTCGGCCGCCGAGATCCAGTTCGGCCATGTGCACCGTCCTACGCACGCCAACACCGGGTGGGACGCGGCGCGTTACGAGATCTGCGCGCACCGCTGGCTGCGGGTGGCCGAGGAGGGGTACGGCGTCGCGGTGCTCAACGACTCCACGTACGGCCACGACGTGTCGCGCACGGAGCACGGCGACACGCTCGGCACGACCGTGCGGCTGACGCTGCTGCGGGCCCCGCACAGCCCGGACCCGGAGACCGACCAGGGCGCGCACCGCTTCACGTACGCGCTGCTGCCCGGCGCGGACACCGGTGCCGCGGTCGCGGAGGGGCTCGCGCTCAATCTGCCGCTGCGGGTGGCCGACGCGCCCGCCCTGCCGTCGCTGGTGAGCGTCGACCACCCGGGGGTCACCGTCGAGTCGGTGAAGCTCGCCGACGACCGCAGCGGCGATGTCGTCGTACGGCTCTACGAGTCGCGCGGCGGGCGCGCGGCGGCGGTGCTCGGCACGTCGTTCCCGGTGGCGCGGGCCGAGGTGACGGACCTGCTCGAACGGCCGCTGCACGAGGCGGAGACGGGCGAGAACGGCCTGCTGCTCGCGCTGCGGCCGTTCCAGATCGTCACGCTGCGGCTGCGGCCGGCCTGAGCCTGTCTTCGGCCCCCGGGTGGGCCTGCCCGTGCCGGGGCCGGTGTCAGGGCCTCGGCACGTTCCGCAGGTTGGAGCGGGCCATCTGCACCATCCGGCCCACTCCGCCGTCCAGGACGATCTTGCTGGCGGAGAGGGCGAAGCCGGTCACCATGTCGGAGCTGATCTTGGGCGGGATGGAGAGGGCGTTCGGGTCGGTGACGACGTCGACGAGGGCGGGGCCCTTGTGCGCGAAGGCGTCCTTGAGGGCGCCCGCGAGCTGCTTGGGCTTCTCCACGCGCACGCCGTAGGCTCCCGCGGCGCGGGCGACGGCGGCGAAATCGGGGTTGTGGTTCCCCGTGCCGTACGACGGCAGACCGGCCACCAGCATCTCCAACTCGACCATTCCCAGGGCGGAGTTGTTGAACAGGACGACCTTCACCGGCAGGTCGTGCTGGACGAGGGTGAGGAAGTCGCCCATCAGCATCGTGAACCCGCCGTCGCCCGACATCGAGACGACCTGGCGCCTGCGGTCGGTGAACTGGGCGCCGATCGCCTGCGGCAGCGCGTTCGCCATCGAGCCGTGGCTGAAGGAGCCGATGATGCGGCGCCTGCCGTTGGGGGTGAGGTAGCGGGCGCCCCAGACATTGCACATACCGGTGTCGATGGTGAACACGGCATCGTCGGCGGCGAGTTCGTCGAGGACGGAGGCGACGTACTCGGGGTGGATCGGGATGTGCTTCTCGACCTTGCGGGTGTACGCCTTCACCACCCCTTCGAGAGCGTCCGCATGCTTCTTCAACATCTTGTCGAGGAACTTGCGGTTCGTCTTCGGCGAGACGCGCGGGGTCAGGCAGCGCAGCGTCTCGCGCACGTCACCCCAGACGGCGAGGTCCAGCCTGGAGCGGCGCCCGAGGTTCTCCGGGCGCACGTCCACCTGGGCGATCCGCACGTCGTCGGGCAGGAAGGCGTTGTACGGGAAGTCCGTGCCGAGCAGGATCAGCAGGTCGCACTCGTGGGTCGCCTCGTACGCGGCGCCGTAGCCGAGCAGGCCGCTCATGCCGACGTCGAAGGGGTTGTCGTACTGGATCCACTCCTTGCCGCGCAGGGCGTGGCCCACCGGAGACTTGATCTTCTCGGCGAACTCCATCACCTCCGCGTGCGCGCCCGCCGTGCCGCTGCCGCAGAAGAGGGTGACCTTGTCCGCCTCGTCGATCATCGCGGCGAGCTTCTCGATCTCCGCGTCGCCGGGGCGGACGGTGGGCCGGGACGTCACGAGGGCCGTCTCAGCGGCCTTCTCCGGGGCGGGCTCGGAGGCGACGTCGCCGGGCAGCGACACGACGCTGACGCCGCTCTGCCCGACGGCGTGCTGGATGGCGCTCTGCAACAGCCTCGGCATCTGCTTCGGGCTGGAGATCAGCTCGCTGTAGTGGCTGCACTCCTGGAAGAGCCGGTCGGGGTGGGTCTCCTGGAAGAAGCCGAGGCCGATCTCGCTCGACGGGATCTGCGAGGCGAGGGCGAGAACGGGCGCCATGGAGCGGTGCGCGTCGTACAGGCCGTTGATCAGGTGGAGGTTGCCGGGGCCGCAGGAGCCCGCGCAGGCGGCCAGGCGGCCGGTGATCTGGGCCTCGGCGCCGGCCGCGAAGGCGGCGGTCTCCTCGTGCCGCACCTGGACCCAGTCGATCCCCTTCGTGCGGCGGATGGCGTCCACGACCGGGTTGAGGCTGTCGCCGACGACTCCGTACAGCCGCCGCACGCCCGCGCGGACGAGGATGTCGACGAACTGCTCGGCGACGTTCTGCTTGCCCATGCTGTACGCACCTTTCGACGGCGGTCCTTCGGCTCCGCTCCTCGCAACCATGAAGTCACAGGTGCGGCGGTCATGCCTCCCAGACCGCGGCGGCCGTCCGGTCGTCGGCGTACCCCTTGACCCTGACCTGGACGTCGGCCAGGAAGGCGGCGAGCCCCGGCGGGCCGCTCTTCCGCCATCTGCGGGTGAGGTGCTCGGCCAGCTCCGGTTCGCCGCGCAGGGGCTCGGCGAGTCCGCTGCTGCACAGCACGAGCGCGTCACCCGGACGGGCGACCGAGGCGCGGAAACGGAAGGGCTCGCGGGGCGGCTCGGGGGCCGGTTCGTAGGGGCTCGGCGGGGTGGTGATGCCGAGGTCCATGGTGAGGTGCTCGGCGTCCGGCGGCGGCTGCGCGGGCAGCGATCCGAAGCCGACCACGGCGTCGCCTGTGGCCTCGGCGACGCGGGGCTCGATGTCCTGCCACGCGCCGTCCCGCAGCCGGAAGAGGCCGCCCGCGCCGACGCCGAAGAAGACGCGGGTCCGGCACCGGGGGTCGGCGGGCAGCAGCAGGCAGCGCAGGTCCGCCGCGTACTCCTCGGGCTCGAGGCCGAGGTCGACGGCGCGCGCACGGAGCTTGCCGAGGCTGCGGTCGGTGAGCCGGTGCAGTCCCGACTTCAGGTCGCCGCGCCGGGCCCCCCTGATGTCCTCGGCGAGCCGCCGGTGGCTGCGGCCCACCGCCCGGCCGATCCACGCGCAGGCCTCGGCGGCGGCCCGGTGCGCTCCCGGCGCCGCGCGGGCGCCGGTCGCCATGGCGACGAACACCAGGGAGTCCTCGCCGACCCCGAAGCGCGCGGTGAGCAGGGCGTCGCGGCGCGGCTCCCCGCGGTACCGGGCGGAGTCCCCGCGCACGGAGGCGGCCCGCAGCGTACTGGCCCCGCACCGCGCCCCGTCGAGCACGGTGTCGGCGACGAGATCGCCGAGGTCGTCGGGGTCGGCGGCGGGCAGCGCGGTGGGCTCGCCCTCGTAGGTCGGGGGCCCGCTTCCCACGTAGGTGGTGGGGGCGGGGTCGGCGGGTGGTGCGGACCGGCTCCCGGGTGCGGCGGGTGCATCGGGGCCGCGCGAGGCGCGTTCGTCGCCGCGGGGCACTTCCACCGACGACGCCGTCGACGGCGCAGGGTGCGCGTCGTCCGTCGCCTCCCCCTTCCCCGCACCTCCCGCCGGGAAGGTCACCGGCCCGCTGGGCTTGGCGGCGGGCGGCGCCCAGGGGGCGGGGGCGCTGAACGTGGGGGCACGGGGTGGCCCGGAGGGAGCCGGGGGCGGGGGCTCGGGGCTGCGGCGCTGCCCGGGAGGCCGGGGCGGGCCCGGAGGCTCAGGCGGGGCGGCGGGCGGAGGCACGTGACGGGGCCGGGGCGGATCAGGGGGCGCGAGAGGCTCCGGAGGCACACCGTCCGCGGCCACGAAGGGCCCTGCCTCGGGGCCGGACAGGTGGCGTGGGGCGGCGTCCGTGGCGCCGGGTGCGTGGCGGGGAGCGGCACGGGTGGCGCCCGCGGGATCGGACGCGTCAGGCGGGACGATGTCCGAGGCACGGGGCGGACCGGCTTCGGCGGTGGGCGGTGGAGGCGGGGCGGGGGGCGGAGGCGCGGTGTCTGGGGCGGATGCAGGAGATGCGGCACCCGCGCCGGAGGCCGAAGGCGCGGCTCCGGGCCCGGGTCCCGAAGGCGCGGCTCCCGGCCCGGATCCCGAAGGCGCGGCTCCCGGCCCGGATCCCGGAGGCGCGGCTCCCGGGCCGGACCCCGCAGACGCAACATCCGCGCCGGACGGCGAAGACGCAGCACCCGGGGCGGACGGCGAAGACGCGGCACCCGGGGCGGAGGCCGGAGGCGCGGCGGTCGTGTCAGGCGCTGGAGGCGCGGCACTTGGGTCGGAGGCCGAAAGTGTCGCGGGCGTCGGGGGCTTGGCGCCCGGACCCGGCGACGGAGGCGCGCCCGACGCGGACGGCGAAGGCGCGGTGTCCGGCTCCGGTGCCGGAGGGGTACCGGCACCGGGCCCCGTGGCCCACGGGGTCGACGAGGGGTCGCGGGGCTCCGGGACCCCTTCCCCCACCGCATGCGCCGCCGAGGCGAATCTGTCGTCCAGGGTGTCCGGTGCGGGTGTCGGGCCCGTGTCCGGTGCGGCGTCGTCGTACAGCTGTCCCCACCAGTCGTCGTCATGACCGGTGGGCCTGTCCCCCTGCTGGCTCATGCCCCTATTTTCCACCGCGGAGGCCGTACGAAAACGGTGCATCCGGAAATTCCGGCCATCTCGGCGAAGGAGACCGCCGGGCGGGCCCACCCCCCACAGGAGGACCGCCCGGCGGGGCTCGCGTGGCTACCGCACGTCGTACGCGCGGGCCACCGTCTGTGTGACGGAGTTGCCGTGCTCGTCCGTCAGCCGGGACCTGAGCCAGACCTGCTTGCCGGACGCGCCCGTGTGGTTCACGGTCGCGCGCCACGTGCCGTCGTGCTCGGCGGTGGTGGCCGCCTGCCACGTCCTGCCCTCGTCGTAGGAGTACGACAACTCCGCCTCGGCGAGCGCTCCCGGCTCGTAGCCCGCGTGCCCCGTCGCGCCGAGTTCAATCCGCAGCCCGTCCTTCGCGGGCAGGGTTTTCGGGCCGTCCTCCGGGAGACGGTAGACCGGGAAGAGCATCGGGATGCCCTGCGAGTACACGCCCTCGTCGAGGTGCGAGCGGAACGACCAGGTCGTCTCCGTCCCCGTCGACCGGCGCCACACCCGCGAGCCGATCTTCTGCGTGGCGAGGGTGAGTTCGTACGCGGAGTCCTCGGCCGGGACCGTGAACACCCCGGACGGCCAGCCCGACTCCCCCACGACCTCGCCGTTCCGCTCGAGCCGCACGGAGCCGATGTCGCCGAAACTCCCCTGGATTCCCGCGTGTCCCGCGGCGTCCGACCAGAAGCCGGGCGCGACTCCGATCAGGTTCCCCTGCCGCTCCCCGGCGAGCGCCGGCCTGCCCGCGGCGTCACGCGGCGTGCCGGGCACGAGGACCCCGTCGTACCAGGTCTCGTCACGCCGCTCCCCCTTCTCGTACGTACGCACCGGGTCGAGCATGAATTCGCCGTACGGGAAGCTGCTGGAGACCTGGTGGCCCCAGCCGGTCGGGCCGGCCGAGTAGTACTCGGTGCGCCTGCCGGGGGCGGGCACGGACGCGAGGTCGCCGAAGTAGATCTCAAGGCCGCCGGGCCGGGCGGCCGAGGGCAGGTCCACGTAGTCCGTGGTCTCGCCCATCGCCCGGTACGTCGCCCGGTTCGCGGCAAGGTCCTTGTCCCGGACGCGGTAGGTCCGGTCGTCGCGGATCTGCCCCTCCTCGGGGAACGCCAGGTTGTAGACGTACGGACTCTTTGCCGTCGCCTTCCACTTCAACTGGACCTGACCGACGTGCAGTTGAGCCAGCAGAGCCGCCGCCTCGTCCGTCGGGATGCCGAGGACCGGCAGCGGGGAGCCGGTGAGACCGGCCGACGGGTACCAGCGGCCGGGGGCCGCGCGGTGGGCGATGACGGCGCGCGCGCCCGCCTTCTTCGCGTCGGCCGCCACGGTGGCCGCCTGGCCACTGTCCGGGACCCTGACGAGGGCGATCCTGCCCTTGGCCCCGGCGGCGGCGAGCTCGTCCGGCGTGCCGGACCCGGCGTCGACGAGGACCGCCCTGCCGGTGCCGTCCAGGTTGGCGGAGCCGGTCGAGGCCGTCACGGGGTGGAGCCTCGCCCCGCCCACGACGGCGAGCCGGTCGATCTGGGGTGCGGCCGTGCGCCAGTAGCTGCCCGACTCGAAGGTGCCGTCGGACGGCTTGCCCTCGACGGACTGGTAGTAGCCGCGGATCGTACGGGGCCCGGCCGCGGTGCCCGCGTGCAGCCAGTGGTCCTTGCCCCAGGAGCGGGCGAAGGCGAGGGTGGCGCCGCGGACTTCGGACGCCTTGTCGGTCCGGACGGCGACGCGGTGGGCCTTGCGGGCGTCGAGCGTGACCGTCGTGTCCTTCGTGATCTCGACCTGGGGGCGGGCGAGGTGCGTGAGGGACTCCGTCAGGGTGCCGCCGGACTTGTCGCCGGTCGCGATGAAGCTCGTCAAGAAGTAGGCGCCGGGGCGCACTTGGTACGTCTGGTCGTTCGCGCCCTCGTTGAAGCGGCGCTCACCGCTCGCCGTGTCGGTGCCGATGAGGTCGACGGACGACGCCCCGTCGGCGGGCCTGCCGTTGCGGTCGACGAGCTTCACTCGGAGGCTGACGGTCTCCGGCTGGACGTAGAGGGAGAAGGGCGTGGCGACGTGGGTGCCGCCGGCCGCGGTGGCGAGGACGCGTCCCGTGATGTCGCCGTACTGGGCGCGCTTCAGGTCCGCGTCGGGCGTGAGCTCCAGCGGCACCTTGACGGTGGCTCCGGCGGGGACGGTCACGGAGCGTCTGCCGAGCCGGGCGACGCCGGAGTCGACGATGGAACCGTCGTTGCCGGTGACGCCCGCCACCGACAGCTTCAACTCCACATCCGTGTCAGTGGTGTTGGTGTAGGGAACGTCGACCGTGGTGCGGTCCGAGGAGTCCTGCGGCCAGCCGAAGCTGCCGCCCCGCACGGCGGGTGAACCGAGCACCTTCTGGTCGATCGCGGCCTTGGCGTCGAGCCGCCCGCCACCGGTCTCGCGCGCGTCGCCGGGGATGCCGCTGTCCGCGGACGACACGAGGGCCGCCTTGATCTGCCGCGCCGACCAGTCCGGGTGGCGCTGCTTGACGAGGGCGGCGGCGCCCGCGACGTGCGGGGTCGCCATCGACGTACCGCTCATGGACTGATACGCGTAGACGCCACGCCCGCCGGCCGCCGCGGCGGAGATGCCGACGCCGGGCGCGGCGATTTCCGGCTTGAGGGTGTGCGAGCCGTACGCGGGGCCGCGGCTGGAGAAGGGGGCGGTGGTGTCGTCGCGGTCGACGGCGCCGACGGTCAGGACGCCGGGTACGCAGCCGGGTGAGGAGACGGAGTTGAGGCCCGGTCCCGTGTTGCCCGCCGCGATGACGAAGAGGGTGTCCTTCGCGGACCGCGCCAGCTCCTCGGTCGCCGTGCTCATCGGGTCGGTGCAGTCGGTCCGCGCCGGGTTGCCGAGGCTCATCGAGACGACGTCGGCCTTCTCGTCGACGGCCCACTGCATGCCCGCGATGATCCAGGAAGTGGCGCCGGAACCACTGTCGTTGAGGACTTTGCCGTGCAGCAGTTCGGTACCGGGGGCGACGCCCTTCTTCCTGCCGCCGCTCGCCGCGCCGGAGCCGCCGACGGTGGAGGTGGTGTGGGTGCCGTGGCCCTGGCGGTCCTCGTCGTCCGGGGAGTCGGTGAAGTTCTTCCTCGCTCCGATACGGCCCTTGAGGTCGGGATGCTCCGCGTCCGCGCCGGTGTCCAGGACGGCGACCTTGGTGCCAATGCCGTCGTAGCCGGTGGCCCAGGCCTCGGGGGCGTGCACCTGTTTGGTCGACTTGTCGAGAGTTTCCTCGACCTTGGCGTCCAGCCAGAGCTTCTTCAGGGCGCCGCCCGCACGGGACGCGGGGGTCGTGACGTCCGCCCAGAAGGCGGCGGCCTTCTTCTTGTCGGCCTTCAGGGCCACGCCGTCGACGGGTTCGAGGACGAGGCCGCGCTCGGCGCCGCGCGGGGTGCGGGGCAGCGCGCGGGTGACGTCGACGGACTTGTCGTACACGCCGATGAGCGGCAGCTTCCTGGTGTGTGCGTCGTCGTAGCCCTGCCGGACGAGCCCGGTGACGTTGAACAGCTCCTCGTCGACGAGACCCTCGGCGATGGCGTGCTCGGCGCCCTCGGGGTAGACGTACAGGTCCTTGCCGGACTGCCGCGTCTGGATCAGCGGCACGGAGCCGTCCGCGCCGGGCAGCGCCGCCGCCCCCGCCGCCCCCGCCGCCCCGCCTTTCCCGCCTTTCCCGCCTTTCCCGCCTTTCCCGCCGGACGACACCAGGATCCGGTCGCCGGTGACGAGGGTGACGACGGAGCCGCCCCCGTCCCGTGCGGCGCTCCCGGTCAGCGGTGGCCGTTCCGCCGCCGACGGGCGAGGCTCGGCCACGGACGGGACGGCCGCGGTGACGGCGAGGACGGCGGCGGACGCCGCCCCCAAAGCCGTACGCGATATCGGGCGCATCGCTCTCCCCAGGGTTGACGGGCACGCGGAACCACAGGCCGATACGGCCCAAAGGCCGCGAAGGCGGCTGCGGTTGGTGCTGCGGTGGGCGTCACCTTGGCAGAGAGACGGGTGGTGCGGGGATGATGTCCCGGGGCGGGTTTACGCCGTGGCTGTTTCCCGCCATGGCGCCGCCGGAACGACAACTTCGGCCGGAACTTCGGCCGGAACAGCTTCGGGGAGGGACGCCGTCGCATGCTGGCAGCGATCGGTCTGGACGAGACGCACGAGTCGGCGTACCGGGCGCTGGTGTCGGTGGGCGCCGCCGATGTCGCCGACCTCGCGCACCGGCTCTCTCTCGGCGAGCCGGAGACCGAGCGGGCGCTGCGCCGTCTGGAGCGGCACGGGCTCGCCGCGCAGGCGTCCGGCAGGGCGGGCCGCTGGGTGGCGGCGCCGCCCGGCGTCGCGCTCGGCGCGCTCCTCACCCAGCAGCGCCACGAACTGGAGAAGGCCGAACTCACGGCCACGCTGCTCGCCGAGGAGTACCGCGCGCGGGCCGCCGAGCCCGCAGTCCACGACCTGGTCGAGGTGGTCACGGGGTCGGCCGCCGTCTCGCAGCGCTTCCTCCAGTTGCAGCTGGGCGCGAGTGACGAGGTGTGCGCCCTGGTGACCGGCAGCCCCGTCGTGATCACCGGCATGGAGAACAGCGCGGAGGAGCAGGCGGCGGGCCGGGGCGTGCGCTACCGCGTGGTGGTCGAGCGCACGGTCCTCGACCTGCCGACCGGCCTCGAGGAGCTGTCGGCGGCGATCGGCCGTGACGAGCGGGTGCGGGTCGTGGACCGCGTCCCGACCAAGCTGGTCATCGCCGACGGTTCACTCGCGATGGTCCCGCTGACCTCGCGCGCGGCGGAGCCCGCGGCGCTCGTCGTGCACGCCAGCGGGCTGCTCGAATCGCTGACGGGCCTCTTCGAAGCGGTCTGGGGCCAGGCGCTGCCGCTGCGCCTCGGCGAGGACGGCGGCACGCTCACCGAGGACGCCCCCGAAGGACCGGACGGCACGGACCTGGAGATCCTCTCCCTGCTCCTCGCGGGCCTGACGGACGCGAGCGCCGCCAAACAGCTCGATCTGGGGCTGCGCACGGTGCAGCGCCGGGTGAAGCGCCTGATGGAACTCGCGGGCGTCACGACACGGCTCCAGCTGGGCTGGCACGCGTACGAGAGGGAGTGGGTGTCACGCCGTCCCCGGCCGCCCCAGAGCTGAGCTGACCTGCGGTTTCGCCAGATCTGATGCACGCTTGGGAGATGGGAGCGTGGGAACTCCTGCTGGTCGGCGTGGTGCTGCTGCTCGGCCTGTGCGGAGTGCTGGTGCCCGGGGTGCCGGGGTCGTGGCTGGTGTGGGCCGCGGTCCTGTGGTGGACGCTGTACGACCCGAACGGCCTCGCCTGGGGCATCCTCGTCGGCGCGACCCTGGTGCTGCTCGCGGCGCAGGCCGTGCGCTGGCAGCTGCCGCCCCGGCGGCTGCGGGAGAGCGGCGCCACCCCCCGGATGGCGGTCTTCGCCGGGGCGGGCGCGCTGCTCGGATTCTGCGTGGTGCCGGTGCTCGGGGCGATCCCCGGGTTCATCGGCGGGATCTACACCGGGGAGCGGCTCCGGCTCGGCCGCCACGGCGAGGCGGCGACGGCGACGCGGACGGCCATGCGGATGGGCGGAAGCAGTGTGCTGACCGAGCTGTTCGCGTGCCTGCTGATCGCGGGGGCGTGGCTAGGGGCGCTGATCTGGGGCTGAGCGGTCGGCGGGACGCACGACCCCATGCTGCTCCCCCTCCCCGTCGCTGTCGCCCGCGCCCTCGTTCTCATCCAGGTCGATGTCGATCTGGTCCCTGATCAGCTGGTGCGTGCCGCCGTCGCCCGGGCCGCGCGGCGCCGGGGCCTCCTGGGCGACGGCGGGAGGGTGCCGGTGGTGAGCGGGAAGGGCGGCAGGAAAGGCCGCGCCTGTCGTCCCGGCCGGCACGGCGGCCCCGGCCAGGGCGATCACGGCTCGTGGAACTCTTCCGACTGGTGCGTGCGGCACGGGCACCTCCACCTTGTGCGGTGACGATGCCGGCCAGTCTGCCCCGTCGACATAAGAGGGCTTCTTAGAGGTCGTTGAGGTCGTTGAAGTCGTTGAAGTCGTTGAAGTCGTTGAAGTCGTTCGGTTGTCGCTCGACATCCGCGCCGCCGACCGGGCAGCCCGCACGAAGACCAGGGCCGGGATCCCGGTTCCGCTGCGGGTGAGGGCCTCAGGAAGCGGTCAGGGACAGATGGCGCAGCGCGTACGAGCGCCAGGGGCGCCAGGCGTCGGCGGTGGCCGGTTGCGTGCCGTCGGGCAGGGCGACGTCGGGGTCGCCGAGTGCCCGCATCCGGATGACCGCGGCGGTCCGCGCGTCCACGCCGGGCAGCGCGCGGAGCGCCGCCTCCGCGTCGTCGCGGTCCGCGCCCGCGTCCAGGCGTAGGGAGCCGTCGGCGAGCGCGGTGGCCAGCGCGCCGAGCGGGCCTGGCTCGGCCGTCAGCTCGGCCGGTGCGGGGAAGACGTGGGTGAGCCGCCCGCACGCGGCGTCGAGCGCCTTGCCGTACCGCCCCACGAGTCGCTCGGCGCCCGCCCGCCCCGTCAGCGCGCGCACCGCGAACTCCTCCGGGTCGGCGGCGCCGGGCGACCTGAGCCCGGGCCTGGCGGCGACGAGCGGGGCGAGCCGCGGATCGGCGCCGAGCCGCTCGTCCACGGCGTACGGGTCGGCGTCGAGGTCGAAGAGGCGGCGCAGGCGCTGCACGGCCGTGGTGAGATCGCGCAGGTCGGTGAGGTGCAGCCGGGCGTCGAGCCAGCCGCCGCGGTGCACGGCCCCGGTGCTCGACCCTCCGCCGGCCGCGGTGGTGGCGTCGTTGTGCGCCTCCTCGACGGCCACGATGCCGGTGCCGTAGGGCAGTCGGAGCGTACGCCGGTAGGTGCGGGCGCCCCGCTCCCCCGTGACCTCCTCGATTCCCTCGACCGCCTCGTCGGCGAGCAGGTCGAAGACGGCGTCGGCGCGGTAGGGGCCCCGGTGGGCGAGGCGGAGCGGGATGCCGGCGGCGGGTGTGGGGCGGGCCGAGCCCTGTCGGGGGCCGGCGGCGCGCAGTGCGGTCGGCGTGAGCGCGTACACCGCCTTGATGGTGTCGTTGAACTGCCGGACGCTGGCGAATCCGGCGGCGAAGGCGATCTCCGTGATCGGCAGCTCGGTGGTCTGCAACAGGACGCGGGCGGTGTGCGCGCGCTGCGCCCGCGCCAGGGCGACGGGTCCCGCGCCCAGCTCCGCGGTGAGCTGACGCTGCACTTGGCGGGCGCTGTAGCCGAGGCGCCCGGCGAGCCCCGGCACGCCCTCGCGGTCCACGACCCCGTCGCCGATCATGCGCATGGCGCGGCCCACCACGTCGGCGCGTACGTTCCAGTCGGCGGAGCCGGGGACGGCGTCCGGCCTGCACCGGCGACAGGCGCGGAAGCCGGAGGTCTGGGCGGCGGCCGCGGTGGTGTAGTAGCGGACGTTGCGGCGCTTGGGGGTGACGGCGGGGCAGCTGGGCCGGCAGTAGATGCCGGTGGTCTCGACGGCGAAGAAGAACTCCCCGTCGAAGCGGGCGTCCCTGCTGCGCACGGCCTCGTACCTGGTCTCTTCATCGATCACCCCTCCATTGTGAAACGGCCCCACCCCCACGGCTGGCGGATTTCGGACACGACATTTCGCGGGGTACGGCGCGATGTCCCCAGGGGCGCGGAGAGCGGCGGGACGCCCCAGGGGCGCGGGGAGCAGCGGGACGCCCCAGGGGCGCGGGGAACTGCGCAATCTTTGAGGGGCGCGGGGAACTGCGCAACCTTCCCCGGGCGCGAGGAACGACGCAACCGCCCAGGGGCGCGGGGAACTGCGCAATCTTTGAGGGGCGCGGGGAACTGCGCGACCGCCGAAACGGCCCCGCAGCCCCCACCCACCCCACACCGCTCAAGCTCAGCGCAAGCGCCCCCGCTTGACGTCCAGCGCCGCCCTCCCCTCCGCCCCCCGCAACCGCCACTGCCTCCGCATCTCCGCCCGCGCCCGCGCATCCGTCTTGGCGACGATGCGCTGGTTCTCGCGGATCAGCTTGCGGTAGCTGTCGAGGCGGCGTTCGGGCAGCGTGCCGTCCTCGACGGCGGCCAGCACCGCGCACCCCGGCTCCACGCCGTGGGCACAGTCGTGGAACCGGCAGCGCTCCGCCAGCGCCTCGATCTCGGAGAAGACCTGTCCGACGCCGCTCTCGGCGTCCCACAGGCCGACCCCGCGCAGTCCCGGGGTGTCGATGAGGACCCCGCCGCCGGGCAGCGGGATGAGGTTGCGGGTCGTCGTGGTGTGCCGGCCCTTGCCGTCGACGTCACGGATGGCCTGGACCTCCATGACGTCGCTCCCGGCGAGCGCGTTGGCCAGCGTCGACTTGCCGGCGCCGGACTGGCCGAGCAGCACCGAGGTGCCGCCGGAGACGACGGCGGCGAGGATGTCGACGCCCTCGCCGGTGGCGGCGCTGACCGGCAGCACCTGCACGCCGGGCGCCGAGGCCTCCACGTCCTCGACGAGGTGCCCGAGCGTGGCGGCGTCCGGCACGAGGTCGGCCTTGGTGAGCACGACGACGGGCCGGCCGCCCGACTCCCAGCCGAGCGCGAGGAAGCGCTCGATCCGGGCGAGGTCGAGCTCCACGGCGAGCGGCACCGCGATGATCGAGTGGTCGACGTTGGCGGCGAGGATCTGTCCCTCGGACCGCTTGGACGAGGCGGAGCGAACGAAGGACGTGCGCCGCTCCAAGTACGCCTGTACGTAGCGGGGATCGGCGCCCCGCGGGTCCACGGCGACCCAGTCGCCGGTGCACACGACCTTCAGCGGGTCGCGCGGGGTGACGAACTCGGTGTCGGCCCGCACGGTCCCTTCGCAGGTGACGACATCGCACTGCCCGCGGTCGACGCGGACGACGCGCCCGGCGACCAGGCCCCGGGCCGCGTAGGGCGCGAACTCGGCTTCCCAGCCCGCGTCCCAGCCGTACGGGGCGAGCGGGTGCGGGGCGGACGGGGAGGAACCCGCGCGGGAGGAGAACGGAAGAGAGGAGGAAGACAAGGGGTGACCCTTCACAGGGGTGGCCCCGGCGTCCGCGCGCGAGTCGGCGCGGGAGAGGAACAGGTCAGCCGGTGGTGGCCACGGAGGTGGACTTGATGAACTTCCGGATGCGGGCAGCGCCCATCGCAACGACAGCCATCGGTCGACACCTCCAGTTCCTGCTGGGTCGGTCCAGGTGGCCGGCCGGCCACCTGCGAACAGCGCAGAGCCTAGCGACACCCCCGAAGACATCGCCACCGCTTTTTCACCCCGCCCGCGGCCCCTCCCCCACGGCCCCTCCCAATGCCCCCGCACGCGGCCTCCTCGGGTGCCTCGCACGCGACGCGGCGACAGCCGAAGGACGTCCGGCATTGGGCTGTTCCGTCACCACGGCGATGGCTACGCTGCCTGCCACGTTCCCGCCCGGGGGCACGAGGGGGGACAGATGGCGATACCCGAGACACCCGTAGGGACCGTGGGGGCGCGGGATCGGGCCGCGACCCGGAGGCTGTGCGCGGGCGTCTATCTGGACGCGCGATTTCGTACCGCGGTCATCCACGGCGTCTACAACGCGCGCCGACGCCGGGTCGCCCCCTCCTACGGGTACGACCTGGTCCCCGTCCTCGCCCACGCCTGGCGCGCCTGGTGGCTGTCCACGGTCGAGGACGCCCTGTTCCTCGCGCTCTTCTGCGCCGCCTTCGTCATGCGGCCCGCCGCCGCGTTCTTCGCCACGGCCGTACTCGTCGACCTCGCGCTCCTCGGCTCGGTGGTCCGGCGCCTCTCCAGGCGCTGGTCGGATCTGCGCACCGGCACCGACACCGGCACCGACACCGACGACGAGAGCCGCCCGGAACAGTCGGTCGTCACCCTGCGGGAGGGGCTGGCCCTGGCGGCACTGGCCACGGCGGTGGCCCTCGTCGTACTGATGGCGAACGACGGGCCGCGCGGACTCGTGCCCGCCGCTCTGATCGTGGTCGCACCCTGCGTCGTCCTCGCGGTGAGCGACGTCCTGCGCCAGCTCGCACTGAACCGGCTGCGCCGCCACCTGGAAACGGACCGCCCCCTGCGGACGAGTCGGCGGCTCTCCGTGATCGACGGACAGCAGCGGCACCCCATGGTGGTCTACTCGGGGAACGAGCCGTTCATCGGCAGCGGCCGGCGCCTGAAGACCTGGTCCTTCGCCCAACGCCTGGTGGAGACAAAGGGGATCGCGAGCGAGAAGGACGTGGAGTTCGCGAAGAAGCCGTTCCCCACCTGGGATCTCGTGGAGGAACTGCGGCGCGCCATCGCCGCGTTGGGCACCGAGGAGGACCCCGAGACGAGGCTGCCCGGCCTGGTCGTGGAGGATTCCCTCTTCGTGGAGGGCCGGTACGCGCAGAGTTACGCGGATGAGCTGACGGCCGCCCCGGACGCGGAGCTGATACGACGCATGCTCGACAGCCCCACCGAGACCGCCCGTCACCATCTGACCTGCCGCGTGGAGTCCTGGGGCGGCGACCTGGTCACGACCATCTTCGTGCACGTGTCACTCCAAGGGCGCACGCTGTACATCGAGTTCACCACCTGCGGCCTCGCGCCGACCCGCCTGGAGTACCACGTGGTCGACCTCGTCGGCGGGACGGGGCGCAGGGCGGCGTTCCGGGCCGCCCTGACGAGCCCGCGCCGCCTTCCACCGGCCGGTCTGGCGCCCTTCCGCCTGCTGGCCGCGGCCGCCCTGCTCGCCGGATCCGCACGCGCCGGGGCCGACTCCACCGCGGCGAGTCTCAAGCGCGGCCTGAACATCGGCGCCTCGCTCAGCGCACGGGAGATCGCCTCCATCGAGGCGGACGAGAGCTACTTCCAGACGTTCGACGTCGCCAAGCACTCGAAGGTCATCGAACGGCGCCTGCTGGCCACGGTCGGGGAGTTCCTCAAGGAGCACGGCGTGGACACCACGGAGTTCCTGCAACGGGCCACCGCCATCCTCAACAACGGGATCATCAACACGGGTTCCGGGAACGTCGATGTCCAGAACACCGCGATGGGGCAGGAAACCAGCCTCTCCACCTGACACGAGGGGAGATCCCGGATGAGCAACTACGGGATCAGCAACACCGGGCCCGGCAACGTGAACGTCAACGGCCCCACCGCCATGGGCAAGAACACGCGCGTGACGGTGCACGGCTCCGAAACCGCGAACGCCGGCGACACCGCCGACGAGGCGCTCCCGGCGCCGACCCGGGCCGAGGAAGGGGCTCGGCGGGAGCAGGTGTGGGACGCGGGCGTGATCACGGTGCTTCCCGTGGAGAACAGCGCCACGATCGACGCGCTCGCGCGATGGGGCACCCACACCGAGCGCCGCACCCAACAGGGCGTAGTGTTCCATGAGTTCACCCGTGCAGCCGGGGCGCGGACCCTTCGCCTGTCCCTCACCCAGTCGCTCCTGCCGGGACAGCACTTCGCGGGCAGCGCGGTCGAGCACCTGCGGAGGGAGTACGCCCCGCGCCTGGTCGCCCTGGTCGGGATCGCCGGCTCCATCCACCCCGACGTACGCCCGGGCGACGTCGTCATCGCCCAGGAAGTCGTCCACTACGAGCCGCGCAAGGTGACGTCGGAGGGCACCCGGCGCCGTGGCCGCGGCCACACCGTCACGGCCGGCGTCCAACACGCCATCAACGCCTTCTTCACCACCCACGGGGAGCCCTGGCCGCTGCCCGGGTCCGAGGACCACCGCGCGCTGCGTGGCCTGATCGGTTCCGGCGAGGCGGTGCTCGCGGACGTCAGCGCCGAGGAACGCCGCTATCTGCGCGAGTACAACGAGAAGATCCTCGCCGTGGAGACGGAAGGCGCGGGTCTCGCGACGGCCGTCCACGCGAGCACCGGTCAGACCGGGGCCGCGGGGGCCTGGGTCATGGTCCGCGGGATCTCCGATGCGGCGGACCGGCAGAAGGACGACAGCCACCACGCGATAGCCAGTCGGAACGCGGCGTACGTGTTCAGCGCGCTGCTGCCGCACCTCACGTGATTCCCGGTCCGGCCGGTCGCCGGGCCGCCGTCGGGCCGCCGTCGAAGAGAAGGGAACGGAATGGCCGAGCCGGACGAAGTGACACTGGGACGCGTCCTGCTCGCGGAGTACGAACAGGTGAAGGCGGAGCAGAAGAGCCGCATCACCCTCCGGGACAACCTCATCTACGCGATGCTGGCCGCGACCGCCGGCGTCATCGCCGCCACCATCCCGTCCGCCAGCCGCACGGCCCTGCTGCTGCTCCTTCCGCCGCTGTCGGTCCTGCTCGGCTGGACCTACCTGGTGAACGACGAGAAGATCTCGGCCATCGGGCAGTACATCAGGACCACGTTGCGCCCGCGACTGGCCGAAGTGGTGGGGCAGAGCGACGCGTTGTTCGGCTGGGAGACCGCCCACCGGCAGGACCTGCGCCGCGGCTCCCGCAAAAGACTCCAGCTCGCCGTGGACCTGCTGGCCTTCTGCGCCGGCCCGGGGGCGGCCCTGACCGTCTTCTGGCTCAACGGACATCTCACATGGCCGCTGGTCACCGTCTCCCTGGTCGAGGGCGCGGGGCTCGTGGCCCTCGGCATCCAGATCGCCCGCTACGCCGACCTGGCACGCGACTGACTCCAGGACCCCAGGCCCCGAGCCCCAAGGCCCCGAGCCCCAAGACCCCACAGCAGCGCGCGGCGCGCGTGGAGCGAGTGATTCCGGACAGATGTCGGCCCACGGCGATCTGGCTGGTCTTGCCGTGTACGGGATAGATGCCCCAGGCATCCAATGGGGATGGATAAGGGAAGAACTGCGCTTGCGAGGTACTTTCATGACGGAGTCAACGAAGGTGACGGAAACCGTCTCCTTCCCCCAGGACCGCTCGTGCCCCTACCACCCGCCGACCGCGTACGCACCGCTGCGCGACGCCCGCCCGCTCTCCCGCGTCACCCTCTTCGACGGCCGCTCCATCTGGGCGGTCACCCGGCAGCAGGCGGCCCGTGAGCTGCTCGTCGACCCGCGCCTGTCCTCCGACCGCCAGCTCAGGACGTTCCCCGCGCCGACCGAACGCTTCGCCCGCCTGAGCGACCGGCGCATCGCCCTGCTCGGCGTCGACGACCCGGAGCACAACGCCCAGCGCCGCATGCTGATCCCCAGCTTCTCCGTCAAACGCATCGCGGCCATGCGCCCGCGGATCCAGCAGACGGTCGACGGACTCCTGGACGCCATGGTCGAGCAGGGGCCGCCCGCCGAGCTGGTGAGCGCGTTCGCACTGCCCGTCCCCTCCATGGTGATCTGCGCCCTGCTCGGGGTGCCCTACGCCGACCACGAGTTCTTCGAGGAGCAGTCGCGGCGGCTCCTGCGCGGCCCCACGGCCGACGACAGCCAGGAAGCACGGGACCAACTCGACGCGTACTTCTACCGATTGATCGACCACAAGCGGCAGGAACCGGGCGACGGACTCCTCGACGAGCTGATCCAGCGGCAGCTCACCGCGGGCGCCGTCGACCGGGAGGAGCTGGTCAGACTGGCCACGATCCTGCTGATCGCCGGGCACGAGACCACGGCCAACATGATCTCGCTCGGCACGTTCACGCTGCTCCAGCACCCCGAGCGGCTCGCCGAACTCCGCGCGGGGCTGCGGGCGGAACCGCCCCTGATGCCCGCCGCCGTCGAGGAGCTGCTGCGCTTCCTGTCCATCGCGGACGGGATGTTCCGGGTGGCCAGGGAGGACATCGAGTTCGCGGGCAGCACCATCCGCGCCGACGACGGCGTCGTCTTCGCCACCTCCCTCATCAACCGCGACGACATGACCTACGAGACGCCCGAGGAGCTGGACTGGCACCGCCCGAACCGGCACCACGTCGCCTTCGGCTTCGGCATCCACCAGTGCCTGGGCCAGAACCTCGCACGCGCCGAGATGGAGATCGCGCTCGGGACCCTCTTCGAACGGCTGCCGGGGCTGCGCCTCGCGGTGCCCGCGGGGGACATCCCCTTCAAGCCGGGCGACACGATCCAGGGGATGCTCGAACTCCCCGTCACCTGGTAGGAGTCGGCCATGGCGAGCACGGTGATTCACGTCGAGAAGGACCGATGCGTGGGCGCGGGCATGTGCGCGCTGACCGCGCCGGGCGTCTTCACCCAGGACGACGACGGCCTCAGCGAGGTGCTGCCCGGCCGTCAGGACGGCGGCGGCGATCCCTTGGTGCGGGAAGCGGCGCGGGCGTGTCCGGTGCAGGCCATCAGCGTCACGGGTGGATGACGATCCATCAAGCGCAGGATCGCAAAGGGAATTTCATGGCTTCAGTGTTGCCGTGAAGCCTCTGCCGTACGCGTGATGCGTGTCGACCTCGATACGTGTGCCGCCCGGTGCCCTGCTCACCCGGACCCCCGGGTCCGCGGTGACCTTGCGCAGCGGGCGGCCGCGCAGCAGCACCGTCACGGTGTCCCGGACCGTCGTCGGGTCGGACACCGCGACGGAGGTGGTCGCGCCGCGCCGCCCCCGGCGCACGATGACCGAGGCGGGTCCGTGCACGCGCAGGTCCGCGGCGCCGTGCCACCCCGTCGCGAAGGCGTTGGCCGCCGTCAGGCCGAGCCCGGCATGGGCGACGGCCTGTAGGCGCGCGGAGTTGGCGAGGACCTTGAGCGGCCCGTTGTGGTGGGCTCGCAGCCGGTCGTCGTCGGCATTCGGCACCAGCGCGTAGGCGAACCGGGCGGGCCGGGCGCCCGCGGGCCCGTCGAGCGTGACGCCGAGCACCGAACGGGTCACGCGCGTATCGGGGTTGGCGGTGCGCACGGCCCGGCGGCTGTGGGTGACCTCGTCCAGGGCCACCCGTACCGGTGGGGCGTCGAGGAAGACATAGCCGACGGCGGTGCCCTGGGTGGCATTGGCGTACCGCAGCCAGCGCAGGTCGGCGGTGCCTGGGCCAGTCCAGGGGCTGCCGTCGTGGCGCATGCCGGTGAGCGAGACGCGGTCGCCCACGGCCGCGGTGCGGGCGTCGACCGTGGTGGTGACGGCCCGGCCCGCGAGGTCGCCGACGTCCGCGGCGAGCACCACGATCTCGTCGTCGAGCAGGAACCACGACTTCGTGGCCGTCGCGCCCCGGTACACCACGAAGTCGGCGGGCAGCAGGTGCCGGTCGCGGTAGGCCACGTCGCTGGACTGCACCATGCCCGCGGCGCCGTACGCGCCGAGGACGGCGCCGCCCGAGTGCCGGTTGGTGCCGCGCGGGAAGTAGACGTACGCGTTCTGCGACTCGGACGACGAGGTGAAGTGCAGGGGGTGGTCCGGGTTGTCGTAGTACGGCTTGCCGTACAACTCCGGTACGGTGCGCCGCTGTTCGACCGGCGCGGTGACGCCGGCGAGTCCGTACGGCGAGACCGTGGTGTAGTAGTCGACGCCGTACGCCTGCGTCTGGTCCTGCCCGGACAGGTAGAGGTAGTACGCGCCGTCGCCCTGGAACCACGGCACCAGGTTCTCGCCGCTCATGTACTCGTACTTGCTGATCCGCTCCGAGCTGCGCGCCAGCGCGAAGGCGTAACCCGGCCTGCGGTGCACGGTCTTGTCCATGGCGTTGAAGGCGACGCTGCGCGCGGCGGCGTTGAGGTCGGCGGCCGGGACCGTGGTGTCGGCGACGATGTCGGCGTAGCGCGCGATGCTGACCGGCGAGACGAAGCGGACCGGGTCCAGGGCGGCCTTCGAGGTGGTCCTGACGTGCTTGACGTAGCCCTTCAGGGCGGTGGCCTCGGCGCCCGTCGCGAGTGAGGAGAGGTCGACGACGGCCTCCACGACCACCGCGGCATCGGTGTAGCCGGAGTCCGTGCGCGACACCGCCCGGCCCTTGACGATCTCCATCATCCAGCCCTCGAAGATCAGCGGGGCGAATCCGTTCCGCACCCAGCCGAAGACCGTCGGCACCAGCTCCGCGCCGTGCGCGAAGCCCGTACCGTCAAGGATCTTGAGCGTCTGCACGACGCGGGTGAGCAGGCCCTTGCCGTACGAGCCGGTGTAGGCGACGGAGCCGTGCTGGATGAAGGAGCCGTCCGCGTAATGGCCGTCCGTCACCCGGTGCGCCAGGTGGTACGGGTCGATCGTGACGAAGACCGTCAGCTGGTCGGTGAGGGCCTTGCGGATGCGGTCCTGCCCCGCGTCACCACCCAGGAGGGCGCCCTGCAGTATCCGGTTGGTGGTGATGTCGGCGAGGTTGGCGCCGGTGTGGAAGCGCGAGTCGAGGTCCACGTCGCCGCCGGTGCCGTTGCGGAGGTAGGCGTCCATGGAGGCGACGTAGGTGGCCACCAGCTCGGGGCGGTGGGTGGCCGACGCGTCGGCGAGCAGGACCAGGGTCCTGCTGATGTGCTGGGAGATGCCGATCTCCCAGTGGAACCAGTTGCCGTAGTAGCCCTTGGCCTGGTCGCCGTAGTAGTGCTCGTGCAGCCAGGCCAGGCCGTCGAGCACCCGGCGCTGCACGGCCGTGTCGCCGTAGAGGGCGATTCCTGGCGTGCGAGTGGCGAGGCCGATCTCGTACAGCTTGCGGTAGGCGGTGTTCAGGTTGGTCTCGTCGGTGCCGAGCGTCAGGCCGGCGAAGAGCTCGCCCTCTCCGGCGTCGTCCATCGCCTTCAGGCCGGCCCGTGCCGTCTTCTCGACGGCGGCGAGCTTCGCGGCCGTCTCCGGGCGGGCGTTGGACTCCGCGGTCCCGGCGAAGACCGCCACGGTGTTGGCGCGGAGCCGGGCGCGTCCTTCGTCGGACCCGGCGGCGCTCGCCCGGCCCGCGCCGAGGCCCGGAAGTCCCGGGTCCGCAGGAACCACCGCCAGGAGACCGGCGGCCGACAGGGCGGACATCAGGCGCCTGCGGGTGACGCCGACGGTGCGGGTGGTCTCCATGGCGGCCTCCAACGAGTACGTGGGCGGCGTTCCGGGGGCGTTCGGCGAGCGGAGTCAAGCAGACGCCCCGACCGCCGACAAGGTCCCGGGCCCTCGCCCCGTCCGAACGGCCCAAGGACGGCGCGGCACCCGCTCGTCCCGGTGAGCCTGCCGCACCGGACGCTCAGAGCCTGTCTCCGGCCCCCCGCCGGGTCCCGCCGCGCCCGGCGATGTGCGGTGGCGGGGCGATCCCGGCGGGCAGCAGCGGGTCGGGCACCGGTTCGCCCCACGTGGCGGTGAGCGGCAGGTTGCCCGCCCAGATCCCGAGCCCGGCGTCCGGGCCTTCGCCGTCGTCCGGCGGGCCCGCCGCGACCTTGACCGAGGCCTCCGCCAGGGAGAGGGAGAGCAGGGTGGTCGCCGCGAGTTCCTTGCGGCTCGGACGGCGGGCGTAGTCCCACTGGCCCGGTGCCGCGTGCTCGGTGAGCAGGCGCAGGCCGCGCAGCTTCTCGTCGGGGTCGGTCACCCGGCGCGGGACGCCGTGGATCATCGCGCTGCGGTAGGTGACGCCGTGCTCGAAGACCGAGCGGGCGAGTATCAGCCCGTCGACGTGGGTGACGGTGACGCAGACGGCCGACTCGGGATCGGTGGCCAGGCTGCGGCCGGCGACGGAACCGTGCAGGAAGAGCTGCGTGTCGTCGCGGCCGTAGACGGTGGGCACGACCATCGGCCGGCCGTCGACGACGACGCCGAGGTGGCAGACGAAGCCCACGTCGAGGATCGCTTCGAGGTCGGCGCGCGACAGGCTGCCCTGCTCGCGCAGGCGGCGGTGGCGGGTGCGGTCGGTGACGGGGAGCGTCGCGGGCAGCGGGGCTGTGGAGAGCGGGGTGGCGCCGTCGTGGTCGGATCCGGTCGAAGAGGGCCGGGACGGCGGCTGTTCGGGGTGATGGTTCACGACGCGACAAGTTACCGATATCGCGTGGACGAAGCCAGAGTACGACGAAATTCGCTGCCAGAGCCCGGCCGCACCACGATTTCCGCATCCGTCCAGCGTCGCGTCCAAGCCACCGACCGAGAATCCAACGACTCCCCGCCCCGAACGATGGCGGCCCCCGGCCCCCGCGCGGTCTGATGGAACGCATGGAGCTTCCCCACCACGAGGACGTGTCCCCCGGCACCGGCAGCCTGCCGCCCCGCGCCCGGTACGCGGCCTCCGACGCCGCCACCCTGTCCCTCAACGGCCGCTGGCGCTTCCGCCTCTCCCCCACCGCCGACGCCGAGGACGAGACCTTCGCCGCCGAGGGGTACGACTGCGACGCCCCGGGCGCCGAGGACGCCTGGGACGAGATCGCGGTCCCCGGCCACTGGGTGCTGCAGGGCCACGGCGCGCCCCAGTACACCAACCAGCTCTATCCGTTCCCGGTGGACCCGCCGCGCGTACCCACCGAGAACCCGACCGGCGACCATCTGCGCACCTTCGACCTGCCCGCCGACTGGCCGCGCGACGGCGCGGCCGTGCTGCGCTTCGACGGCGTCGAGTCCTGCGCCCGCGTCTGGCTCAACGGCACGGAGCTGGGCGACTTCAAGGGCTCCCGGCTCCCCCACGAGTTCGACGTCGGCGAGCTGCTGCGCCCCGCGGGCAACGTCCTCGCGGTCCGCGTCCACCAGTGGTCCGCCGGGTCGTACCTGGAGGACCAGGACCAGTGGTGGCTGCCGGGCATCTTCCGGGACGTGACGCTGCTGCACCGCCCCGAGGGCTGCGCCCGCGACTTCTTCGTGCACGCCGCGTACGACCATCGCGCGGGGACGGGCACGCTGCGCGTCGACTCCGAGGTCCAAGGTCGGCTCACCGTCGCCGAGTTGGGCATCGACGTACCGACCGGGGAGCAGGTCACCGTGGCCGTGGAGCCGTGGACGGCCGAGACGCCGCGCCTGTACGACGCGACGCTGGCGACGCCCGGCGAGCGCATCGCGCTGCGTGTCGGTTTCCGCACGGTGGCCGTCGAGGACGGCGTCATCACGGTCAACGGCCGCCCGGTGCTCTTCCGGGGCGTGAACCGCCACGAGTTCCATCCCGGGACGGGCCGCACCCTCGGCCTCGACACCATGCGCGCGGACGTCCTCCTGATGAAGCGGCACAACATCAACGCCGTCCGCACCAGCCACTATCCGCCCCACCCCGCCTTCCTCGACCTCTGCGACGAGCTCGGCCTGTGGGTGATCGACGAGTGCGACCTGGAGACCCACGGCTTCCAGGCGGTGGGATGGCGCGGCAACCCCGTCGACGACGACCGCTGGACGCCCGCCCTCCTGGACCGCGCGGCCCGCATGGTCGAGCGCGACAAGAACCACCCGTCGGTCGTCCTCTGGTCGCTCGGCAACGAGTGCGGGACGGGGCGCGGCCTGACCGCCGTGGCCGACTGGATCCGGGCGCGGGACGGCAGCCGGCTGCTGCACTACGAGGGCGACAGGTCCTGCGCGGACACCGACGTGTACTCGCGGATGTACGCCGACCACGCCGAGGTCGAACGCATCGGGCGGGGCGAGGACGAGGGCCCCGAACACCGCCGCCGGCTCCCGTTCATCCTCTGCGAGTACGCGCACGCCATGGGCAACGGTCCCGGCGGGCTCAGCGAGTACCAGCGGCTCTTCGAGACCTACGAGCGGCTCCAGGGCGGCTTCGTCTGGGAGTGGATCGACCACGGCATCGCGCACCCCGCGTACGGCTACGCGTACGGTGGCGACTTCGGCGAGGAGCTGCACGACGGGAACTTCGTCTGCGACGGCCTGCTCTTCCCCGACCGGACGCCGTCCCCCGGCCTGATCGAGTACAAGAAGGTGATCGAGCCGGTCAGGATCGAGGGCGACGGCCGGGCCGGAACGGTCACGATCACCAACCTCCACGACTTCGCCGACCTCTCGGGCCTCGCCTTCACCTGGTCGTTCGAGAAGGACGGCCGAACGGTCGCGGACGGCGTGCTCCCGGTGCCGCCGGTCGGGCCCGGCGGGCGTACGCAGGTGAAGCTGCCGCCCGCGCCGCGCCGGGACCCGGACGCCGAGACCCAGTGGACGGTGCGGGCGGTGCTCGCCGAGGACACCGCATGGGCGGCCGCAGGGCACGAGGTGGCGTGGGCCCAACTGCCCGTCGAATGGGGCATGGACCTGCCCCTGGCGGGCGGCGCGGCACCGGAGCGGGACGCGGCGGGGCGCCGGATCTCGCTCGGCGCCGCGACCTTCGACGCCCGCACCGGCAGGCTCCTCGCCTTCCGTGACCGCGAGATCAGCGAGCTGCGCCTGGACGTGTGGCGGGCCCCGACCGACAACGACAACGGCATGCCCTGGCGTCCCGAGCCGTCCGTGGCCGCCCGCTGGCGCGCGCGGGGCCTCGACCGGATGCGGCACCGCGTGGAGGCCGTCGAGTTGACCGACGACGGGCTGACCGTACGCACCCGGGTGGCGCCCGCGGCCTGCGACCTGGCGCTGCGCACGGAGTACCACTGGGCGTCGAACGGCGTCGTGCTGCTGCTGCGGATGACCGTGACACCCGAGGGCGACTGGGACGTGCCGCTGCCCCGCGTCGGCATCCGCTTCGGGCTGCCCGGCGCGGGCGACCGGGTGCGGTGGTTCGGCGGCGGCCCCGGCGAGGCCTACCCGGACACGGCGGCCGCCTCCCGGACCGGCGTCTGGGAGGCGGACGTCGCCGCGCTGCAGACCCCGTACGTGTGGCCGCAGGAGAACGGCGCCCGCGCGGACATCCGCTGGGCCGAGGTCGGCGGGCTCCGCGTCGAGACCGACGACTCGCCCGCGTTCACCGCGCGCCGCTGGACGACCGAGCAGCTCGACGCGGCCCGGCACCGCACCGACCTCACCCCCGGCGACACCGTCTGGGTCAACCTCGACATCGCCCGGCACGGCATCGGCACCCAGTCGTGCGGCCCCGGCGTACTGCCGCACCACGAACTCCGCGCGGAGCGTGGGCCGTTCGGGCTCACCTGCGTCTTCTCGCGCACGGACGGGTGAGGAGGGGCACCGGGGGCGGGCGTTCAGCCGACGGGGGTCAGCCGCTCCCGCAGGAATGCGACGACCCGCTCGCGCGCGGCGTACGCGGGGTGGCCCGGCTCCTCGCGGACCTCCTCCGTGAGGACGGAGTGCGCCGTCCTGGCGAAGCCCGCCGCGTTGCCGGGCGACGAGTCGAGCTCGATGACCTCGAACGCGTCGCCCAGGTGACGGCGGAGCGTGGTGAAGCGGTCGCCCGGCACCAGCTTGTCCTCGGTGAAGCGCAGGCCGAGCGCGCACAGGCCCTCGTTCCTGGTGCGGGCCACGACCGTGTCGAACTCGGCGCGGGACATGCCCGGGTCGACCTTGCGGGCGCCGCTGACGGGCAGCGGCAGCGAGGGCTGGCTGAGTACGGGGGCGATGACGGAGTCGTCCGTGGCGGCGGCCAGCGCGAAGCCGCCGGTGAAGCACATGCCGATGACGCCGACGCCAGGCCCCGGGGTACGGGAGGCCAGGTCGCGGGCCAGAGCACGCAGATAGTCCGCGAAGGGGCGCCGGGCGTTGGTCGCGAACGCGCGGAACTCGGCGGAGACGCAGGCGCGGGGGAAGACGTTCAGCACGTACGGCACGGAGACAGGGCGGCCCGGTTCGCCGAAGGGCGACGGGATCGCGACGGTGAAGCCCTCCTTCACCAGGTGCTCGCCGAGGCCCAGCACTCCCGGGTGGACACCGGGGATTTCGGGAACCAGCACGACACCGGGGCCTGTCCCCTTCTCATGGACGTCATGCGTGATGCCCGCCCCGGTGAACGGGGCCCTGCTCCAGCCGGTGAGGTCCGCTGTCGGTTCCGAACCGGGCACAGTGCCCACTCCCTTTCGTCACAAGTGTCTTATGGGTAGGTGAAGTTCATGCCTACAGCACCCATGCGTGGAAGCACAGACCCCGCCGGGCGTCCCGTGCCACCCGGGCCACCGGCCCCGCCGCCGCCCGAGCCGCCGTCCGGGCGGCTGGTGGCGTGGCTGGGCCGGTTCGGCCCGCTCGCCCTGGGTTACGCCGTGTTCCAGGCCCTGGTGGGTCTGCTGCCCGGCGGGCTCTTCGGGGACACGGCGCGCTACGCGCTCGCCGTGGTCAGCGGCGCCGGGACGGGCATCGCCGCCTGGCTGGCCGGCGCGCTGTTGCGGGCCAGGGCGGCGGCGGCCGACGGACCGGGCGGCGCCCTGGACGGCGTGCCGTCGCCCCGCCGGCCCTCGACGGGCGCCGCGGCGCCGAGCGCGGGGGACCCGGCGCCCGGCCCGCTGCCGGGGCTCTCCGCCGCCGCGTACGCGACGCTCGCCGACCGTCTGACCGTTCTCGACGATCCGCTGCGGGGCCGCCTCAAGGGCTGGCCGCACGCCCTCGACGAGCAGCCGGGCCCGGTGCGGCCCACGCCGACGGGCACCGCGTACGGCCTGCACATCGTCCTCGAACTCGGCATGCCGGACGGGCGGCTGCGCGCGGCGGAGCTGGTGGAGACGCTCTGGCGGCTGCGGCTGCCCGAGGGCGGCTGGGCGGCCCGCTCGCAGGGCGCGGTCGGCAGGCCCGAGGTGACCGGCCTCGTGCTCGGCGCGCTCGCGCGGGCGGGCGCGGACCCCCGGCTGCTTGCCGCGGAGGCGGAGCGGTGCACCGAACGGTTCAGCCGCGACCTCGAGCCCGCGGGTACCGAGCTGACCCATGTCGTCACCACGGTCCTGCGCGGACTGCTGCGCGCCGCGCCCGACTCGCCCGCCCTGCCGCTCCTTCGGGACGCGCTGGTCGACGGGGCCGTCACCGATCCGGCGCGCGGGCACCGGCGCTGCTGGGGCTCCCGGCTCACGCCGCCGCACGGCAGGGCGGTCGCGCCGTCCGCCGTGCACACCGCGCAGGCCGTCGTCGCCCTGGACCGGGCGGCGCGGGTGCTCGGCGAGGACACGAACGCGCGGGCCACGCGCGAGGAGGGCATCCGCTGGCTGCTCTCCTGCCCCGGCGCCGCGCACGACGGCTGCGACGACCTGGAGAGCGGCCACGAGACGGTGCGCCGCCAGCACCCCGTCGACGCCTCGCGCCACGAGGTGCTCTCCGTACGGCACTTCGCGGCGGCCTGGGTGGTACGGGCGCTGCTCACGCCGGGCGCCCCAGCGGTCGCCGCCGACGAGGACCGGGCGGCCGTCTGGCAGGAAATGCTGTCCGGCGCCGCCGCCTGTGTGTGGCGGCAGCAGGAGAACGGGATCTGGACGTGGGACGGTGGCGATCTCGCCCACCCGCTGTGGATGACCTATCAAGGCCTATCCGCACTGCGGGCACATGCCGTATGGATGTATCAGCCGGGGATCTGAGCCCCCGGCGCGGCGTGTGCGCGCGGACGAGGGGAGAGTGCATTGGGTGGTCGGCACGTCCACGACTCCAGGCGTCTCCTGACGAAGTTCCTCGACGGTCCGGCCGGTGACGAGCTGGTGCGGGCCGCCCGCGCGGCCGTGACCGAACTGGCCGCCCCGGGGCTGCTGTTGCCGCTGGTCCGGGAGCTGGCGTCCGGCGTCGGCGACCCCGCGGGGTGCGCGTCGCTCTCGTACCGCCACGTGCTCGGCTTCGACAAGCTGCTGCTCATCGACGGCGGGCCGCGGCACATGCTGCGCGCCCACGTGTGGCAGCCCGGCCGGGGCACGCAGGAGGACATCCACAACCACCGCTCCCCGCTGGCCTCCTGCGTGGTGCGGGGCGTGCTCGGCATGGAGCTGTACGAGCCGGTGGACCCCGGCGCGGCCGAGGGGGTCGCCACGGCCTGGTACCGGGAGTCCCTCTCGGTCGGGGATGCCGACTGGCTCCTTGAGCCCGCGGGCGGGGCGCGGCTGCGCCTGACGCAGAGCGCGCGGTACGCGGCGGGGAGCGGCTACGCGCTGCCGCCGCACGTCCTGCACCGCGCCTGGTGCGCCTCGTCGGGGCCGACGGTCACGCTGTTCCTGGAGACGGGGGCGGGGCGGCGGCGGTACACGGACGTGTTCACCGGTCCCGGCACGGAGGCGGACGGCGACGTGGAGGTCCCGGGCACGGGGACGGCCGGGCGCGCGGTGGCGAAGAAGCCGCTCGAAGTGAACGACTACCTGGCGGAACTCTCGGCGCTGGCCGATCTGCTGGACTGAAGGGCTGACGGCCGGAGCGGTGCCGGGTCGGCGTTCAGCCGCAGGCCTGGCGGACGATCTCGCGGTTGTAGTCGTCGATCTCGACCTTCGCGAGGTCGGTGGGGGCGAGCCAGCGGTGCTCCTGGTCGGGCAGGGGCAGCGACACGTCGAAGGTGAGGGGGCGGACCAGGAAGTTGTCCTGCCAGTTCTTCACCTCGTGCCCGCGGTAGGTGCTGAGGAAGGAGGATTCGCCGACCTTGCGGAGCACCTGGCCGAGCAGCCCCGTCTCCTCCTTGAGCTCTCTGAGGACACCGTCCCTTGGGCTCTCGTCCGGCTCCAGCTTTCCGCACGGAACGCCCCAGACGCCGGGCAGGAACCGCTCGGTCTCGCTGCGTCGCACGAGCAGCACGCGGCCGCGGAACTCCACGACGGCCGCCGCGAGCCGGTTGTCACCGGGATAGTCCATGTCCTCCAACGTAGCGGGGATCGGGAGGCCGTGACAGTCGGGACAGCGGCACTCGGCCACCGTTTCGCGTTCTCCCTGGTCGCGCCGGAGCGGAACGTAGACGTCCGTCAACAGGGTGTCGTAGTCCTTCACCCACACGCGTCGACGGAGCCGGTGCCGTGCCGGTGTCGTGCCGGTGCCCGCACGAGCCCGCGTACCGGTGGCGAGGTGTCCGATTCCTTCAAGACCGGCCTTCGGCCCCCTGCCTACGCTGCCGGCATGAACAGCACACCGACCTCACCCGCTGCCGCCCCCGCCCCCCGCTTCGACCTGATCGGTCTGGTCGTCTCGGACATGTCCGCCTCGCTCGCCTTCTACCGCAGGCTCGGCCTGGAGTTCCCCGCCGGATCGGAGAGCGCGCCGCACGTCGAGGCCGCGCTTCCCGGCGGTGTGCGCATCGCCTTCGACACGGAGGACACCGTCCGCTCCTTCCACCCGGGCTGGCGGCCGCCCGCAACCGCGGGCCGGATCGGGCTCGCCTTCCACTGCGCCACGGCCGCCGGGGTCGACGCGGTGCACGCGGACCTGACGGACGCCGGGTACCCGAGCGAACTCAAGCCGTTCGACGCGTTCTGGGGGCAGCGGTACGCCGTCGTGCTCGACCCCGACGGCAACGGCGTCGACCTCTTCGCGCCGTCGGCGTCCGCCTCAGCCCAGTAGCCGCGTCAGCGCCAGGCCCGTCAGCTCCTTGACGTCGCGGGCGAGGTGGGCCTGGTCGGCGAAGCCCGCGGCAGCCGCCGTGTCCGCGTAGGGCAGCCCGCCGCGGGCCAGGGCGAGCGCCCGCTGCAGACGCAGGATGCGGCCGAGCGTCTTGGGGCCGTAGCCGAAGGCGGGCAGTGAACGGCGGTGCAGCAGGCGGACGTTGACACCGGCCGCCGCCGCGGCCCCGGCGACCGAGCCGCCCGCGGCGAGGGAGGCGACGACGTGGGCGATGAGCGGGTCGGGCGGCCCGGCGTCGGCGGCACGCTCGACGGCGACCGACTCCAGGGCGGCCATCGGGTCGCGCGCGGCGTCCACCCGCTCGGCGAGGCGTCGCGCCCGGCCCGCGCCCCACAGGTCGGCGAGGTCCACACGCGCGTCGCGCAGTTCGTGCGCGGGCACGCCCAGGAGGGCCGGGGCCGAGCCGGGGAAGAAGCGGACGCCGACATACCGGCCGGGCCCGCCGCCGGGATCGTGCGCACGCGTGTCCGGGCCCGCGACGAACAGCCTGCCCTCGGTCCACAGCAGGTCCATGCAGCCGTCCGGCAGCACGGGCGACGGCGGGCGTCCTTCGCCGGGAGCGTCCGAGGAGGCGCGGGTCCACACGACCGCGCCGGTCAGCCGGGACGGCCGCTCCTGGTAGGCCCCCGGGACCGGGGCGCCGGCGCCGGTCTCCTGGATCATGTGCGAAAGGCTACGCCGCCGCGCCCTCGGTGCTCCTGCGGGCTGACCCCGTAGACCCGCTTGAAGGCACCGGAGAGCGCGAACGCGCTGCCGTACCCGACGCGGCGGGCTATGGAGGCGATGGTCAGCTCACTGTCGCGCAGCAGGTCGGCGGCGAGCGCGAGCCGCCAGTTGGTCAGATACGTCATCGGGGGCTCCCCCACCAGCTCCGCGAACCGCCGGGCCAGCGCGGCCCGCGAGACGCCCGCCTTCGCCGCGAGGTCCGCGATGGTCCACGGGTACGCGGGGTCGTCCTGGAGCAGGCGCAGGGCGTGGCCGACGACCGGGTCGCCCATCGCGCGGTACCAGGCGGGCGCCGCCGCCTCGGGGCGGGAGAACCAGGCGCGCAGCGCGGCGATCAGGAGCAGGTCGAGGAGCCGGTCGAGGAAGACGGACTGGCCCGGCTCGTCCTTGCCGATCTCCTCGGCGACCAGCGGCGTGAGCGGGCCACTGCCACACGTCACCGGGCAGGACGAGGAGCGGCGGCAGCGCGTCGAGGAGGCGGCCGGTGAGCTCGCCCCGCATCTGGTAGGTGCCGATCAGCATCTCCACGGAGCCGCTCGGCGACTCGCCCCAGGCGCGCGGGCCGAGGTCGCGGTAGCGCGCGACGGGCGCCCCGTCCAGCGGCACACAGCGCTCGCCGGGCCGGACCTCGGCGAAGGGCGGGGTGCCGACGTCGCCCGCGCAGGTGTAGTGGTCGGGGCCGCGGGCGATGGCGAGGTCGCCGGGGCCGATCCGCTGGGCGGGCGCACCGTTCTCCGGGGCGATCCAGGCGGTGCCGCGCACCATGATCATGACCGAGAGAGGGGCCTCGTCGGCGATGCGGACGGACCAGGGCGGGTCGAACAGCGCCCGGATCATGAAGGCTCCCCGGGCGCGGGGCCCTTCCAGAAGTCCGGCGAGTACGTCCATGCCGGCAGCGTAGACGCACGCGTATGGCCGTGAGCCTTTCGGCGATGGTCCCGTGACCCGCGGGCCGATTCACTGAAGCCATGACGACGAAGACGGCGCGCACGGCGCACACGAGCGACACGGCGGGCATGACGGTTCTGGTGACGGGCGCGACCGGGCGGGTGGGGCGCAGGGTGGTGGAGTCCGCCGAGGCGGCCGGACTCACGGTGCGGGCGGCCTCGCGGTCCGGCGCGGTGCGGTTCGACTGGGCGGACCGGTCGACCTGGGAGGACGCGCTGCGGGGCGCCGACGCGGCGCACCTGGCCTACCTGCCGGACGTCGGCGCGCCGGGCGCGGCCGAGACGGTCGGCGCCTTCGCGCGGCAGGCGGCCGAACTCGGCGTACGGCACCTCACGCTGCTCTCGGCGCGGGGCGAGCCCCAGGCGCACGCGACGGAGCGGGCGGTGCGGGAGGCGGGCGCCCGGTGGACGGTCGTGCGGGCCGGCTGGTTCGCGCAGAACCTCAGCGAGGGGCCGCTCCTGGACGGGATGCGGGGCGGGGAGCTGGTCTTTCCCGCCGGTGAGGTCCTTGAGCCGTTCATCGACGCGCGGGACATAGCGGATGTGGTGGTCGCCGCGCTGACCGGCGGCGACCGGTTCGCGGGCCGGATCCTCGATCTCACCGGGCCCCGGCTGCTTTCGTTCCGGCAGGCGGTGGCGGAGGTCGCGGCGGCGGCGGGGCGGGAGATCGCGTACGTCCCTGTGTCGGCGCGCGACTACGGGGCGGCGCTCACGGAGTTCGGGATTCCGGCCGCGGAGGCGGAGTTCCTGGTGGAGCTGTTCGAGACGAACCTCGACGGCCGCAACGCGAGGCTCTCGGAAGGGGTACGCGAGGTGCTGGGCCGGGAGCCCAGGGACTTCGCGGACTTCGCCGGGGAACAGGCCGCGGCGGGCACCTGGAAGAGGTGAGGCCGGGCCCGACGGAGCGAGGTCGCGGGGCTTCCCGGCCCCGCTCCTCAACCGCCGCAGGAGCCGTCTCCGCCGCTCCCCGTACCGTTGCGTTTCGCGTGTTTCGGCTGCTTCGTGGGCTTCGGGGGCGTACGCAGCCGGGACGACACGTCGTCCGGCGGCAGGAAGCGCGACCACCGTTCGGGGTACTCGGACGGCATCTCGGGGTCCTCGGGGTCGTCGTCGAGTTCCGCCATCGCCTCGCGCGCGGCGGCCGCGCGGGCCACCACCTCCACGGCCTGCGCCTCCCTTATGCGGTCGTTGGCGGCGCGCGCGGCCTTCGTCGCGACGGACGGCCAGACGCGGTCGATGGCCGCGTTGACGGCGGCGCCGACCAGGACCGCGAACGCCGAGACGCCGATCCACAGCAGCACGGCGACCGGGGCCGCGAGCGAGCCGTAGATGGTGGGGCCCTCGACCGTGCTGGTGAGGTAGATGCGCAGGAGGAAGCTGCCGAGCACCCACATGGCGAGCGCGATCAGCGCGCCGGGCATGTCCTCCACCCACGGCGAACGCACCGGCACGGACACGTGGTACAGCGTCGTCAGGAAGACGACGGAGAGGATGACGACGACCGGCCAGTAGAGGATCTGGACGACCGTCGTGGAGCCCGGCAGCAGGTTCACCACCGCGTCGGGACCCGCCACCATCAGCGGCAGCGCGACCGAGCCGATGAGCAGCGCCACGATGAACAGGCCGAAGGACAGCATCCGGGTCTTGACGATGCCGCGCACGCCGTCGAGGCCGTACATCACGGTGATGGTGTCGATGAAGACCGCCACGGCGCGGGAGCCGGACCACAGCGCGAAGAGGAAGCCGATGGAGATGATGTCGGGCCGGCTGACCCGCAACACGTCGTCCAGTATCGGCTCGGCGATCTGACTGACACCTTTGTCGGACAGGACCGTGCGGGACGCCTCCAGGATGTTGTTCTGGACGCTGGCGATGGTGTCGGCGCCCGTCCACCGGTCCACGTAGGCGAGCAGCCCGATCAGGCTGAGGAGCAGCGGCGGCACGGAGAGCAGCGTGAAGAACGCCGCCTCGGCCGCGAGCCCCAGGATGCGGTACTCGACGCACGAGTTGACGGTGTCCTTGAGCAGCAGCCAGGCGGTCCTGCGCTTGGAGACGTTCCGGTAGAGAGCGCGGGCCCGTTTCCAACGGCCAGAGGGCCGCCCGGGTGTTTCTTTTGCCTGGTGCACCTCCTTACCGTAGCGGCATGGCAGCCAGCACCCACACAGTGACCAACCAGGCTCCGCCCCTGGTGGGATATGACGTATTCACGTCCGACCGGGCCCTCGTGGAGGGCGTCGAGCGGCATCTGGACCCGGCGCTCCTGGATTCCGCCCGCGACGAACTCGCCCTCCTCGGCCGCTCCGCGGGTTCCGCCCAGGCACAGAGGTGGGGAAATCAGGCCAATGAGAATCCTCCCGTTCTGCACACACATGACCGCTACGGCCACCGGATCGACGAGGTCGACTTCCATCCCGCGTGGCACCGGCTGCTCGGCAAGGCCGTCTCCGCGGGTCTCACCGCCGCCTGGTCGCGGCCCGGCGGACATCTGCGGCGGGCCGCCGGCTTCCTGGTGTGGACGCAGGCCGAGGGGGGCCACGGCTGCCCGGTCTCGATGACGCACGCCGCGGTGCCCGCGCTGCGCGCCGACCCCGCGCTCGCCGCCGAGTGGGAGCCGCGGCTCACCTCGACGGTGTACGACGAAGGGCTGCGTCCCGCGTCGCAGAAGGCCGGTGTCGTCTTCGGGATGGGGATGACGGAGAAGCAGGGCGGCAGCGACGTGCGGGCCAACACGACGCGCGCGCAGGCGCTCGCCGAGGACGGGACGTACGCGCTCACCGGTCACAAGTGGTTCTGTTCCGCGCCCATGTCCGACGGGTTCCTGGTGCTCGCGCAGGCCGAACGGGGGCTGACCTGCTTCCTGGTGCCGCGGGTCCTTGAGGACGGCTCGCGGAACGCCTTCGCCATCCAGCGGCTCAAGGACAAGCTGGGCAACAGGTCCAACGCGTCCAGCGAGGTCGAGTTCGACGGGACGTGGGCGCGCCGGGTCGGCGAGGAGGGGCGCGGGGTGCGCACCATCATCGGGATGGTGGCGGCGACCCGGCTCGACTGCGTGATCGGTTCGGCCGCGCTGATGCGGCAGGCCGTGGTGCAGGCGGTGCACCACACGACGCACCGGGAGGCGTTCGGCGGCAAGCTCGTCGACAAGCCGCTGATGCGCAACGTACTGGCCGATCTGGCCCTCGAGTCCGAGGCGGCCACGACGCTCGCGCTGCGGCTCGCGGCGGCGTACGACGACGGGAGCGAGCAGGAGCGGGCGTTCCTGCGGCTCGCGGTGCCCGCCGCGAAGTACTGGGTGACCAAGCGGTGCACGCCCATGGTCGGCGAGGCCCTGGAGTGCCTCGGCGGCAACGGCTATGTGGAGGAGTCGGGCATGCCGCGGCTGCTGCGCGAGGCGCCGCTCAACTCCATCTGGGAGGGGTCGGGCAACGTCCAGGCGCTGGACGTGCTGCGCGCGCTGCAGCGCGAGCCGCAGGCGCTCAACGCGTTCCTTCAGGAGGTCGGGGCGGCGCGCGGCGCCGACCACCGCCTGGACGGCGCGATCAAGGACCTGCTGACCGAACTGGCCGACCTCGACGGCATCGAGGGGCGTGCGCGCCGCCTGGTCGAGCGCATGGCGCTGGTGCTCCAGGGGTCGCTGCTCGTGCGGTACGCGCCTTCGGAGGTCGCCGACGCGTTCTGTGCCTCACGGCTCGGCGGGGACTGGGGCGCGGCCTTCGGCACGCTGCCGCACACGCTGGATCTGGCCGCGGTGGTGGAGCGGTCCGCTCCGGCGCTCTAGAGCCGCTCCGGGCCGATACGGGGGTGGTGCCGCGCCGACACGGCACCACCCCCGTCTCTCAGGCCCCTTGAGGAGCGTGAACACCGCACGGGCGGTGTTGTCGTCCACACTTGAGGACCGCTCAGCCGTTGGCCAGAGTTGCAGGAGGTTGCAACTCGCTGTGCCGTCCGCCCGCTTCCTCGCCGATGCATCCCCCAGGGACGTGCCCAAGGGGCACGATGGAACGCCCCCCTACACACTGGTCTGGCCGGAAAGGACCCAGTGGTCATGAACGCCCCGCCGACGATCGACCTCGCGCGGATAGCCGGGATGGACCTCGCGCACGCCGCGCGGCTCCTGACGGGGGTGCGCGACGCCACGCTCTCCGGCCGGCGGCCGCGGGTCCTGCCGCGCCCGGTGATCGGCGACTCGTGGGGGCGGATGATGCTCGGCGGGGTCGACCCGGACCGCGACGTCCGGTCCCGGCTGCTCAGCGAGGAGGAGCTGGAGGAGCGCCGCCGCGCCTCGCCCCTCGCGGAGGTCCTGCCCGTCCTGCGCGACGCCCTGGTCTCCGTGGCGGACGCCGCGCAGCACATCATGGTCGTCTGCGACGCGGACGCCCGGGTGCTGTGGCGCGAGGGCAGCGCCGCGGTGCTGCGCAAGGCGGACTCGCTCGGCTTCGAACTGGGGGCGGACTGGGGGGAGAGCGTCGTCGGCACGAACGGGATAGGCACTCCGCTGGTGGTGCGCAGACCTGTGCAGGTGTTCTCCGCCGAGCACTTCGTGCGCACCCACCATGCCTGGACGTGCGCGGGCGCCCCGGTGACCGATCCGCGCGACGGCCGGCTGCTCGGCGTCGTCGACGTCAGCGGGCCGCTGCGGACCGTCCACCCCGCCACCCTCGCCCTGGTCGACTCGGTGGCCAAGCTCGCCGAGGCCCGGCTGCGGGACCGGCACGTGACGGCGCTCGGCCGGCTGCGCGCGGTGGCGGCCCCGGTGCTCGCCAGGATCGAGGGGCGGGCGCTAGCGGTGGACGTGCACGGCTGGACCGCCGCGGTGACGGGCATGCCTCCGGCGGACCGCCTGGCTCTGCCCAAGGCCTTCGGCGCGGGCCGCACCTGGCTCCCCTCGCTCGGCTCCTGCGTGGCGGAACCCCTGCCAGGGGGCTGGCTGCTGCGGCTCGACGACCCCGGCGACACGCCGCGCCCGGTCGCCGCGACCCGGCTCGTCCTGGACGTCAGCAGCCCGCGCCGGTGGACGCTCGCGGTGCTCGGCGGCGCCCGCGACTGGACCCACGACCTGAGCCCGCGCCACGCGGAACTGCTCTATCTGCTCGCCACCTGCCGCACGGGCCGCACCGCTTCGGGCCTGGCCGAGGACATGTTCGGCGACCCGGCGCGCACGGTGACGGTCCGCGCCGAGCTCTCCCGGGTGCGGCGCTACCTCGGCGGTCTGCTCGCCCACCGGCCCTACCGCTTCCCCGAGGACGTCGACGTCGAGGTGATCATGCCGGAGCGTCCGGTGGACCTGCTGCCCCACTCGATGGCGCCCGCGGTCCGCGCGGCGCGGCACGGGGCGGAACCCTGAGCGACGCCCGCACGGCTCCCGCGCCCCGTAAGAGCCTGTCTTTGAACCCCCGTCGCCCCGCGCGAGCCCCCAACCCCGTGACGCCCGCGGGCCCGTGATTCTCTGTGCCCCATGAGTCTCACTGTCACCACTTGGTCCCTGGAGCAGACGTCGCCCGCCGACCTGCTCCCGGCCTCCGCACCCGACGGCGACATCCGGATCGTGCGCGCCGAAGTGCCCTCGCCCGAATTCAGCAGGTTCCTGTACGCGTCCGTCGGCGGGGACATCCACTGGACCGACCGGCTCCCGCTCACCTACGCCGAGTGGCAGAAGCTGCTGGACCGGCCGGGCGTGGAGACGTGGGTCGCGTACGACAGGGGGACGCCCGCGGGGTACGTGGAGCTGGCCGCGCGGGGTGAGCAGGGGGACGCGGCGGAGGGCGTCGTCGAGATCGTCTACTTCGGGCTGCTGCCCGCCTTCCGGGGGCGGCGCATCGGCGGCCACCTCCTCTCGTACGCGACCGCGCGCGCCTGGGACCTGGCCGAGCGGTGGCCGGGCCTCGCCCCGACGGAGCGGGTCTGGCTGCACACCTGCTCCAAGGACGGGGAGCACGCGATGGACAACTACCGGCGGCGCGGCTTCACGCTCTTCGACACCAAGGTCGAGCAGGAGGCCGACGCGCCCGCGCCGGGCCCGTGGCCGGGTGCCCACCGCGGCTGACCCGCTCCATGGAATGCCCCGGTCCGCTGTGACCGATGACACCCCTGCCCACACTTCGGGACAGGGGTGTCCACATCTTGGATAATGCTGGACTGGGCCGAAAGTCCCGTGACACGCTTCCGGCATGGACCGCACTGGAAACGCCTTGGTGAGTCGACGTCACGTCGACCTCGGCCGCATGTCCAGCGCCATGTGTCCGGCTTGCTGATCGACTCAGCACCGCCGCTCCCCGCTTCCTGATTCCGCTCTCCGCGCAGCGTCGCGCGCGCATTTCCGCATGTGTCAGAGCTTTGCGGTCATGTGCCATACCCGCAGGTCAGAGCTGCTCACCCGCTGCCCCGAAGGACTTACCACCATGGCCGCCACGCCAGAAAAGCCTGCCCCAGCCACGCCCCGTCGCAAGGCGAGCCGTCACCGCGGTGAGGGCCAGTGGGCCGTCGGTCACTTCACGCCGCTCAACGGGAACGAGCAGTTCAAGAAGGACGACGACGGTCTCAATGTGCGGACACGTATTGAGACGATCTATTCGAAGCGTGGATTCGACTCCATCGACCCCAACGACCTGCGCGGACGCATGCGCTGGTGGGGCCTCTACACCCAGCGCAAGCCCGGGATCGACGGCGGCAAGACCGCGATCCTGGAGCCGGAGGAGCTGGACGACGAGTACTTCATGCTCCGGGTGCGCGTCGACGGCGGCCGGCTGACCACCGAGCAGCTGCGCGTCATCGGCGAGGTGTCCCAGGAGTTCGCGCGCGGCACCGCCGACCTCACCGACCGGCAGAACATCCAGTACCACTGGATCCGCATCGAGGACGTCCCCGAGATCTGGCGCCGCCTCGAAGCGGTGGGGCTCTCGACGACCGAGGCCTGCGGTGACACACCCCGCGTGATCCTCGGCTCGCCCGTCGCCGGTGTCGCCGAGAACGAGATCATCGACGGCTCCCCCGCCATCGACGAGATACAGCGCCGCTTCATCGGCAACCCCGAGTTCTCGAACCTGCCGCGCAAGTTCAAGACGGCGATCTCCGGGTCCCCGCAGCTCGACGTCGCGCACGAGATCAACGACGTCGCCTTCGTCGGCGTCGACCACCCCGAGCACGGACCCGGCTTCGACCTGTGGGTGGGCGGCGGCCTGTCCACCAACCCCAAGCTCGGCGTGCGCCTCGGCGCCTGGGTGCCACTCGACGAGGTGCCCGACGTGTTCGGCGGCGTCATCGGCATCTTCCGCGACTACGGCTACCGCCGCCTGCGCAACCGCGCCCGCCTGAAGTTCCTCGTCGCCGACTGGGGCCCGGAGAAGTTCCGGCAGGTCCTTGAGGACGAGTACCTGCTGCGCAAGCTCGTCGACGGGCCGGCGCCGGAGCAGCCCGCCGACGTCTGGCGCGACCACCTCGGCGTCCACCGCCAGCGGGACGGACGCTTCTACGTCGGCTTCGCGCCCCGCGTCGGCCGCGTGGACGGCGCCACCCTCACGAAGATCGCCGAGGTCGCCGAGGCGCACGGCTCGGGCCGGCTCCGCACCACCGCCGAGCAGAAGATGATCGTGCTCGACGTCGCGCAGGAGCAGGTCGACCCGCTCGTCTCCGCCCTTGAGGCGCTGGACCTGCGGGTCAATGCCTCGCCCTTCAGGCGCGGCACCATGGCCTGCACCGGCATCGAGTTCTGCAAGCTCGCCATCGTCGAGACCAAGGCGCGCGGCGCCTCGCTCATCGACGAACTGGAGCGCCGCATCCCGGAGTTCGACCAGCCAATCACCATCAACATCAACGGCTGCCCCAACGCCTGCGCCCGCATCCAGGTCGCCGACATCGGCCTCAAGGGCCAGCTGGTCCTGGACGACGAGGGCAACCAGGTCGAGGGCTACCAGGTGCACCTGGGCGGCGCGCTCGGCCTGGAGGCCGGCTTCGGCCGCAAGGTCCGCGGCCTGAAGGTCACCGCCACCGAGCTGCCCGACTACATCGAGCGGGTCCTGGGGCGCTTCCAGGCCGAGCGCGAGGACGGCGAGCGGTTCGCCGCCTGGACGGCCCGCGCGTCCGAGGAGGCCCTCAAGTGAGCGAGCGTGCCGCCCCCTTCCACTGCCCGTACTGCGGCGACGAGGACCTGCGTCCGAACGAGACCGGTCACGGCGCCTGGGAATGCGCGGCCTGCAATCGCGCCTTTCAGCTGAAGTTCCTCGGGCTGCTCGCCCGGGGCGTTCAGCACACCAGCGGTGGAGAGGACCGGACATGACGACCGCTCAGGACCAACTGCGGTACACCGAGGACGAGTTGAAGGCACTCGCCGAGCAGGCAGGGCGCGACCTGGAGGACGCATCGGCCCTGGAGATCCTCCAGTGGGCCGCCGACACCTTCGGCGCGCGGTTCTGCGTGACCTCGTCCATGGAGGACGCCGTCGTCGCCCACCTCGCCGCGCGGGCCAGGCCCGGCGTCGACGTCGTCTTCCTGGACACCGGCTACCACTTCCCGGAGACCATCGGTACCCGCGACGCCGTCGAGGCCGTGATGGACGTCAACGTCATCACCCTGACACCGCGTCAGACCGTCGCCGAGCAGGACGCCGAGTACGGCCCGAAGCTGCACGACCGCGACCCCGACCTCTGCTGCAGGCTGCGCAAGGTGCAACCCCTGACGGAGGGCCTCGAGGGGTACGCGGCATGGGCGACCGGGCTGCGCCGCGACGAGTCGCCGACCCGCGCGAACACCCCGGTCGTCGGCTGGGACGAGAAGCGCCGCAAGGTCAAGATCTCGCCGATCGCCCGCTGGAGCCAGGACGACGTGGACGCGTACGCCGCCGAGCACGGCGTCCTCACCAACCCGCTCCTGATGGACGGCTACGGCTCGGTCGGCTGCGCCCCCTGCACCCGCCGACTCCTCGCGGGCGAGGACTCCCGGGCCGGCCGCTGGGCCGGGAACGCCAAGACCGAGTGCGGGATCCACGGATGACCGCGGCACAGCGAGAAGTTCAGGAGAAACACGTGACGACCGGAGCCACCGTCTGGCTCACCGGCCTGCCCAGCGCCGGCAAGACCACCATCGCGTACGAACTGGCGGGCCGGCTGCGCGCGGAGGGCCGCCGCGTCGAGGTGCTCGACGGCGACGAGATCCGCGAGTTCCTCTCGGCGGGCCTCGGCTTCAGCCGCGCGGACCGGCACACCAACGTGCAGCGCATCGGCTTCGTCGCCGAACTCCTCGCCCGCAACGGCGTGCTGGCGCTCGTACCGGTCATCGCGCCGTTCGCGGACAGCCGCGAGGCGGTCAGGAAGCGCCACCAGGAGACCGGCACCGCATATGTCGAGGTGCATGTCGCGACGCCGGTCGAGGTGTGCTCCGTACGCGATGTGAAGGGCCTGTACGCCAAGCAGGCGGCGGGCGAGATATCCGGGCTCACCGGTGTCGACGACCCGTACGAGGAGCCCGACTCGCCCGATCTGCGCATCGAGTCGCAGGACCAGACCGTGCAGGAGTCAGCGGCGGCCGTGCACGCGCTGCTCACCGAGAGGGGTCTCGCATGACGACCGTCGCAGGCGTCTCCGAGGAGACGGACAGCCCGTACGCGCTCAGCCACCTGGACGCCCTGGAGTCCGAGGCGGTGCACATCTTCCGCGAGGTGGCGGGCGAGTTCGAGCGGCCGGTGATCCTCTTCTCCGGCGGCAAGGACTCCATCCTCATGCTGCACCTGGCGCTGAAGGCGTTCGCCCCGGCGGCGGTCCCCTTCTCGCTCCTCCACGTCGACACCGGGCACAACTTCCCCGAGGTCATCGAGTACCGCGACCGCGTCGTCGCCGAGCACGGGCTGCGGCTGCACGTCGCCTCCGTGCAGGAGTACATCGACGCGGGCAAGCTGCGCGAGCGCCCCGACGGCACCCGCAACCCGCTGCAGACCGTGCCGTTGACGGAGAAGATCCAGAGCGAGCGGTTCGACGCCGTGTTCGGCGGCGGGCGGCGCGACGAGGAGAAGGCGCGCGCCAAGGAGCGGGTGTTCTCGCTGCGCGACGAGTTCTCGCAGTGGGACCCGCGCCGCCAGCGCCCCGAGCTCTGGCAGCTCTACAACGGCCGGCACGCGCCCGGCGAGCACGTCCGCGTCTTCCCGCTCTCCAACTGGACCGAGCTGGACGTCTGGCAGTACATCGCCCGCGAGGAGATCGAGCTCCCGGGCATCTACTTCGCGCACGAGCGGGACGTCTTCAAGCGCTCCGGGATGTGGCTGACCGCCGGGGACTGGGGCGGCCCGAAGGAGGGCGAGACGGTCGAGCGGCGGCTGGTCCGCTACCGCACGGTGGGCGACATGTCCTGCACCGGCGCCGTCGACTCCGACGCGACGACGCTGGAAGCCGTCATCACCGAAATCGCCGCGTCCCGCCTCACCGAGCGCGGAGCCACCCGGGCCGACGACAAGCTCTCCGAGGCCGCGATGGAAGACCGCAAGCGCGAGGGGTACTTCTAACCATGAGCAACAGCACCACCGAGCCCGTACAGCCGCTCTCCACCGAGCAGTTGTCGGCCACCACCCTGCTGCGGTTCGCCACCGCGGGCTCCGTCGACGACGGCAAGTCCACCCTGGTGGGCCGCCTGCTCCACGACTCCAAGTCGGTCCTCACCGACCAGCTGGAGGCCGTGGAGCGGGTCTCGCAGGACCGCGGCCAGGCCGCCCCCGACCTCGCGCTGCTCACCGACGGCCTGCGCGCCGAGCGGGAGCAGGGCATCACCATCGACGTGGCGTACCGCTACTTCGCCACGGCGCGGCGCCGGTTCATCCTCGCCGACACCCCGGGCCACGTGCAGTACACCAGGAACATGGTGACCGGCGCGTCCACGGCCGACCTCGCCGTGGTCCTCGTGGACGCCCGCAACGGCGTCATCGAGCAGACCCGCAGGCACGCCGCCGTCGCCGCCCTCCTGCGCGTCCCGCACGTCGTCCTCGCCGTGAACAAGATGGACCTCGTCGCGTACGAGGAGAAGGTGTTCGCGAGGATCGCCGAGGAGTTCACCGCGTACGCGAGCGAGCTGGGCGTCCCGGAGATCACCGCCATCCCGATCTCGGCGCTGGCCGGCGACAACGTCGTGGAACCGTCCTCCAACATGGACTGGTACGGCGGCCCGACCGTCCTGGAGCACCTGGAGACGGTCCCGGTCAGCCACGACCTGGCCTCCTGCCACGCGCGCCTGCCCGTGCAGTACGTGATCCGCCCGCAGACCGCCGAACACCCCGACTACCGCGGCTACGCGGGCCAGATCGCGGCCGGCACCTTCCGCGTCGGCGAGTCCGTGACGGTGCTGCCGTCCGGCCGCGGCTCGACGATCACCGGCATCGACCTGCTCGGCAAGGCGGTGGACGTGGCCTGGACGCCGCAGTCCGTCACCCTGCTCCTGGCCGACGACATCGACATCTCGCGCGGCGACCTGATCGTGCCGAGCGGCGACGCCCCGCCGACCACGCAGGACATCGAGGCGACGGTCTGCCACGTGGCGGACACCGCGCTCACCGTCGGCCAGCGGGTCCTGCTCAAGCACACCACCCGTACGGTCAAGGCGATCGTCAAGGAGATCCCGTCGCGGCTCACCCTCGACGACCTCTCCCAGCACCCGGAGCCCGGCCGGCTCGTCGCCAACGACATCGGCCGCGTGCGGGTCCGCACCGCCGAGCCGCTCGCGGTCGACGCGTACGCCGACTCGCGCCGCACCGGTTCCTTCCTGCTGATCGACCCGGCGGACGGCACGACGCTCGCGGCGGGCATGGCGGGCGACGCGTTCGCCGCGGCCGCCGACGCCGCGGTGGAGACCGCCACGCCCGCGGACGACGAGGGCTGGGACTTCTGAGATGAGGTACGCCGACGTGTTCGCGACGTTCGCCAAGGAGGGCGGCCGCATCGGCAGCGGCGCCCTCGGCAGCGGGCAGGGCGGGGTCTCCCGATGTGCGCGCTGACGTACGCGCACCGCATGCGCGCCCTCGCCCGCCCCCGCTCCGGGGGCCGCTCCGTACGACGACGAAGACCTGCCGACCTCCCGGCCACGCCCTGACGGCGTGCGTTCCGGGCCGACGAGAGGACCCCCTCCCGTGCCTGCCCCACGTACCCGAATCGCCGCCCTGACGGCGCTCCCCCTCCTTGCCCTGGCGCTCGGCGCCTGTGGGTACGGCTCCGACACCGACTCGGCCGACGAGGGCAAGGCCAAGGTCGCCGCCGGCGCCAAGAAGATCGACGGCCTGGACAGCGTGAAGATCGGGTACTTCCCGAACCTCACCCACGCCACCGCCCTCGTCGGCAACCAGGAGGGGCTCTTCCAGAAGGAACTCGGCGGTACGGAGGCGAAGTACTCCCAGTTCAACGCCGGGCCCTCGGAGATCGAGGCGCTCAACGCGGGCTCCATCGACATCGGCTGGATCGGCCCGTCGCCCGCCATCAACGGCTACACCAAGTCGCAGGGCAAGAACCTGCGGATCATCGGCGGCTCGGCGTCCGGCGGCGTGAAGCTCGTGGTGAACCCCGAGAAGATCAAGTCGCTGAAGGACGTCAAGGGCAAGAAGATCGCGACGCCGCAGCTCGGCAACACCCAGGACGTGGCCTTCCTCAACTGGATCTCCGAGCAGGGCTGGAAGACCGACGCGCAGAGCGGCAAGGGCGACGTGTCGGTGGTCCGCACCGACAACAAGATCACCCCGGACGCCTACAAGTCCGGCTCGATCGACGGCGCCTGGGTCCCGGAGCCGACCGCGTCCAAGCTGGTCGCCGAGGGCGGCAAGGTGCTGCTCGACGAGGCCGACCTGTGGCCGGACAAGAAGTTCGTGATCACCAACATCATCGTGCGGCAGGAGTTCCTCAAAGAGCACCCGAAGGTCGTGGAGGCCGTGCTGCGCGGCGCCGTGAAGACCAACGCGTGGATCGCGAAGAACCCCGAGAAGGCGAAGGCCGCCGCGAACGCCCGCCTGAAGGCCGACGTCGGCAAGCCGCTGCCCGCGGGCGTGCTCGACCCGGCGTGGAAGTCGATCAGCACGACCGACGACCCGCTGGCCGCGACGCTCGACGCGGAGGCGGACCACGCGGTCAAGGCCGGTCTCCTGGAGAAGCCCGATCTCAAGGGCATCTACGACCTCGGCCCGCTGAACAAGGTCCTGAAGGCCGCGGGCAAGCCCCCGGTCGACGACGCCGGCCTCGGCGTCAAGTAGCCCCGCAAGACGACCGTTCCCAGGAGGTGACGACCATGGCTACCACCCTCGCCAAGGCCGCGGAGGACGTCCGCACCACGGCCGCGCACGCCGCAAGGATCGAGCACGTCTCGAAGTCCTTCGGCGGCCCCGCCGGGCCCCAGCTCGTCCTGGACGACATCACGCTCGACGTCGCGCCGGGCGAGTTCGTCACCCTCCTGGGCGCCTCGGGCTGCGGGAAGTCGACGCTGCTCAATCTGGTCGCCGGGCTCGACAAGCCGTCCGCCGGCACCATCACGACGGATGGCCGCCCGGCCCTGATGTTCCAGGAGCACGCGCTCTTCCCGTGGCTGACCGCGGGCAAGAACATCGAACTCGCCCTGCAACTGCGCGGCGTGGCGAAGGCCGAGCGCCGCCCGAAGGCCGAGGAGCTGCTCGAACTCGTCCGGCTGCGGGGCGCGTACGGCAAGCGGGTGCACGAGCTGTCCGGCGGCATGCGCCAGCGCGTCGCGCTGGCCCGCGCGCTCGCGCAGGACAGCAGGCTGCTCCTGATGGACGAGCCGTTCGCGGCGCTCGACGCGATCACCCGCGACGTGCTGCACGACGAACTGACCCGCATCTGGCGCGAGACGAACGTCTCCGTCCTCTTCGTCACGCACAACGTCCGCGAGGCCGTGCGCCTCGCGCAGCGCGTCGTGCTCCTCTCCTCGCGTCCCGGCCGGGTGGCGCACGAGTGGCGGGTCGACATCGAGCACCCGCGCCGCATCGAGGACACCGCCGTGGCGGAACTGTCCGTCGAGATCACCGAACAACTGCGTGGGGAGATCCGCCGCCATGGCCAGCACTGAGACGACCGGCCCGGTCAAGTCGGCCGGGGACGGCCAGGACCTCGCCGGTCTCGAGGCGGGTCTGGACGCGCTGGAGTCGAACGCCGGGCCCACCCGTACGCCGGTGCGCGAGGTCCTGGTGCAGAAGGTCCTGCCGCCGCTCACCGCGGTGCTGCTGGTGCTCCTCGTGTGGCAGGGGCTGGTCACCTTCGACATCGTCGACGACCCGAGCAAGCTGCCCTCGCCGTCCGCCGTCTGGGACGAGGTGCACGCGGCCTGGGTGCAGGGCACGCTCCTCGACTACATCTGGACCTCCGTCTCGCGCGGGCTGCTCGGCTTCCTGCTCGCCCTCGCGATCGGCACGCCGCTCGGCCTCCTCGTGGCCCGGGTCCGGTTCGTCAGGGCCGCGATCGGGCCGATCCTCTCCGGCCTGCAGTCCCTGCCCTCCGTGGCGTGGGTCCCGCCGGCGGTGCTCTGGCTCGGTCTCGAGAACAGGATGATGTACGCGGTCATCCTGCTCGGCGCGGTGCCCTCCATCGCCAACGGCCTGGTCTCCGGCGTCGACCAGGTGCCGCCGCTGTATCTGCGCGCGGGCCGCACACTCGGCGCGACGGGCCTGCGGCACACCTGGCACATCGTGCTCCCGGCGGCGCTGCCCGGCTATCTCGCGGGGCTCAAGCAGGGCTGGGCGTTCTCGTGGCGCTCGCTGATGGCCGCCGAGATCATCGCCTCCTCGCCCGAACTTGGCGTGGGCCTCGGCCAGCTCCTGGAGAACGGCCGCAACGCCAGCTCCATGCCCATGATCTTCCTGGCCATCTTCCTCATCCTCATCGTCGGCATCGCCATCGACCTGCTCATCTTCAGCCCGCTGGAGCGGCGCGTCCTGCGCAGCCGCGGCCTCCTCGTGAGGAGCTGAACCGCCGTGAACCGCCCCGTACTCCTCCTCATCGCCCACGGCAGCCGCGATCCGCGGCACGCCGCGACCGTGCGCGCGCTGGTGCGCCGGGTGCGCTCACTGCGCCCGGGACTGCGGGTGGAGACGGCCTTCCTGGACTTCGACGCACCGACCGTTCCCGATGTGCTGGAGAGGCTCGCCGCCGAGGGCGTGCGCGACGTGGTGGCCCAACCGCTGCTGCTGACCCGGGCGTTCCACGCCAAGTCGGACATCCCCTCGGTGCTGCGCGAGGCGCCGTCCCGCCTGCGCGTCCGCCAGGCCGCGGTCCTCGGCCCCTCCCCGCTGCTCCTGAGCGCCCTGGAGCAGCGGCTGTACGAGGCGGGGCTCGACCCCGCCGACAAGCCCTCGACCGGGGTCGTGCTGGCCTCGGCGGGGTCATCGGACCCGGAGGCGATCGCAGTGATCGCTGACATCGCGCGGGAGTGGCGGCACACCGGTTGGTGCGCCGTGCGGCCTGCGTTCGCCTCCGCACCGCTGCCCCGCACGGAGGACGCCGTGCGGGCACTGCGGGCCGTGGCGGGGGTGCGGCGGGTGGCCGTCGCGCCCTACGTCCTGGCTCCCGGCTTCCTGCCGGACCGCATCGCGCGGGGCGCGGCCGACGCCGACGTACTCGCCGACGTGCTCGGTCCCGCTCCCGCGGTGGCCCGACTGCTCCTCCGGCGCTATGACGAGGCCTATGCCCCTGGCACCTGCCCCGTTGGTCCCCTGGCGCGGATTCCCGCACTGGCCTAGCTTGTGGGTTCATGACCCCGAGCCGATCGCGCACACTGTGGCTGCGGACCGAACCCCTGCACGCGGTGGTCTATTTCGAGGAGCGCTGCCGCGGTCTCGGCAGATCCGTGGGCCTCAAGGGCTTCTGGATGGGGTACTTCGCCGCCCGCACCGCACCGATGGGCCGGGTCGGCCCGGGAGTGGCGGCCGCGGCACTCGGTGTCTTCGCGCCGGGCATGGTGGCCCGCTCCCTGCCGTCCGCCTGGGAGTACGCGTCGCCGGACCGGGTCGTCGAGGAACGTGCCCGCCTCACCGCCGCCGCCCTGCGCCGCCTCGTCCCGTCCGTCGACGCGCTGGCCGCCGCGGTCGACGCCCCGCTGACGGCGATGATCGACGACGCCCCGTCGCTGGCCCGCCCACTGTTCGCCGCCAACCGCGACCTGGCCCACCGCGCCGACCCCGTTGAGCGGCTGTGGCAACAGGCTACCTGCGTACGCGAGTTCAGGGGCGACGCGCACGTGGCGGTCCTCGCCGACCACGGCCTGGACGCCCGCGAGAGCCTCGTCCTGGCCGCCGCGACCAACCGGGTGGACCCGGCCGGTATCCGACAGGACCGGGGCTGGAGCGAGGAGGAGTGGGCGGTGGCCGTGGACCGGCTGCGCGGCCGGGCACTGCTCGACGCGACGGGTCGCGTCACCGAACGCGGTTTGACCGAGCGCGAGTTGATCGAGGACGACACGGACCGCCTCGCGGCCCGGCTGCTTCGCCCCCTGGCGAGGGCCGAGACGGACGACCTCCTCACCGCGCTGGAGCCCGCGGCCCGCCACATCCTGGACTCCGACGTCCTGCCGTTCCCGAACCCGATCGGGCTGCCGCGGGCGGTGGGGTGAGGCGCCGGGGTCTCGGCGACCGGCGGGGGGGAATCCGCTTGCCGTGCGAGCGTCCGCCCCCTCACCTCGTCGAAGGCCCGGCGGTAGCCCGGACTACCGGGCGCTCGCCACAGGGCGCGACTTGTAGAAGGACTCCTCCAGGTAGGCGACCTCGTGCGGCTGGTAGGGCTCCTCCAGGCAGGCGGCCTCGTCCTCGTCGAGTTCGACGTCCACCGCGGCGACCGCGTCGGCCAGCTGAGCCGGCTTGGTGACTCCGACGATGGGCGAGGTCACCGCCGGGTTGCGCATGACCCAGGCCAGGGCGACCTGAGCCGGGGACAGCCCCCGCTTGCCCGCGATCTCGTGGACGCGCTCGGCGACAGCCTGGTCTCCATCGCGGTAGAGGATCTTGCCGCCCGGGTCGGTCCCGGCACGCGCCGTGGTGGTGTCCCGGAGCCGCGTCAGCCTGCCCCGCGCAAGCGGGCTCCACGGGATCACGCCGATGCCCTGGTCGGCGCAGAGCGGGAGCATCTCCCGCTCTGCTTCTCGGTGGATGAGGTTGTAGTGGTCCTGCATCGACACGAACCGGGTCCAGCCGTTCAGGTCAGCCAGGTACAGGGCCTTGGTGAACTGCCAGGCGTACATGGAAGAAGCGCCGATGTAGCGGACCTTCCCCGACTTGACCGCGTCGTGCAGCGCCTCGAGGGTTTCCTCGATCGGGGTGTCGTAGTCCCAGCGGTGGATCTGGTACAGGTCGATGTAGTCGGTTCCCAGCCGCTTCAGGGAGGCGTCGAGCTCGGTGAAGATCGCCTTGCGGGACAGCCCGGCGCCGTTGGGGCCGGGCCGCATCCGCATCCAGACCTTGGTGGAGAGAACGACCTCCTCGCGCCGGGTGAAGTCCTTGACCGCCCGGCCGACGATCTCCTCGCTGCTTCCGGCGCTGTACCCATTGGCTGTGTCGAGGAAGTTGACACCGCTCTCAAGGGCCTGCTTGATGATGTCCCGGCTGGCGTCCTCGCCCAGCGACCAGGGCTCGCCGCCCCGGTCCGGCTCTCCGAAGCTCATGCAGCCGAGGGTGATGGCGGAGACTTCCAGTCCGGTCGTTCCGAGTTTGATGTATCGCATGCGCCGAACCTAGGAGTTGGAGTGCGCTCTCACGCAAATGCGGAGGCGTGGGGCATGCGCGCTCCGTCAGCCGGCCGCGGTCGGGCATGACCTGGGTTCCGGCGTCAGGAGAAGTCGAGGCCGCCGGTGCGGGTGCGCTTCAGTTCGAAGAGGTCCGGGTGGCCCGCGAGGACGCGGAAGCTGTCGAAGAGGCGGGCGGCCTCCTCGCCGCGTGGGATGGCGCGCAGCACGGGCCCGAACCAGACGGTGCCGTCGACGTGGATCGTCGGCGTGCCGACATAGCCGTCGGCCTCGGGGTCCTTGCCAGCGTCGTGGCTGCGGCGCAGCGCAGCGTCGTACGAGGCGTCGTGCGCCGCGGTCGCGAGGTCGCCCGGCAGTCCGAGTTCGGCCAGGGCCTGCGCGGCGACCTCGTCGAAGTCCTCGTTCTTCTCCTGGTGGACCCGGGTGCCGAAGGCGGTGTAGAGGTCGCGCAGGACCTCCTCGCCGTGCCGGTCCGCGACGGCCGCGGCGACCCGGGTGAGGGTGAGCGAGCGGTCGACCAGGTCGCGGTACCAGTCGGGCAGTTCGTTGCCCTCGTTGTGGAAGTAGAGGCTCATCACGTGGAACCGGACGTCGAGGGCGCGGTGGCGCTCGACCTCCAGGATCCAGCGCGAGGTGATCCAGGCGAACGGGCAGGCCGGGTCGAAGTAGAAGTCGACCCGGGCCGGGGCGTGAGCGGTGGTGCCGACTGCTGCGGCCGTCTCTGTCATGCCTCGACAGTAGCCAGTGAATGGCACGCGTTTGTGGGCCATTCACAGCCCCTTTGCGCGGGCCACTTTCGCATGTATGGGCCGTCCGGGCCGTCCGGGCCTCCCCGGCTCCGGTCTCAGTCGTCGCTGAACAGCGTCCCCTGGTGGAACCAGAGCCGCCAACCGTCCTCCGTGCGCCGCCACAGTGAACTGCGGTGCGCCGTGCGGCCGTTGTCGTCCGCGTCGTAGGTCAGGTGCACCACGTCGTCGGCGAGCTGGACGCCACGCATGCGGGAGACCGTGGTGGGGCGGCTGCCGGGGTCCGGGCGCGCCGTGAGGACCTTGACGATCGACGCGCGGTCCCACCGGGTGCCGGACGCACCGAACTCGGTGAAATCCGGGTGCAGCAGCGGCCCGAACAGCTCGGGCGATGAGCGCACCTCGGGGTCGAGGAGGCGCAGTTCGGCCTCAACGGCGGCCTCGACGGCGGCTTCGACGGCGGCTTCGACGGCGGGGGTGCGGCCGGCCGCGGCGTGCTCAGTCACGGGTCATCTCCACGAGCCGGGTCACCGTGTTCCAGTTGCGGCTGGTGGCGATGACCCCCTTGGTCAGGCCGGGCCTGGACAGTTGCTCGGCGAGCTTGGAGCGGCCGAGGCCCTCGGGGGCGTACAGGTACAGGGCGCGGTCGCCGAGCTTGAACTCCTCGGGCAGGAAGAAGGATTGGTCGATGGGGGCGAAGCGGGACGGGGTGACGGGCGCGGAGAAGTAGGTGACGTGCAGTTGCTTCGGCGCCAGGTCGGCCGCCGGAAACGGGCACGCGTCCGCGACCGCCTTCAGATACGCGCCGTCGCGCACCAGGACGTCGACGGCGAAGCCGAAGTGCTCCTCGATCGCCGCCCGCACCTCGGCGGCGAGCGACTCCTCGTCGCCGTGGTCCGCGGTGAAGACCGCGTTGCCGCTCTGCAGATAGGTCCGTACGCCGCCGTGCCCGAGCCCTTCGAGGAGGGTGCGCAGCTGGGCCATCGGCACCTTCTTGTGGCCGCCGACGTTGATTCCGCGCAGCAGTGCCGCGTATCTCCTGATCGCCATGCGGACACGATAGGCGGCCGCCGTGCCCCGTGGGGGTGGGCACGGCGGCCGCGGTTCAGCGGGTCGCGAGGACTACTCGACGACCTTCAGGAGCTTGTTGGGCGTGCCCTCGCTCGGGTTGGAGATCTTGTCGGCGGTCGCGCCGTCGGTCAGCGCCTTGGCGACGTCCGCGGGCTTGGCGTCCGGGTGGGCCGCGACGTAGACGGCGGCGGCGCCGACGACGTGCGGGGTCGCCATCGACGTACCGGAGATGGTGTTCGTGGCGTCGTCACCGGTGTTCCAGTCGGACGTGATGTCCGAGCCCGGGGCGTAGATGTCCACGACGGAGCCGTAGTTGGAGAAGTCGGACTGCTTGTCGTCCTTGGTGGAGGAGGCGACCGTGATCGCGTCCTTCACGCGGGCCGGGGAGCCCTGGGAGGCGTCGGTCGACTCGTTGCCCGCGGCCACCGCGAAGGTGACGCCCGAGTCGATCGCCTTCTGGACGGCCGCGTCGAGCGCTTCATCCACACCGCCGCCGAGGCTCATGTTGGCGACGGAGGGGCCCTTGTGGTTCTTGGTGACCCAGTCGATACCCGCGACGACCTGCTCGGTCGTGCCGGAGCCCTGGTCGTCGAGGACGCGGACCGCGACGATCTTCGCCTTCTTGGCGACGCCGTGCGCGTCACCGGCGATGGTGCCGGCGACGTGCGTGCCGTGGCCGTTGCCGTCGTCGGCGTTGTCGTCGTTGTCGACGGCGTCGAAGCCGGAGGTGGCGCGCCCGCCGAAGTCCTTGTGGCTGACGCGGACGCCGGTGTCGATGACGTAGGCGGTGGCGCCCTCACCCGCGGCGTCGGGGTACGTGTACTTCTTGTCCCCCGCGGTGTCCGCCTGGTCGATGCGGTCCAGGCCCCACGACGGCGGGTTGTCCTGGGTGGCGTCGATGGTGAACTTCTTGGACTGGACGACCTTGCCGACGGCCGGGTCGGCGGCGAGGCGCTTGGCCTCGGTCTCGCTCAGCCCCTTGGCGGAGAAGCCGTTGATCGCGGAGGAGTAGTTCCGCTTGAGCTCGCCGCCGTACTCCTCGGCGAGGTCGGACTTGGCGTCCTTACCGGCCTTCTCGTCGAGCATCACGATGTAGCTGCCTGCGACGGCGCCCTTGGCGTCGAGGCCGTAGACCTTGCCCTCGGCGGGGGTGGACGCACCGGCGAAGGAGGTGGCGAAGACCGTCACACCGACCGCGGTGGCAGCGGTGGCTATCGCCGCGGTGAGCTTCATCGTGCGGGCACGCTTGTGAGTTGCCATGAAGAGGGGTCTCCTCGTGGTGAATGTGGGGGGATGTGGGGGGTATTCAGCTGTGTTGCCAAAGGTTCGCCGCAGCAACAACTTCGTCGCCACGCCCCTTGGGGGCCGGAAGATCTCCGGGTGTTGGGACGAAACCCTGTCTGATTGACGGGCGCAGATCAATACCTACATACAGCTGTGACTTGTTCAACAAGGTTCTGTAATAACAAACCGGATCTGTTGCACCTGAACGGACATCCCAGGCCACAGTGCCCCCAACTCCCGGTAACACCAGCAACTTTGAGCCTCACACGCACCACCGGGCGGGCTGGAGATGCCAGCCCGCCCGGTGCGCGGAAGGAACGCGGCGAAGAGCACGGTTCAGACCGTGGTCAGAACCTTCTCCGCCTCGAAGGAGTCGATGGTCCGGGTGAAATCCCGGGTCGAGAGCAACAGCTTGTAGATGATGGCGAGTTCGAAGACCAGAAGGAGCGCGCCGGAGACGATCGTCGCGGGCATCACCACGTCGAAGAGCGGGCCGATCATGAAAACGCCCATCTGGAATTCGATGCCGCTCACCAGGTGCGCGCGGATGCGGTGGCGCAGCAGGAAGGAGCGGACCCGCAGGTAGGCGGGGAACTTCCGGCGGAACTCCTGGTGCAGATCGATCACTTGGGGCTTGGGGGCGGGCGCCGGGGCCGCCTCCCCGTCGGCCGCGCCCTCCTCGGCCGGCTGCGCGTAGGGCGCCTCACCCGCGGCCCGTTGCAGGTCCTGCTCGATGTCCGCCGACGGGTTGTCCCGCAGCAGGTCCTCCATGAAGGCGAGCTCCGCCTCGTTCTGCGCCCGGCGCGCGGCCCGCATGCGCGCCTTGATCTGCTTGCGCATGGTGTGCCGGATCTTGAAGATCTCCAGCGAGTTGATGTAGCGCAGGGTGTCGAGCGCGACGACGGCGAGCGCCAGCCAGATGTAGAGGGTGTCGTCGGTGCGGTCGTACTGGCCCCACATCAGCGCGACGCCGCACACCATGACGCGGATGCGGTCGAAGACGAAGTCCAGCCAGGCGCCGAAGACCGAGCCCTGGCCGGTGAGCCTGGCGAGCTTGCCGTCCATGCAGTCGAAGATGAAGCTGAAGTGGTAGACGACCGCGCCGAGGGCGAGCCACTTCCAGTCGCCGAGCGCGAAGCACGCCGCCGAGCCGAGGCCGAGGATGAACGCGCCCCACGTGATCTGGTTGGGCGTGACTCTCGTCCGCATCGCGGTGAACCGCACGAGCGGCGTGGCGACCGGGTCGACCAGCAACACGGTCCACCACGCGTCGCGCTTCTTCTCGGTGATGCGGCGCACCTCGGCGAGGGGCGGTATGTCACGACGCATGGGGGTCAACTTCCTGGCGTTCGGCGTAAGTTCACCTCAAGCTAGGGAGGAGTTCACCCGAGGGACAAGATCTCACCCGTGCAACCTTTGGCCGGAGGTAACGGTCAACCCTTCGGGGTGAGTCAACGCCTCTCCCACGGCGGTGCCGCGTTACCTGAGCGTTACCGAATGACCGGACCGTTACCGAAACACGTCACGGAGCGTTACGTCGGACCGGGCGCCCCGCCGTCCGCCCCCTCGACCACCCTCTCGGCCGCCTCGTCGGCCGCCGTCTCGGCCGTCGCCTCGTTGTAGCGCAGCAAGTACCCCGCGAACCGCGCAAGATCCGCCTCGCTCCATCCCCCGAGCCGCTCCCGGAAGGCGACGCGCCGCGCCGCCCCGACCTGCTCGAGCACTTCCTCGCCCCGGCCGGTGAGATGCAGGACGTGCACCCGGCGGTCGGCCGGATCCAGTCGCCGCTCGACGAGCCCGGCCTGTTCGAGCACCCCCACCTGCCTGCTGATCGTCGACTTGTCGAGCGTGTAGTGCGCCGCGAGGTCGGTGGCTCGGCAGCCGCCCTGGTCCTCCAGGTGGCTGAGCAGCGTGAAGGACACGAGCGAGAGCTCGGGGTGCATCCGCGCGGCGGTGGCCCGCGCCCGCCGGGCGAACGCGGTCATCTCCCGCTGGATGATCTCGATGGACTCGTCCCACGCCTGGGGCGGGGACCCCTCTCGACCGGTCACGATTTCTCCCTCTCCGCGAATGGTTGTAGAGTACAACAGAAAGTAGAGTTGTATATGCCAACCATCCCCCCAAGCCATCCCCCAAGCCATCCCCCCAGCCATCCGGCCGACCCCCCGGCCGCCCCACCCGCCCAACATCCGGAGAAGCCCCATGTCCGCCACCGCGGAACCCACCACCCGGCTGCGCGACGCGCTGCGCCACGTCCTGCTCCACCTGGTCACACCCCTGCTGATGTGCCTCGGCATGGGCCTCGCCTACATGGGCGCGTTCGTCACGCCCGAGCCGAACGACCTGCCCGTCGCCGTCGTGGGTTCCGGCCAGCAGGCCCAGACCCTCGCGCGGGCCGTCCAGGACAAGGCGGGCGACGCCCTGGACGTACGCACCCTCGCCTCCCGTGAGCAGGCGGTCGACGCGCTCGAGTCCCAGGACATAGCGGGCGCCTATCTGCCGGACGCGAAGTCGCCCGAGCTGATCGTGGCCAGCGCGGGGTCCGACATGAGCGCGACGGCGACGCAGAAGATCTTCACGCCCGTCGCCGCCAAGCAGGGCCTGCCGCTGAAGGTGACCGACGTGGCCCCGCCGGTCGGCGACGACCCGACGGGCCAGGGGATCTTCTTCCTGCTCGTCGCCGTGAGCATCGGCTCGTACGCGTCGGTGGCGGTACTCGGCGCGGCGGGCGCGGGCCTGCGGATGCGGGCCCGCGCCGGGCTCGTCGTGGGCGTCTCGTTCGCCGTCAGCCTGATCGGCGCGGCGCTCGCGGGGCCGGTCTTCCACCTGGTCCACCAGGGACTGTGGGGCGTGTGGGCCATGGCCTGGCTGTACTCGGCAGGGATCCTCTTCATCGGCGTCGGGCTGCACACGTTCCTGAAGCGCTGGACGACGCTGGCCATGATGGTGCTCTTCGTGATGCTCAACTTCACGACGTCCGGCGGGCTCTTCCGGCCCGAGCTGCAGAACGGCTTCTTCGGCTCCCTGCACGCGTTCTGGAACGGCGCGGGATTCGTCGAGGGCATCCGCAGCCACCTGTACTTCGGCGGCCACGAGCTGGCCGGGCACGTCTGGACGCTGGCCGGCTGGCTGGTCCTCGGCCTGCTCGTCGTCGGCGCCGCGGCCCTCTGGGAGCGGCGCGGACGGACCGCGGCGACCGCCGCCGACGGATCGCGCACGGCCGTCGCGGAACGGGAGGCGCGGGAGGAGGAGATGGAGGAGTCGGTCGCGGTGTGACGCCCCGGCCGCTGGCGCAGGCGTCACGGACTTGTCGAATATCGATATGCTCCCCTACCGTGGGCATATCGATATTCGATAGGGAGCGACGCAATGAACTCACGACTCACGAGGGCCCTGGCCTCGGTGACCTTCGCGCTGGCGATCCTCACCGGACTGGCCTTCGCCGGCACGGCGGTCACGCACCTGCTCGACGACGGCGCGGTCTGCGCCGAGACCGGCTTCTGGCAGAACGCCTCGCTCAAGGACGACCTGGGGACCGCCCCGGGCGTGCAGGCCGCAAGCAGTGCCGCGCGCCTCTGCCAGGACGGCCCCTCCGCGGCGCAGCGCGCCGCCGAACTCGGCGGCGCGCTGCCCTGGCTGCTGTTCCTCGCCCTCGCGCTGCTGCTCTTCTCCCGGCTCCTCGGGGCGGTCGTGCGGCAGGGGCCCTTCACGGACGCCGTGGCTCAACAGCTGACCAGGCTCGGCTGGTTCGTCACCGTCGGCCTGCCGGTGGCCAGTCTCGTCGTCGGCTGGTCCCACTCCTGGCTCATCGGCAGCATGGCGCCGAACGCGGGTTCCGGGCCGGAGTTCGCCGGATCGCTGATGCCCGTTCTCGCCGGCCTCGCCGCGGTGATCATGGGTAAGGTCATGCGCGAGGGTGTTCGTATGCGAGAGGACCTCGAAGGGACCATCTGATGCCCGAAGAGGAATCCCACTCCATCAGGATCCACCTGGACCGGGTGCTCGCCGAGCGCGGCATGACGCTGACCGAACTCTCCGCGCAGGTGGGCATCACCGTCGTCAACCTCTCCGTGCTCAAGAACGGGCGGGCCAAGGCCATCCGCTTCTCGACCCTGTCGAGGATCTGCGATGTCCTGCGTTGCCAGCCGGGGGACCTGATCACCCACGACCCCGCTGATCCGACCTGAGCAGGGCGGTGTCCAGCTCGCGGTCCCACTGGGCCTCTCCGGGGCCTGGGACGGGGGCGCCGAACGGCTCCCGCCGCGCGTGGCCGCGGCCCGGTGCCCGCTTGGGCCTACGCGGCCACCACAGCCCGCGGCCGAGGAGCGCGGCGAGCGCGGGCACCAGGACGAGGGAGAGCACCATCGAGGAGAGCAGGATGCCGAGGCCGGTGGCGAAGCCGATCTCCTGAGTGGCGGGGCTCGCGGCCAGACTGGCGAAGGATCCGGCCAGCACGATGCCTGCCGTGGCGATGGCGGGCGCGGTGTGCCGTACCGCCTCGGCCACCGCGTGCCGCGCGGTCACCGGCTTCGCCATCTCCTCCCTGATCCGGTCGGTGATCAGGATGTTGTAGTCGGTACCGAGGGCGACGACGAAGAGGAACAGCACCAGCGGCAGCGTGAACGAGACGCCGGGGCGGTCGAGGCCGTGCTGGAAGAGAAGGGTGCTCGCGCCGAGGGTGCCGAGGAACCCGAGCCCCACGGCGATCATCAGCACCACCGGGGCGAGCAGGGAGCGCAGCAGCAGGAAGAGGATCACCGCGATCAGCAGGGCCGCGACCGGGAACACCAGGCGCAGGTCCTTCTCCACGGCCGCCGAGATGTCGGCGAAGACGGCCGCCGTTCCCGTGACATGGGCCTCGGTGCCCTCGGGCGCGGTCCGCGCCACCGTCTCTCTGACGGGGCCCGAGACCAGGTCGCGCGCCTTCTGCGTGGCGGACTCCACGCTCAGGAACAGGTCGACCCGTGCGGCGGTGCGGTCCTTGCTGAGCACCGGCCTGCCCACCTGCCCGACGCCTTCCGTCCTGCCGAGGGACCGGGTCATCCCGGTGAGCGAACTCGCCTTGATCTGGCCGCCGTCGGTGCTGCGTACGTACACGGTGTGCGGATCCGAGACGCCCGCGGGCAGGCTGCGGGAGATCCGCTCGGCCGTCCTGACCGCCGCGGTCTCGTGCAGACCCTGCTGGTCGTAGCTCATCCTCATGCCGAGCGCGCCCGCGCCGAGGGCGCCGAGCAGCACCAGGCTGCCGAGGGCATAGCGCAGCGGCCGGCTGCTCACCGCGTGGCCCAGGCGCGCGGCGAACCCGCCGGTGCGCTCCTTCTTCCACGCCCGTGCGGGCCAGAACATGCCGCGGCCGAACACGGCGAGCAGGGCGGGCATCAGCGTGAGGCTCGCCAGGAGCATCACGAGCACCGCGATCGCGATGGCGGGACCCAGGACCCGGAACTGTCCGAAGCTCGCCAGGCCCAGCGTCGCGAAGGCCGCCACGATGGTGAGCGCGGCGGACGTGATGGCGCCGCCCACCCGCCCGGTCGTCTCGGCCGCCGCCGTCCGGGCGTCCTGTCCGGGATGGTTCCGCAGCTGCTCCCGGAACCGGAACATCAGGAAGAGGAAGTAGTCGATGCCTATGCCGAGGAGTACGACGCCGATCAGCGAGGGAGTGGACGGGTCGAGGTCGATGCCGGAGAGCTTCGCCGCGCCGACCACCGCGCCCGAGGCGACACCGCCGATCAGCGCCACGGCGATCAACGGCACGAGGGCGGCGGCGAGGCTGCGGAAGACCAGCACGTTCAGCAGGACGACGAGGCCCATCGTCAGGGTGCCGAGGACCTTCCCCGTGGACTCCTCGGCGTCCGCGTCGTCCACCCTGGAGGCGATGCCACCGGTGAACCCGACCCTCATACCGTCGTCCGCGAACTTCTCCTGCGCGGAGTCACGGAACTTCTTGTAGACGTCCTGCAGGCCCGGGTCGCCGGGGTTTCCGTCGAGCGACACCGTCAGGAGCCGGAAACTCTTGTCCGGAGCCACCGCTCCCGGCGAGACCCGCGGGGTCTGGGAGTGGTCCTTCATCAGCGGCTCGGGCTTCGGCGCGACGACCCGTTCGCGGCCGAGGCCGGCCGCGGTCTCGCCGATCTGCCGCTGGTCGCCCGGTCCGAGCCGCTTGCCGTCGTCCCTGGCGACGAGCACCGTCAGGGCGTTGGGGTCGGGCTTGGTGCCGAAGTCCTCCTCCGCTATACGCAGGGCCACGGCCGAGTCGTACTTCTTGGGCAGGAAGTCCCCGGCCTCGGAGTCGGTGACGTCGTACATCATCGCCTGGCCCACGAAGGACAGCGCCGCCCCGAGGATGGTCCAGACGATGACCGTCATCCATCGATGTCGGATGGAGAACGAGGTCAGCTTGCGAATCATGATGTCTTTTCCCTGTGGTTTCCGGGCGATGGAACGGCGGCCCACGAGGGACTCCCGGGGCTCCCAACAGGCCATCACGCCGGGCCCCTTGAGAACGTCGGCCGCCGGAAGGGGGCGCGCCCGGGACCCGGGTCCGGTACGGCGCCGCGGGCAGTACTCCAGTACTGGGCGGGGAACCGTCCCCGCGCCGATCCGGGCGTCCGGCGGCCGGGATGTAATGGTGCGCAGAGACCGGGACGCCAGGGCCCGGCCGACCGGCCCGACTTGGAGGCGCGCGGATGCGCCGCGACTTCTTCCCGCCCGCGCCGCCCACGGGCGGGCCGCGGCCGACGTGGGGCGACGCACTGCTCACCGTCGTCGTGACGGGGCTCGACATCCTCGCCTACCTCGCCCCCGGTGATGAGGGCCTGCCGGGGACGCGCTTCACCGTGCTCGGTGTGCTGCTCGTCGTCGCCGCCGCGCCCCCGCTGCTCTTCCGGCGCCACCGCCCCCTGCCGGTGCTCGGCGCGGTCCTGGCCGTGCAGACGGCCGTCAACCTCGGGCTCGCAGTCGACCCGGGCACCCCCATGACGAACAGCTACGGCGGCGCCGTCACCGTGGCGCTCTACACCGTGGCCAGATACTGCGCGCCGCGCGCCCTGGCGCTCGCCGTCCTCGCCGCCCTGCCCGTCCAGCTCCTGCGGGGCGTCCTCGGCGACCTGGCAGTCACGAACATCGCCGTCGACGTACTGGTCACCCCTGCCCTCGTAGTCGGCGCGGGCCTTGGCGTGCGGCAGTGGAAAGGCCAGCTCGACATCAACCGCAGGCTCCTCGCCGACCGCGCGGTGGGCGAGGAGCGGCGCCGCATCGCGCGCGAGCTCCACGACATCGTGGCCCACCACATCACCACCATGTACCTGATGTCCGGCGGGGCCAGAGCGACCCTGGACCGCGACCCCGAGACCGCCCGCGAGGCGCTGGTGACCCTGGAGGAGTCCGGCCGTACGGCGCTGCGCGAGATGCGGCAGCTCCTCGGGGTGCTGCGCAGCACCGACTCGCCCGAGGAGACGTCGTCGGAGCCGCAGCCCGGGGTGGACGGCATCGAGCGGCTCGTCGCCGACACGACCGCCGCGGGTCTGCCTGCCGAACTCCACGTGAGCGGCCGGCCCCGCCCGCTGCCGGAGTCGGTCGGCCTCACCCTCTACCGCATCGTCCAGGAGGCGTTGACGAACGCCCGCAAGCACGCGGGTCCGGCCCGCGCCACGGTGCGGCTCGGCTATCTCCCGGACCGGGTCACCGTCGAAGTGGCCGACGACGGCGCCGGTGACGGCGGGCCGCCCGGCGGGGGCGTGCGGGGCGGCGGGTACGGTCTGGTGGGCATGCGGGAACGGATAGCGCTGCACGACGGTTCGCTGCATGCCGGCAACCGTACGGAAGGCGGCTTCGAGGTGGCCGCGAGCGTGCCGCTGCCCGTCGACGCGTACGACAAGGAAGGCACCGTCCGATGACCTCGCCCACCGGCCCCGGTACGGGAGCCGACAGCGCGTCCGGGACCGGCGCGGAGTCCGGCCGGATCACCGTGCTCATCGCCGACGACCAGCCGCTGGTGCGCCGGGGACTGTCCCTGATCCTGCTCTCGGACCCCGCCGTCGAGGTCGTCGGCGAGGTGGGCGACGGCGAGCAGGCCATCGCTGCCGCCCACGAACTGCGCCCCGACGTGGTCCTGATGGACATCCGCATGCCGGTGCTCGACGGCGTCGGGGCCACCGGGCGCCTGGCCGCCGAGCTGCCCGGGTGCCGGGTCCTCGCGCTGAGCACCTTCGACATGGACGAGCACGTGGTCGGCGCGCTGCGGGCGGGCGCGGCCGGTTTCCTGCCCAAGGACGTCTCGCCCGAGGAACTGGTGGCGGCGCTGCGCACCGTGCACCGCGGCGAGGCCGTCGTCGCCCCGCGCCTGCTCACCCGCCTGCTCGCCACCTTCGTGACACCGGCCCCCGCCGCACATCCGCCCGGCGAGGACCTCTCGAGCCTCACTCCGCGCGAGGTCGAGGTCCTCCGGCTGATCGCCGCGGGGCTCGACAACTCCGAGATCGCGCAGCGCATGCGGATCGGCGTGCAGACCGTCAAGAACCACGCCACCGGCATCTTCGCCAAGCTCGGGGTGCGGGACCGCGCGCAGGCGGTGATCGTCGCGTACGAGTCGGGCCTCGTGCGGGCCGGGCAGGGCAACGGACCGCGGGGCTGAGCGACGGGCTCTCGGGCCGGTCTACTGCCGCTGGTACCGCGCGAGGACCAGGTTTCCGTCCTTCACCAGCCGTTTCCGCAGCTCGTCGATGTCGATCGCCCCGCTGTAGTACTCCTGGAGCGCCGGGGTCGCCACCTTGTCCTTCCACTCCGGGTAGCCGCGCACCGTCTGCGCGGGAGCCGGGCGCAGGCCCTTGGCGAGGGCGGTGCCCGTGGCCCAGCCGTCCTTCTCCGTGCGCAGGGCGGGGTCCTTCAGCGCCTGCTTGCCGGTCGGCAGCATCCAGTCGCCGCGCGCCAGCTTCACCATGTTCGCCGGCCGCAGGAGGAAGTCGATGAACTCGACGGCCTCCTTCTTGTGCGGGCTGTCCTCGGCGACGGAGAGCGTCTGCGGGCTGACGCCCTGCGCGGTCCCCTCCTTGCCCGCCGGTGCCGGGAGCACCTGCCAGTCGAAGCCCTTGGGCGCCTGCTGGACGATCTGCTGGCGGTAGGAGAAGCCGAGCGGGACCATCGCGTACTTGCCGCCGAAGAAGCCGGGCAGGGTGTCGGAGCCGCCCATGCCGAGGGTGCTGTCCGAGGCGCTTCTGTCGGTGTTGACCTGGTCGTGGACGGTGCGCGGCATGACCGCGTCGGCCGCGTCGAAGCGGACGTCGACCTTGCCGTCGGCTCCGCGGTGGAACATCCGGCCGCCGGTCGACAGGGAGAGGTTGAGCGTCGCGGAGACCGGCTCCTTGAGCGGCCAGGCGACGCCGTACCTGCCGTCCTCGCCGTCGCCCAGCTCCTTGGTGATCCTGCGGAACTCCGGCCAGCTCCACGGCTTGGCGGGGGTCGGAACGCGTACGCCCGACTTCTTCAGCCAGGTGGAGTTGGCGATCAGGACGCGCGGCTCCTGGAGGAACGGCACGCCGTAGATCCCGTGGTCGAACGTCGCCGTCTCCCAGCTGCGCCGCGGGATGTCGGACTTCAGCCGCTCGGGGAGCAGTTCGCCGATGTCCGCGAGATACCCGCCGTACGCGAAGTCGGCGAGGTCGTCCGACGCGTCGTGGATGATGTCCGGCGCCTCGCCGCCCTCGAAGGAGGTGAGCAGCTGGTCGTGGACGCTGTCCCAGCTGCCCTGGACGAACTCGACCTTGACGTCCGGGTGGGTGGCGTTCCACTCCTCGACCAGCGCCTTGTTGGCGTCGACGGACTCCTTCTGCCAGGCGAGGGACTGGAACTGGAGGGTGATCTTCCCGTCGTCGTCGCCGGAGTCGCCGCTGCAACCGCCCAGCAGCAGGGCGAGCGCGGCCGTGGCGGCGGCCGCGGTCAGCAGACGCGGGCGGAGGCGCGGGCGCGGGCGGCGCATCAGGCCTTCACCGCCCCGGCCAGCATGCCGCCGGTGATCCGCTTCTGGATGATCGCGAAGATGACCAGCGAGGGGATGGTCGCGAGGAACGCGGCGGCGGCGAGCGGCCCGAGGTCGGCGACGCCCTCCGTGCCGATGAAGCGGTTGAGGATGACCGGCAAGGTCTGCTTCTCCGGGGTCTTGAGCAGGACGAGCGCGAAGAAGAACTCGTTCCACGCGGTGATGAAGGCGAACATCGCCGTGGCCACGATGCCGGGCGCGAGCAGCGGCGCGACGACCGAGACGAAGGTGCGCGCCTTGCTCGCGCCGTCCACCGCCGCGGCCTCCTCCAGCTCGGCGGGGACCGCGCGGACGTACCCGACGAGCATCCACAGCGCGAACGGCAGCGACCACACCACGTACACCAGGATCAGGCCGAGCAGAGAGTTGATCAGGTGGAGGTTCTTCAGGACCAGGAAGAGCGGGATGATGATGAGGACGAACGGGAACGCCTGGCTGATCACCACCCAGCCCGTCGCCGCCTTCGCCAGGCGGTTGCGGTGCCTGGCCATGACGTACGCCATGGGGGTCGCGATGACGACCGCGATCAGGGCCGCGCTGAGCGCCGCGATCAGCGAGTTGCCCGCGGCCCGCAGGAGGGGCTGCTCGTCGAAGGCCTGCCGGAAGTTGTCCAGCGTCGGGTCCTTCGGGATCCAGGTGGGGTGCAGGCTGCCCAGTTCCCGGGTGGGCTTGAAGGCCGTGGAGATCAGCCAGAGGAACGGGAAGGCGAGGAAGACGAGATAGGCGGCGAGCGCCGTGTACTGCGCGGCGCGCGTGGTCCTCTTCGTGCGCATCATGACTCCTCGTCCCCCTTCAGGCGGCCCACGAGGTGGACGGCGAGGATCACCGAGATCACCGCGACCATGACGCAGCCCATGGCCGCCGCGTACCCGAACTGGCCGTAGCGGAAGGCCTCTTCGTAGGCGAAGAGCATGGGCAGCCGGGTGCGGCCGCCGGGGCCGCCCTGGGTGAGGACGTAGACCAGGGCGAACGAGTTGAAGTTCCAGATGAAGTTGAGCGCCGTGATGGCGAGCGCGACCGGCTTGATGGCCGGCCAGGTGACGGTGCGGAAGCGGCGCCAGGCGCCCGCGCCGTCCATCGCGGCGGCCTCGTGCAGTTCGCGCGGGGTGTTCTGGAGTCCGGCGAGGAGGGCGACGGTGGTCTGCGGCATGCCGGCCCAGATCCCGACGACGACCACGGCGAGGAGCGCGGTGCCCGTGCCGGTCAGCCAGTCCTTGCCGTCCCCGAGGCCGAGGTCGGTGAGCGTCTCGTTGAGGACGCCCGCGTCCGGGTGGTAGACGAGCCGCCACATGATGCCGACGACCACCTCGGGCATCGCCCACGGGATGATCGCCAGCGCCCGCGCGAGCCAGCGCAGACGCAGCGGCTGGTTGAGCAGGAGGGCGAGGCCGAGGGCGAGGAAGAACTGCGGCACGGTGACGCCGAACGCCCACAGCAGGCCGATCCGGAACGAGTCCCAGAAGAGCGTGTCGTGCAGCAGGTCCTGGAAGTTGAGGGCGCCGATCCACTGCGTGGGCTCGGTGCGGCCCGACTGGGAGTCGGTGAAGGCGAGCGCGATGCCGTAGAGGAGCGGCCCTACGCTGAGGACGAGGATCGGGATCAGCGCGGGCAGCACCAGGAACCACGCGCCGTGGTCCGCGGACCCGCTGCCCGGTGTGCCTCTCGCTGACCGCTTCGTCGCGGTCGCGGTCGCCAATGTCACGGAAATCGGCTCCTTCGGGCGGCTCGGCCGGCGTTCGACCGCCCGCGCGGCCTCCGTCATCGTGCTGATGTGATCTTGATACGTCAAGCAGCCGGGCGCCCGCGCACATCGGTTGGCCTGTGCGAATGCGAGACTGTCCGGCGAACGGGGCAACGGGTGCGGGAGGCACGGATGGACGAGGCGCGGGCGCGGGACGTACTGGAGGCGACGGGTCTGGCGGTTCCGGTGGGCGGGGCACGGCTGCTCGCCCTCGGCGAGAACGCGGTGTTCGCCCTCGGCGCCCTGGTCGTCAAGGTCGGCCGCGCCGACCCCGAACTCCTCGCGCGGGCGCGGCGCGAGCTGGCGGTCGCCGGATGGCTGGAGCAGGCGGGCGTCCCCGCCGTGCGGCCCGCCGAGGCCGAGGCCCGGCTGGTGGACGGGCATCCGGTGACGCTCTGGCACCGGCTCCCCGAGGCCGTGCGCCCCGCCGAGCCGCGTGACCTCGCGGCGCTGCTCCGTCTCGTGCACGAACTGGACTCGCCCTCCTTCGAGCTCCCGCGCCGGGAACTGCTCGGCGGCGTGGAACGGTGGCTGCGGCTCGCGGGTGACGCGGTCGATCCGGCCGACGCGGACTATCTGCGGGCGCGCAGGGACGGCTTCGCGGCAGCCGCCGCCGCGCTGACCCCGCGCCTGGCGCCGGGCCCCATCCATGGTGACGCGCTGCCCCGCAACGTCCTGATCGGTCCGGACGGCCCGGTCCTCGCGGACCTGGAGACCTTCTCGGCCGATCTGCGGGAGCACGACCTGGTCGTCATGGCGCTCTCCCACGACCGCTACGGGCTCTCCGCACAGGCATACGACGGGTTCGTGTCGGTCTACGGGTGGGACGTGCGGGAGTGGGAGGGGTGTGCGGTGCTGCGGGGCGCCCGGGAGACGGCCAGCTGCGCGTGGGTCGCGCAGCACGCGCCGGCCAACCCGAAGGCGCTGGCCGAGTTCCGGCGCCGGGTGGCGTCCCTGCGGGACGGCGACACGACGGTCCGCTGGTACCCGTTCTGAGCGGCTCCCTCGAACCCCTTCAGGCGCCCGCGGTCCGGTCGCGCAGCCTAGTCGCGCAGCGGCCAGAGGCCGTCCACCACCGCGTCCTCGTTCCCCTTCTTCCGCAGGAAGTTCTGGAAGTCCGCCGCCCAGGCCGCGTACCACTCGATCTGGCGGCGGTGCAGTTCCGCCGGGCCGAGCGAGGCGACCTTCGGGTGGCGGTCGGCTATCGCGCCGGCGAGGCGGGCCGCCGCCTGGGCGTCGGCCGCTGCGTCATGGGCGGACTCCAGGACCACGCCGTACTCCGTGCAGACCGCCTCCAGGTTCCGCTTGCCCCTGCGGTAGCGGTCCACTGAGCGGTCGATCGTGTAGGGATCGATGACGGGGGCCGGGTCGCTGCCGCCGAGGCGGTCGCGCAGGGACGGCAGGCCGTGCCTGCGCAGTTCCGCGGAGAGCAGGCTCAGGTCGAAGACCGCGTTGTACGCGACGACCGGGACGCCCGCCTGCCAGTACGAGGTGAGGACGTCCGCGAGCGCGTTCGCCACCTCGGCGGCGGGCCTGCCCTCGGCCGCCGCCCGTTCTTCCGTGATGCCGTGCACGGCGACCGCGTCGGCCGGGATCGGCACGCCCGGGTCCGCCAGCCAGGTGCGGTGGCCCAGTGTCTCGCCGTCCTTGACCTCTATCACCGCGGCGGTGACGATGCGTGCCTCGCTCGGGTCCGTCCCCGTGGTCTCCAGGTCGAAACCGATCAGCAGCTCCCGGTGCCAGCCCATGGCCGCCCCCTCTTCTTCGTGGTGCTTTCCCCCAGTGGCCACCACGATCGCATGCGCCACTGACAATCCGAGGGCCGCGTTCCGCTTCGCCCCGGCGGGGAGGTCACGACACCGGCCGCGAGTCCGCCCAGGCCAGCTCGAACTCCTCGCGATACGTCACGAAAAGACCGCCCTCGCCCGGATCGCCCGACTTCACCACCCGGCTGCCGCCGCGCAGCACGAGCACCGGCGCCTCCATGCCCCGGGTCCCGCGCAGATAGGACTGGATGACGGCGATACCGTCCGCGCCGTCCCCGTCGACCAGGTACGCGGTGAAGCGCGGGGTCTCGTCGAAGACCTGGATCTCGAAGGCGCCCGGGTCACGAAGGCGCGCCCTGACCCGGCGCATGTGCAGGATGTTCGTCTCGACGGCGCGGCTCAACTCGCCCTTCTTCAGGCCCAGTTCCCGCTCCCGGCGCTTGACCGCGCTGCTCGCCGGGTTGATGAAGAGCAGGCGCACCCGGCAGCCGGACTCCGCGAGCCGCACCAGGCGCCGCCCCGAGAAGTTCTGCACCAGGAGGTTGAGGCCTATGCCGATCGCGTCGAGGCGGCGGGCGCCGCCGAAGATGTCCTCGGCGGGGAACTGCCGCAGGAGCCGCACCCGGTCCGGGTGCACGCCGACCACGTCCGCGTACCGGTCGCCGACCAGGTCCTCGACGGCGTCGACGGGAAGGCGCCGCGCGGAAGGCGTGTCGGTGCCCGCGCCGAGTATGTCGAGGAGTCTGGCCGAGGCCCGTTCGGCCTGGGCGAGGACCGCCTCGGAGAGGGCGCGGTTGCGGGAGACGACGTTCCGGGTGACCTCCAGCTCGTCCAGGGCCAGCTCGACGTCGCGCCGGTCGTCCAGGTAGGGCTCGAAGCACGGCCAGTGCTGCACCATCAGCTCCCGCAGCTGCGGGAGCGTGAGGAAGCTGAGGACGTTGTCGTCGGCCGGGTCGAGCAGATAGCCCTTGCGGCGGCTCACCTCGCGTACGGCGACGGCCCGCTGGACCCACTCCTGACCCGCGGGCCCCGCGGCGGCCACCACCCAGTCGTCGGCGTGGACCGGCTCGTAGACCGGACGCAGAACAGCGGCCACGACCGCGCGCAGCCGCTGCTCCACCAGATTCAGCCAGATGTAGGCCCGCCCGGCACGCTGTGCGCGCGTACGGACCTCGCGCCAGGCGTCGGCATCCCAGTCCAGTTCGGGTCCGATCTGAGATCCCATCTCCATCGGCCGTGCCAGAGACACCGCTCCGGGAGGTACGTCCGCGGAGCCCCCCTCGTGACCCTCGTCACCAGGGGTCAGCTCCCGACCACCCGAGCTCACCCGCGCACCGCCTTCCGCCCCCGAACACTCCCCCGGTCAACGATCAAGGAAGGGTACTCCGGGAGCGGCGGGCGGTGCAGCCCGATGGGCAGGGTGGATTCTCAACCGCCCATCGGCGGCTGGCCGTTCTGGTTCGCGAGATCCTGCGGAGTGAGCGGGCTCATAGCGGTGACGTCGCGCGCGGCCAGCGAGAAGCCCTGCCAGTGGACCGGCATCGGCTGCTGGTCCTCGTCGCGCGCGATGTGGTGGAAGCCGATGTGCACCCAGGTGACGGGGTGGTCCAGGGTCTGGCCGTTCACCCACTTGTCGACGCTGGTCGGCACGCCGTTGCCACAGCTCGGATTGTCGCTCGCGTACTGCTCGCACGCCTTGTACTGGGTGAAGTACACGTCGTGCTTGGTGAAGGGCCGCCCTGCGTGCTTGTTGCTGGGTCCCGGCACGATCTCGTACGAGCGCGGGTGGCCGTCCTTGTTCTTGCCGGTGTTGCTGACCACACGCCACCAGCGCATGTCCTTGCGGTCACCGGCGAGCTCCTTGGTGACCTTGGTGCGGGTGGTCTTCGTGGTGGGGCTGCCGTCGCCGGTGGGCGGGGTGACCGTGGAGTCGTACTGCTCGACCCTGGACTTCGGAGAGCCGTCCAGGCCGAAGTTGAGCCGCCAGAAGACGTTGTGGGCGTGGCTCTCGGCCTTGGCCTGGTCGCCCTTGCCTATCGGCCAGCCGCGGTCGTCGCCGCCGTCGTAGTCGTACGGCGAGAGGCTGCCGGTCGCGCCGACGTTGGACGTGATGGTGCCGTCCGAGGAGAACCGCCACTCGGTGATGTACTCGTACCAGGAGGCCTTGTTCACCGTGTAGACGAGCAGGTCCTTGGCCTGGGCGGTGTAGACCTTGCCGGTGCCGCCGGTGGACTGGTCGTCGTTGAGGCGGTAGGCGTGCCCACGCGCGCGCGTGGTGGTGCACAGGCCCTTCACGTCGCCCCGGTGCGGCACCTTGACGGTCTTGATGGTGCCGCCGGGACACTCGCCGGCCTTGAGGTTCTGCAGGGCCTGGCCGAAGTCGGTCCCCGTGACGTCGTTGTACTCGGCCTTGCCGTCGTCGTAGGGGACGTGCACCTGGGCGAGCCGGGCGCTGGTCAGGACGGGTATGGGCTTCGGCTCGCCCTTCGGCTGGTAGCTGATCTTGTCGAGTATCAGGCCGGAGAGCGTGTTGTAGTGCCAGCACATGCGCCAGGTCGTGCCGCCGTCGACGGTCTGCTCGATCTTGTAGGCGTCACTGCAGTCGGCCGCCGCGGCGGGCGCGGCGGACGGCGCCTGGGGCGCGGCCGATGCGGGTGATGAGGCGACGGTCATGGCGCCGCCGAGGAGCGCGGGGACCGCGAGGGCCATGGTGACCCGTTTGCGGGCGCGCGAAGCTCTGTTGACGTGCATTGCGAAGTGGACTCCCTCGTGCGAGGAGAAGGTGGCGTGTGGTGTCGTGCGTGGGCGGCGCGTCTCAGCCGAGCCGGTCCACGGTGCGGGTGCTCAGGTCGACGACGAGGGACCGGGTGTCGATCCACGGGCCGCTCTTGACCTTGGTGATGACCTGCAGACACCGGTGCTTGCCGCACTCGGCGAGGTCGGACGGCACGTGCTTCACGGTCTCCTTGCGGAAGACCATGCCGCTCAGCTCCAGCTGCCCGGGGCCGGTCAGCGCCTTGCCCGTGGCGTGCTGGAAGTCCTTCTTCAGGCCGTTGCCGAGCTGGTCGGCGATCAGCAGCTTCGCGCCCTCGGTGAGCTCTTCCCGGCTGGGCGGCGGCTGTACGTTCTCAGTGGTGGTCGTCCCCGTCACCTTGCCGGTCTTCACATCGACCGTCTTGGTGATGACGGCGTCCTTCTTGTAGTCGTAGTAGACGACTTCGGCGCGGCGCGGCGGTGCGGCCCCGCTGTCGCCGGGCTCCGGCTCGCTGAGGTTCGTGGACAGCAGCTGCGGGCCGCGGTCCCCCTCGACGTCGCGGGCGCTGGTGCGCAGTTGGCCCGATTCCGAGGCCTTCTCGACGCGTGCCATCTCGTCGTCGGTCAGCGGGTCGCTGCCTATGCCCGCCGAGCCCTCCTCGGGCGCGGCCTCCACGACGCCGTCCTTCGCGATGGCGTCCTGGTCCGCCGCTGCCGCGTTGGCCTGGCGGTCCCCCGAGCCGCCCGCCCCCGATCCCGGCAGAGCGACGCCCACCAGCACAGCGGTGGCGGCCGCCGCTACCGCCGCGCCCGCCACCACCTTCCCGAGATGGCGTCTGACTGTTTCTCGCACTTACTCCCCCTACTCCCCTGGCACCCCTCTGGTGGGCATGCCGAGTATGTGGTCGATCGGTTAGACGGGCTCAACTGCGGGGTGGTTGCCCCACTTTCGGGCAGACTCTGGCCAAAGTGGCCCCGACTCGAGGGGGCGTGAGTGGAAGAGTCGTATACATGCAGGTCTGGCCTGGGCAGGCGTATCCCTTAGGTGCCACGTATGACGGAGCCGGTACGAATTTCGCGGTCTTCTCCGAGACCGCAGAGCGTGTGGAGCTGTGTCTGCTGCACGACGACGGCGCGGAGACAGCCATCGAGCTGCGTGAGTCCGACGCGTTTGTGCGGCACGCGTATCTGCCCGGCATCATGCCGGGACAGCGGTACGGCTTCCGGGTGCACGGCCCCTACGCACCGGAGCAGGGGCACCGCTGCAACTCCGCGAAGCTGCTGCTCGATCCGTACGCGCGCGCGGTCAGCGGGCGCATCGACTGGGGCGAGGAGGTGTACGGCTACCACTTCGACAGGCCCGACGCGCGCAACGACCTGGACTCGGCGCCGCAGATGATGACCTCGGTGGTGGTCAATCCGTACTTCGACTGGGGCGACGACCGCCCGCCGCGCACGCCGTACCACGAGACGGTGATCTACGAGGCCCATGTGAAGGGCCTGACGATGCTGCACCCGGACCTTCCGGACGAACTGCGCGGCTCTTACGCGGCGCTCGGGCACCCGGCGATCATCGAGCACCTCACCGGACTCGGCGTGACGGCGCTGGAGCTGATGCCGGTCCACCAGTTCGTGAACGACCACCGCCTGGTGGACATGGGCCTGAACAACTACTGGGGCTACAACACCATCGGCTTCTTCGCCCCGCACAACGCGTACGCCTCGTGGGGCGACCGCGGCGAGCAGGTCCTGGAGTTCAAGCAGGCCGTGAAGGCGCTGCACGAGGCGGACATCGAGGTGATCCTCGACGTCGTCTACAACCACACGGCCGAAGGCAACCACCTGGGCCCCACGCTCTCCTTCAAGGGCCTCGACAACGCCTCGTACTACCGCCTCATGGACGATCCCCGCTACTACATGGACACCACGGGGACCGGCAACTCCCTGCTGATGCGCTCGCCGCACGTCCTTCAGATGATCATGGATTCGCTGCGGCACTGGGTCACGGACATGCATGTGGACGGGTTCCGCTTCGATCTCGCGGCGACGCTCGCGCGCCAGTTCCACGAGGTGGACCGGCTCTCGTCGTTCTTCGACCTCGTGCAGCAGGACCCGGTGGTCAGCCAGGTGAAGCTGATCGCCGAGCCCTGGGACGTCGGCGAGGGCGGCTACCAGGTGGGCAACTTCCCGCCGCTGTGGACCGAGTGGAACGGCATGTACCGCGACACGGTGCGCGATCTGTGGCGGGGCGAGCCGCGCACCCTCGCGGAGTTCGCGTCCCGGCTCACCGGCTCGTCCGACCTCTACCAGGACGACGGCCGGCGCCCGCTCGCGTCGATCAACTTCACCACCTGCCACGACGGGTTCACGCTGCACGACCTCGTCGCGTACAACGACAAGCACAACGAGGCCAACGGCGAGAACAACCAGGACGGCGAGAGCCACAACCGCTCCTGGAACTGCGGCGCGGAGGGCGAGACGGAGGACGAGGGCGTCCTCGCCCTGCGCGCGCGCCAGATGCGGAACTTCATCGCCACCCTGATGCTGTCCCAGGGCGTGCCGATGCTCAGCCACGGCGACGAGTTCGCGCGCACCCAGGGCGGCAACAACAACGCGTACTGCCAGGACAACGAACTGGCGTGGGTGCGCTGGCCGGACGGCGAGAACTCCCTGCTCGCCTTCACCCGGACGATGGCGATGCTGCGGCGCGACCACCCGGTCTTCCGCAGGCGCCGGTTCTTCCACGGCCGCCCGGTCCAGGGCACGCGCGACGAGCTGTCCGACATCGCCTGGTTCACGCCCGAGGGCGCGGAGATGGAGCAGAGCGACTGGGACGCCTCGCAGACGCGGGCGCTGAGCGTGTTCATGAACGGCAACGCCATTTCCGAGCCGGGGCCGCGCGGTGAGCGGATCGCGGACGACTCGTTCCTGCTGATGTTCAACGCGGCGCCGGAACCGACGGAGTTCGTGGTGCCGGTCAACCACGGCAGGCAGTGGCAGATGGTGATCGACACGGCCCTGGAGGACGGGGTGCCGTCGGACGGCGGACCGAAGGTGCGGGCAGGCGACCGGCTCACGCTTGCGGACCGGAGCCTCATGGTGCTGCAGCGTCCGGCGTGACGGCGGCGCGGGGCGGCTGAGCGGAGGCGTCGGCGGGGGGCCGTCGGTGGTGGGGCGGTTCGTGGCGGGCGGTGTCGGCGGGGGGCTGTCCGTGGTGGGGCGGTTCGTGGCGGGCGATCAGGGCCACCGCGAACGCCGCCACCGCGGCCGCGCTGCCGAGGGCGAACGCCGCCCCCGCGCCGTGCGACTCCGCGAGGCGCCCCGCCACCGCAAGCGTCACCGCCTGCCCGCCGACGAAGGCGCTCGCCGCGAAGGTCATGCCCTCGGCGAGCCGCTGCGGCGGCACGGCGCGCTCGGTCAGCGCGAAGCCCGTGATGAGGTTCGGGGCGTAGACCGCGCCGAAGAGGGTGACCACCGCGTAGAGGCCCAACAGGCTGTCGGTCCACACCAGGGGCAGCGAAAGGAGCGTCGCGGCGGCCGTTGCCACGCGCCAGCGCGCCGGCAGCCCGAACCGCTCGGGCACCGCGGCCATGGAGACCCCCACCACGGCGCTCATGACCCCCATCGCCGCGTACACGAGCCCGGCCTGCCCCGGCTGCCCCAACTCCTTCGTGAGCGCGGTGATGCCCGCCCCGCAGGCGCCGAGCAGCACTCCCAGGAAGAGCAGCCCAACCCGCACCACGTACACCGGGCGTGGCAGCCGCGGACGCGCGCCACGCGCGCGTGTGCGCGTGTGTCCCCCGGTGTCCGCGGTGTCCGCTGTGCCCGTGGTGTCCGTGGTGTCCGCTGTGCCCGTGGTGTCCGCCCCGGTGGTCCGGCCCGTAGGGTGCAGCGCGAAGGCCGTGCCGCATCCGGCGACAAGGAGCGCGGCCGCCCCGAACGCGTACTCCGGATGGCCCGCCACGGAGGCGAGCCCCACCAAAGCGGGGCCGAGCACGAAGGACAGCTCGTCCATGGTGCTCTCCAGGGACAGCACGGTGCCCACGAGCCGGTCGTCGCCGCCCGCCGCCCGGATCAGCGGGACCACCCTCGCCCGGGCCAGCGGGCCGATGCCCGGGATCGTGGCGCCCGTAAGGACGCCCAGGGCGACGAGGGCGGGCGTCGGCAGCCCCGCGACGGCGCCCAGGGTGTAGGCCGTGATCGCCACGGCGTTGAGGAGCGAGAAGGCGAGCACCACGGGGCGCTGGCCGCGCCGGTCCGCGAGGCGTCCGACGTACGGCCCCAGGGCCACCTGGCCCAGCGCGAGCGCGCAGGCGACGATTCCGCCGGTGGCCAGCGACCCGCTGGTCTCGGCCACCAGGAGCACGCTGCCGAACTGGATCATGGCCACGGGCAGCCTGCCGAGGAACGAGACGACGGGGAGCAGGACCCCGGTCGTCCGGAGCACGGTGCGGTACGCGTCCCGCGTGTTCTGAGCCATCGTCCGAAGCTAACGACGCGGTGGCGTGGGCACGCATGAGTCAATGACACGAAAGCCGCCGAGGGGGGTACGTACGTTCACATGACGCGCATGACGCCGGAGCGCCCCGGACCCGCGGTCCCGCCGCCCACCGCCACCTACCGGCTGCAGCTGCAGCCGGACTTCCCCTTCGCCGCCGCCGAGGAGGCCGTCCCCCATCTGGCCTCACTGGGCGTCTCTCACCTGCATCTGTCGCCGGTGCTCGAGGCGGTCCCCGGGTCGACCCACGGCTACGACGTCGTGGACCACGCGCGCGTGCGCGATGAACTGGGCGGCGAGGAGGGGTTGCGGGCCTTGTCGCGCGCCGCCCGCGCGGCCGGGCTCGGTCTGGTCGTGGACATCGTGCCGAACCACATGGCGGCGGCGCCGCGCCACAACCACGCGCTGTGGGAGGTGCTGCGCGAGGGCCCCGGGTCGCCGTACGCGGGCTGGTTCGACATCGACTGGGAGGCGGGCGGCGGGCGTGTCCTGCTGCCCTTCCTCGGGGGCAGGCTCGGCGACGAGCTCGGGCAGCTCCGGGTCGACGGCGATGTCCTTCGCTACCACGAACACGCGTTCCCCCTCCGGGAGGGCACCGCGCGGCTGCCGCTTCCCGAGCTCCTGGACGCGCAGTGGTACCGCCTGGCCTGGTGGCGCCTTGCCCGCACGGAGCTCAACTACCGGCGCTTCTTCACCATCTCCGATCTCATCGGCGTGCGCGTCGAGGACCCGGACGTCTTCGACGCGACCCACCGGAAGATTCTGCAGCTGCTCCGCGAGGGCGTCGTCGAGGGCCTGCGGATCGACCACCCCGACGGCCTCGCGGACCCGGGCGCGTACCTCCAGAAGCTGCACGAGGCGACCGGCGGCCGCTGGACGGTGGTGGAGAAGATCCTCGCCGACGGCGAACACCTCCCCGCCGCCTGGCCCGTGGCCGGCACCACCGGCTACGACGCGCTGCGCCACATCGACGGCGTCTTCACCGACCCGGCGGGCGCCGGTGAGCTGCTCGGCCAGTACCGGCGCTTCGCGGCGCCGCCCGCGGACCGGGGCGGTGACTGGGACGCCACGGTACGCCGCGCCGCGTACAAGGTCGTCACGCACGAACTGGCCGCCGAGGTCGACCGCCTCACCCGGGTGGCGGCCGGGATCTGCGCGGCGGAGCCCTCCTTGCGCGATCACGCACCGTGGGCGCTGCGCACCGCGCTCAGGGAGCTGCTCGTGCGGCTCCCCGTCTACCGGCCCTACGTCCGCGGGGGCGACGCCCCGGAGACGGTCCTCACCGAGGGCGCGGCCGACGAGGCCAGGGCCGCCTTCGGCGTGCCCGAGGAGGCCGCCGCGGTCGACGTCGTACGGGACCTGGCGCTGGGGCGGGCGCGCACGGAGCGGGACCCGAAGGTGCGGGCGGCGGTGGCGGAGTTCCGCGCGCGGTTCGCGCAGACGTCGTCCGCACTGCGCGCCAAGGCCGTCGAGGACACCGCGTTCTACCGGCACGCGCCGCTCCTTTCGGCGGCGGAGGTGGGCGGCGCGCCCGAGCGTCCCGCGGTGCCCGTGGAGGAGTTCCACGCGTACTGCGCGCGCGTGCAGCGCGACTGGCCCTACTCGGGCACGGTCCTGACGACCCATGACACCAAGCGCAGCGCCGATGTGCGGGCGGGCATCTCCGTCCTGTCCCAGTGCCCCGAGCGGTGGGCGGACCTCGTCACCGAGCTGACCGAGCAGACCGCGCGCGTGGGCGGCGCCTGCGCGCCCGATCCGCAGCTGGCCTGGGCCGCCTGGCAGACGGCGGTCGGCTTCGGCATCCCCTACGACACGCGGCTGCGGGACGCGCTCCTGAAGCACGTGCGCGAGGCGGGCCTGCACACCAGCTGGACCGAGCCCGACGAGGCGTACGAGAAGGCGGTGGCGGCGTTCGTGGAGGCGGGCCCCTGCGGGCCGCCGCTGCACACGGTGGCGTCCTTCGCACAGGAGCTGGCCGGCCATGTACGGGCGACCGTCCTCGGGGCGGCGCTCCTGCACCTGACGATGCCCGGAGTGCCCGACGTCTACCAGGGCACGGAGAGCGAGTACCGCGCCCTGGTCGACCCGGACAACCGGCGGCCCGCGCACTTCCAGCCGCACGTCCTTGAGCGGCTCGACGCCGAGCCGGAGCGCGTGGACCTCGCGGAGGAGAAGCTCGCGCTCACCGCGGCCGCGCTGCGGCTGCGGCGCGGGCGGCCGGAGCTGTTCGGGGGCGCGGCGACGTACGAGCCGCTGGCCGCCGAGGGGCCGGGCGCGGCGCACTGCGTGTCGTTCGCCCGTTCCGGCGAGGTCGTGGCGGCGGTGACGCGCCTCTCCCTGCGCCTGGCCGACGCGGGCGGCTGGCGGGATACACGTCTGGCGCTCCCGGCGGGCCGGTGGACGGATCTGCTCGCCCCGGGGCGGGAGTTCGAGGGGCACGCGCGCGTGGCGGAGCTTTTCGCGGCGTCGCCGGTGGCGCTCCTTGAGCGGGTCGCCGAGGGCGGACGGGGCGAGTCTGGGAGGCGTGGGGAATCGGCCTGACCGCCTGACCGGCCCGGGATTCAGCGCAGGGCGCGCGGACCGTTCTCGGCGGGGCGGGGCGAGACGGGGCCGGGGCGGGGCGAAGCGGGACGAGGCGGGGCGAGACCGGGCCGGGCGGGGCGGGGCGAGACGGGGCCGGGGCCGGGGCGGAGTGACGCCGGGCGAGGCCGGGGCCGGGCGAGGCGAGACCGGCCGGGGCCGGGGCGGCATTTGAGGACGGGGCGGGGTGAGGACGGGGCGGGCGAGGCGGGGTGAGGCCGGGTGAGGCGAGGTCGGGGCCGGGGCGGGGTGACGCCGGGCGAGGCCGGGGCCGGGCAAGGCGAGACCGGGCGAGGCCGGGGGCGGGATTTGAGGACGGGGCGGGGTGAGGACGGGCCGGGCGAGGCGGGGCGACGCCGGGCGAGGCGAGGCGGGGTGAGGCCGGGTGAGGCGGGGCCGAGCAGGGCGGGGCGTGTGCGGCGTCCCGGGAGCCGTGGCCGGGCCGGGTCCGCCGCCTGTGCGGGCCGTGCGCCCAGGGCGGGCGCAGGCGCCGCGGTGGGCTCCGGAAGGGGCACGGACGGCGGCTCGGCGGCCGACTTCCGGGGGGGTTCCGGGGGCGGGTGAGGCGCTGGTGCGGCGCCCCGCGGGCTCCGACCTGGGCGTCGGCGCGGCGAATGGTCGCGCGGGGCGGTCCGGGACCGCTGCCGGACGGCGCCCGGCGCGAGCCTCACAGGCGGTACGGGTGGGGCCGCGCGGGGCGCCGCCCCCCCGTGCGTGTTCTTGACACGTCCCAAGGGGCGTGGCGTACTGCGATTGCCTCAGTGGTGGACCGGACGGGGGGCCAACTGGCGGTGCAGCACTATCCCAGCGTTCCTGAAATCATCCTGGCCGCACGCCGGTTGACAGCCCATCGTCCCGAACTGAGCGCCCTGCGCGAAGTGGGTGCCTCGCGCGCGGGGCGGCCGTTGCACCTGCTGTCGGTGGGGCGCTGCGCCCGAGCGGTCCTCGTCGTCGCGGGGGCGCACGCCAACGAACCGGCGGGCGGCTCGACGCTCCTGCACCTCGCCGAGCTGACCCTGCGCGATCCGCGGCTGCGCGCCGACACGTCCTGGCACTTCCTGCTCTGCGCGGACCCGGACGGCGCGAGCCTGCACCGCACGCCCGCCCCGCGCTCGCTCCTGGACTACCACCGGCACTTCTTCCGCCCCGCGGGCCCCGAGCAGCCCGAGTGGTCGCCCTCCGTGCTGCCGCCCGACCGGCTGCCGCCCGAGACCCGCGCGCTGACCGCCGTCATCGACGAACTGCGGCCCTACTTGCAGGTCTCGTTGCACGGCACCGATCTGGGCGGCAGCTGGGTGCAGCTGACGAAGGACATCCCCGGCCTCGCCGAGCCGTTCGCCAAGTCGGCGGCGGAACTGCGCATACCGGTGGAGACCGGGGCGTCCGACGCGGCGGGCTGGCGCGTCTCCGGGCCGGGCGTCCACGTACTGCCCGACATCGGCGCGGCGGCCGCGTACCCGAGCCTGCCCGAGGACGCCCGCCTCACCACCTGGCACCGCACCCACCGGTACGGCGGGCGTACCGCGATCGTCGAGGTGCCGATGTGGGCGAGCGATCTGGTGGACGACCCGGCGGCGCACCCGGCGCCGGTGCGGGCGATGCGGGCGCTCGCGCGGCGGCTGCGGCGGGACGCGCGGCTCGTCGAGGAGGTCCTCGGCGAGGCCCTGCCGCGGCTGCCGGGCGCCGACGGGCCGCTGCTGCGGGCGGCGCGCTGGGCGCTCGCCCTGGTGCCGGGCCTCGCCGACGACTGGTGGCGGCTGCCGCCCGCGGGCACGTCCATGGCGTACATCGGGAGCGTCGACGCCTTCGGCAGGCGCCTGCCGCTGCGGGCGGCCGCGATGCTGCTGCGGGTCCTCGACGAGGCGGGCGACCGGGCGGCGCCGCGCCTGGAACGCCTGGTGACGCAGTGGAGCGAGGCGTTCGCCGAGCGGTTCAGGGCCCGGTGGGTACCCCTGGAGCACCAGGTGGAGCACCAGTCACGTACGACGGTCGCCGCCGCCCGGTACGCGCGCGTGGAGGCCGACCACGACCGCGGGTGACCGTGGCGGCGCGCGTCAGCCCGTGGCGAGGCGGAAGGTCATCCGGCCGAAGCTGACCAGGTCGCCGTCCTGGACGAGGGCGGCGCCGGTCACCCTGCGGCCGTTGACGGACGTGCCGTTGGTCGAGCCGAGGTCGCGCAGCACCCACATGCCGCCCTGGCGGCGCAGTTCGGCGTGGACCCGGGAGACCGTGTCGTGGCTGAGCCGCAGGCCGTTGGCGGGGTCGCGGCCGATGCGCAGCGGGTAGGGGCTGTCGGGCGACGGCAGCAGCAGCTTCGGCAGCCGCTCGGCCTGCCAGGCCCTGCGCAGCTTCATCGTGAACCCGGAGACCGCGCCGACGCCGCCGAGCACCAGGCGCGTCCAGCGCCCTTCGGTCCGCAGGTCGGCGGTGAGCGCGGCCAGCTCGTCGGGCCTGCGGGCGGCCAGTACGAGCTCCATGCGGCGCAGGAACGTGTCGTGCGAGAGCCTGCCGACGGCCGCGCCCTCCTTGAGTGCGTCCAGCGCCCGGTCGCGCTCGGCGTCCGTCACCCGCGCGGGGTACGTGGAGAACTCAAAGGAGGAGGTCACCCGGAGATTGTCGGCCAATTGCGCCCCGGGTGTCCAGAAGGGCAGGAACGCGGCACGATCGATCACTTCTCCCTCCGCACGGCCGGTTTCTGACGCACCATGGGACGCACGGTGTGACGGACAGCGGACGAAGGGGAACCGTCGGTGAAGTTCGAAGTGTGGGCGCCGGAGGCCGAGCGGGTCGTACTGGAGTGTGCGGGGGCCTCGCGCGCGCTGGAGCGGGACGCGGACCGCGCGGGGTGGTGGTCGGGCGAGGCGCCGGCCGAGGACGGCACGCGTTACGGCTTCGCGGTGGACGGGGGCCCGGTCCTGCCCGACCCGCGCTCGCGGCGCCAGCCGGACGGGCCCGACGGGCTCAGTGCGGTCGTCGACCACGGCCGGTACGCGTGGCGCACGCCGTGGGCGGGACGCGACGTGCGGGACGCCGTCCTGTACGAGCTGCACGTGGGGACGTACACGCGCGAGGGCACCCTTGACGCGGCGGCGGACCGGCTCGGGCACCTCGCGGAGCTCGGTGTCACGCATGTGGAGCTGATGCCGCTGTGCCCGTTCCCGGGGAAGTACGGCTGGGGCTACGAGGGGGTCTCGCTCTGGGCGGTGCACGAGCCGTACGGCGGACCCGAGGCGCTGAAACGATTCGTCGACGCGGCGCACGCGCACGGGCTCGGCGTCGTCCTCGACGTCGTCCACAACCACCTCGGCCCGTCCGGCAACCACCTGCCCGCCTTCGGCCCCTACTTCACCGAGACGCACCAGACGCCCTGGGGCGCCGCGGTCAACCTGGACGCGCCCGGCTCCGACGAGGTGCGCGCGTACCTCGTCGGCAGCGCCCTCGCCTGGCTCGACGACTACCGCATCGACGGTCTGCGGCTCGACGCGGTGCACGCGCTGCGGGACACGCGCGCGCTGCACTTCCTGGAGGAACTCTCCACTGCCGTCGACTCCCTGGCCGGCGAGCTCGGCAGGCCGCTGGCGCTGATCGCCGAGTCCGACCTCAACGACCCGCGGACCATCACCCCGCGCGCGAGCGGTGGCCTCGGCCTGCACGCGCAGTGGAACGACGACTTCCACCACGCGCTGCACACCGCGCTCACCGGTGAGGCGCAGGGGTACTACGAGGACTTCGCGAGGGCCCCGCTCGCCGCCCTCGCCAAGACGATGACCCGCGGGTTCCTCCACGACGGGACGTACTCGACGTTCCGCGGCCGCGCCCACGGCCGCCCCGTGGACCGGGCACGGACGCCCGCGTACCGCTTCCTCGGCTACACGCAGACCCACGACCAGGTCGGCAACCGCGCGCAGGGCGACCGGCTCTCCGCCTCGCTCTCCCCGGGACTGCTCGCCTGCGCGGCCACTCTCATGCTCACCGGCCCCTTCACGCCGATGCTGTTCATGGGTGAGGAGTGGGCCGCCTCGACGCCCTGGCAGTTCTTCACCGACCACACCGACCCCGAGCTCGCGGATGCCGTGCGCCGGGGCAGGCGGCGGGAGTTCGCGGCACACGGCTGGGCCGAGGAGGACATCCCCGACCCGCAGGACCACGGCACGCGGGAGCGTTCCTGCCTCGACTGGTCCGAACCCGCGGAGGGCCACCACGCGCGCGTGCTCGCCTGGTACCGCGAGCTGATCACCCTGCGGCGCACCCGCGGCGACCTGACCGACCCCGACCTGGCGGCGGTGCGGGTCGCCTACGACGAGGAGGCCCGCTGGTTCGCGTACCGGCGCGGAGACCTGCGGATCGCGGTGAACCTCGGCAAGGAGCCCGCCGTCGTACCGCTGGACGGGCGCCACGCGCGCGTGCTCGCCGCCTGGGAGCCGATTGCCGCACCCGGCGTGGACGGCGTGGTGCGGCTGCCCGCCGAATCGTGCGTGATCCTGGCCACCGCATAGGGCACGCACGTCCCACACCCGTTACTGGGGCAATACCGAGGGCGGAGGGTATCCAAGCGCGCCGTGGAGCTCTGCGCCGTGGAGCTTCGCGCCGTACACCGTTCTGCCGCGAAACGACTCCCGCTCAGTAGGTAGACCTGGTGGGACCGACGTCATGCCGGTTGAGGCATCGGCGGTGATCGCCGCGGCGACTGCCTCGCTGCGCAGTCGACGTTCGGTACGTGTTCTCGGTCGGCGAGCTGTCGGCGTACACGGCTCAACCCTCAGTCCGCCATGGACATCTCGGAGGCGATTTGCCTTGGCGTGGCCCCGGCGCGAAGTGCTTCTGCCCGGGCCAGAGCGGCCACCGTCGAAAGCCGCAGAGGTAAGGACGAGCGCTCAAGGCGGTCCCGGATGGATTCCTGGGTCAGCAGTGTCGGGCGCCCGTCCTGGACATCGTCATCTGGCCCCGCCCCGTCGCCGCCTAGTCGACGATCGCCATCTCGCGGGCGGTGGTGTTCAGCCGTCGGCCGCCCTCCTCGGTGACCGTGACGATGTCCTCGATGCGCACTCCGAAGCGGCCGGGCAGATAGATGCCCGGCTCCACGGAGAAGCACATGCCCGGCACGAGCGGCTGCTCCTCGCCCTCGATCATGTAGGGCGGTTCATGGGTGGTGACGCCGATGCCGTGCCCGGTGCGGTGGATGAAGCGCTCGCCGTAGCCGAACTCGGTGATCACGGCGCGGGCCGCACGGTCGATGTCCTGGCAGGCGGCGCCGGGCCGTACCGCCGCGCAGCCCGCCGCCTGCGCCTCGCGCACCACGTCGTGGACACGCTGCTCCTCGGCGGTCGGCTCGCCGACGTGGACGGTGCGGGAGGTGTCCGAGCCGTAGCCGTGCAGCAGGCCGCCGAAGTCGAGGACGACCATGTCGCCGTGGTCGATGACGCGGTCGCCCGCCTCATGGTGCGGGTTGGCGCCGTTGGGGCCCGAACCGACGACGGTGAAGTCGACCTGGGAGTGCCCGAACTGCCGCAGCAGATCCGCGAGATCGGCGGCGACGTCCGTTTCCCTGCGGCCCGCGAACCGGACCTTCTTGATCTCCTCGTACGTCGCGTCGGCCGCCGCGCCCGCCGCCGCGAGGCGCTCCAGCTCGGCCGCGTCCTTGACGGCACGGAGCATCGGAAGCCCCTCGGTGAGGGACACGTACGAGGTGTCGGGCAACGCGTTCTGGAAGCCGAGCAGATGCATCGCCCAGCCGTTGTCGCTCACTCCGAAGCGGCCGGACACGTCCAGGAGCGGGGCGGTGACGGCGTACGGGTCCTTGCCGTCGGTCCAGTCCCGCAGGGTCAGCGCGGGCGCACCGGCGGCGCGCGCGGCGTCCGGCGCCTCCAGGGTGGGCACGACGAGTACGGGGTCCTGTCCCGCCGCGAGCACCAGGACGGTCAGGCGCTCGGTCGTCGCGGTCGGCTGGTAGCCGGTGAGCCACACGAGGTCGGGGCCCGGAGCCACGAGGAGGCCGGCGAGGCCCGCCTCGGCGGCCGTGGCGGCGGCACGCTCCATACGGGCCTTGTAGTCGTCGGCGGTGAAGGGGGCGGGCGCGGGCGCGGGCGCGGTGCTCATGAAGACCTCCTGTTGGGTACGCCTGCATCTTGCCTCCCGCCATGGACGTTCGCGAGCGTGTTGCCGGGGTGCTGGTGGACGGGCGTGGGAGGGCTGAGAGACAGGCGTGGGTGGTCGTTCAGGTCACGACTCCCGGCCTGACCGGCAGGAGCTGGCGTCCGCCGCCCTCATGGCGCACCGTCAGGGCCACCGCCCTGCCGGGTCGCGCCGCGCCGATCACGGAGGCGAGCCGGGCCGCCGACCCGATGCGCGTCCCGCCGAAGGCGAGCAGGGTGTCGCCGCGCACCAGCCCCGCGGTGTGGCCGGGCCCGGGAACGTGCACGCCGACCAGGAGCGCCCCCTCTCCTCCGGGGGCGTCGACGGCCTCGATGCCGAGGGTGGCGGTGGTAGCGGTGGGGGCGGTCGTGGCCGTCCTGGTGCGTGGCGCGGGTGGGTGCGGGCCCGGTTCGGCGGATGTGGGTGGCTTCGCGGTCGGGGCGGGAGCGCCGGGCTTCTGGGGTGAGGCGCCGGGCTGCGGGACGGGTGCGCCGGGCCGCGGAGCGGGGGCAGCCAGGTCTCGGACGGCGGCACCCGAGTCTTGCGCGGAGGCACCCGCGCCCCGCGCCGCCTTCTGCGTCTCGGCGAGCTTGCTCATGCCGATGACCGTGGCGCTCACCGTGCCGAGTCCGACGCCGCAGAGCACCAGGACCACCGCGCACAGCAGCCCGAACAGCAGGGTCGTCAGACGTCGCCCGCGGCGCCGGGCGGCATGCGGCCGACGGCCCTTCTCGGGCTGCTTTCCCGTCCCGGGCCGCCATTTCACAGAACGCCTTCCGGGGTCCGGGACCGGGTTCTGGCCGGGGTCCGGGACCAGGTTCCGGCCGGGGTTCTGGCCGGGGTCCGGGACCAGGTTCCGGCCGGGGTTCTGGCCGGGGTCCGGGACCAGGTTCCGGCCGGGGTCCGGGACCAGGTTCCGGCCGGGTTTCTGGCCGGGCTGCCTGCCCGGCATCGGCTTGGGACGCAACGCGGTCTGATCCATGGCTCGCCTCCGGCCACAGCTCTACCCGCAGTCACCCGGCGGCGACGCCTCACGAACGGGTGACGTCCAGCTGTGCGGCCAGGGCCACCGAGTACCCGCGCAGCACGCCCGCGTGGAGCAGCTCCGTGCGGTGGACGCACGCGGGCGTCCCTGCTAGGCCGCGTGATCTCCGTGACCGCCATGGCCCGCGCCGTGGTCGAACTTCATGGCCTCCTCCGGCATCACCACGAAGGGCCGCATCATCCCCATGTCCTCGTGCTCCAGGAAGTGGCAGTGGTACATGAAGCGGCCGTACGCCCCCTCGAACTTGCCCATGACGCGCAGCATCTGGCCGCCCGGAACGCGGAAGACGTCCTTCCAGCCGCGCTCGTTCGGTGCCAGCGGGATCGGCCGCCGCGGGTCGACGGCGACCGGGGCACGGGTGCCGCCGATCGTGACGTCGAAGCCCGATACGTCGTACGTGTCCCGGCCGAGGAGCTGGAAGTCCGCCAGGTGTACGTGCATGGGGTGGGTCACGGGCGGGTTCACGGCGAGGTTCAGGAAGGTCCACTGTTCGTGGCTGCCCTCGGCGATGGTGATGCCGAGGCCGTCGTTGAACGTGCGGGCGATCCGGCGGTACGTCGTGACCTTGCCGCCCGCATCCCGCAGTTGGATGATCCCCTCGGTCGGGACCTGGATGTCGCCCGGCTTGTCGACCGCGGCCATCTCCCAGATCTCCGGGTGTCCGCCGCCGCCCTTGGTGGCGGGCGGGGTCAGCACGATCAGCCGGTGCCCGTGCTGAATGTCGTGCGTGATCGGCCGGAACGAGCCCGAGAGGATCTCCGGCAGTTCGAACGAGTCCGGTTCGCCGCCCTCCCCCACCCGGAACTCCATGACCTGCGGATAGCGCACGTCGTTCGCCACGTCGGGCACTCCGGGTGCCTGGGCGCGCCCCTTGTTGACCAGCCGCAGTCGCTGCCCGGCCAGCTCCCGGAAGTCGATGAGGAGGTCCATGCGCTCGGCCGGCGCGACGGTGAGCGTCGGCAGTGCGCCTTCGAAGTCGACCGGCACGGGGCGCGGCAGGAGTCCGCCGTCGCTGCCTATCTGGTGGAGGACGCCCCGCACGGGGTTGTCGTCCTCGTCGATCAGGACCAGGTCGTAGATGCGCGCGTTCGACGCGTTGACCAGACGGAAGCGGTACCAGGCCGGGTCCACGTCGGCGTACGGCCAGATGCGGCCGTTGACCGTGGTGTACGGGCCGGTGAAGGGCAGCGTGACGGGCTTGCCGGTCTCCGGGTTCTTCGGGTCGATGATGGTGGTCTTGTGCAGGAGGCGGCCGTTCAGCCGGCCGTCGCCCTCGTCCGTGTCGAGGTTCCGGTCGGCGATGAGCAGCGGGATCTCCCGCTCTCCGCAGGGGAGTTGGAGGGCGTCCTCCTCGTCGTCCCGGACGAGGTAGGTGCCGTACAGGCCCGCCATCACGTTCCACCGGGTGATGTTCATGGCGTGGTCGTGGTACCACCACTGGACCGCCCGGTGGTCGTTCGGATACTCGGAGAGCTGGGCGTCGCCGTACCCCACGGCGTTGTCCGCCCAGCCGTCGTTGCCGCCGCCGGTCCTGGCGCCGTGCAGATGAGTCACCGCCCAGGCGGGGAGGGCCGCCACGTCCTTGTTCGGCTCGACGCCCGCGCGGCCGGGCACGGTGCTGGGCGGCGGGTCCTTCTGCGGGTCGCCCGGCGAGGCCTCGACGGCCGTGACGGGGAACTCGCCGTGCGGAATGCGGTTGGTCCAGGCGACACGGATCCGCTGCCCGCGCCGCACCTCGATGGTGGGGCCCGGCACCGAGCCGTCATACCCCCACATCAGAGTGGGCGGCAGCTGCGGGTGCAGGCGCACCCAGGTCGGCCGCAGCGCGATCTCCGTCTCCTCGCGTACGTCCGAGGAGTCGGGCCGCAGCACCGGCGGGGCGGTCAACGGGGCGACGAAAGGCGCCAGTTCGTCCGCCCCTGACGCCCTCTCCCCCGCTCCGTCACCCGTCACTTCTTCCGCGATGCGCTCAATGATGTCGGTCACGATCGAACACCCCCGTGTTCATCCCCCGTGGCGCGGCCGGTCAGCAGCCGCCTTCACCAAAGAAGACTTCTGGCGCCCCGGCGAAGTTCCGCGAACCCTTCATTCCGGATGAAACCACTCGAAGGGTGCCCTCCGGTCGGTTCCCTCCAGAGCTTTCGCCTGGGATCTCATCAGGGTCCCCGTAAGGGCTCCTGCCAGCCGCTTCGCGGGTCAGCGCAGACCGGTGATCGCCGGCACCCTCGGCGCCAGGTCGGGCACGAAGCCGTGCGCGCGCCGGGCGAGGTCGTCCGCGCCGTAACGCCGGCATTCGCGGTGCCAGTTCACGATGCCCGCCATCCAGTTCCGCAGATCCTCGACGTAACCGTCCATGGTCGTCCGCGCCTCTGCCGACAGGCCGAAGTCCTCGTACAGCACGGGGAATTCGCGCTCCGCGACGAACTCGAACTGCCGCATGCGCTGCGTCGTCAGGTCGTGGACGACGCGCAGTGCCGCCGGATAGTCGCAGCCGAAGAAGTTCTGCACGACCAGGATGCCGTTGTGGATCTCGCCCTCGTACTCGATCTCCTTCTGGTATGAGAAGATGTCGTTCACGAGCATGCTGTAATCCATCGCGGCGTTCTCCAGGGACCGCACCGGGCCGCTCCGGTAGATCTCCGGCGGTACGGAAGGGCCGTGGCCCATCCTGCACAGGCTCATGGTGAGATCGGAGCCGAAGGTGGCGCGGCGCATCTCCAGGTAGTCGACCGGGTCGGGAATGCGGTTGTTCAGCTGGTTGAAGACCTCCCACACCCAGCTCTCCGTCATGACCGTCACGGCCTGCCGCAGCGACTGCCGCTGCTCGGCGGTCATGTCGCGGGTCGTGCGCACCCAGAGGTCGACGAGGCCGCGCTCCATGGCGTTCACGGGCGCCTGGACGGGCTCGCCCTCCAGGGTGAGGCACGCGACGAGGCGCTCCGTGGAGAGTTTCGCGGCGGCGAGATCGCGGCGGTGGCCGAAGACCAGCGGGTAGTAGTCGTCGCCGTAGGTGCCCCAGGCCAGCCACTGCGAGCTGAGGTCGAGGGCCTCCTGGGTGCCGTCGGGGTCGATTCCCGCGGAGCACAGCGGCAGGTCGTAGGCGTCGAGCTTGTCCTCGTCCCAGACGCCTTCCGCGAGGATTCCCATCGCGTGCGACCAGCCCGTGAGCTGCCGCCGCGCGGCGTCGAGGCCCGGATTGAGCCGCAGCCGGAACGGCATGTGGAGGTCGGGGATCCGGGAAGGGCCCACCTTCTGGAACGGCACGTGCGTGAAGGCGCGCAGCCGCTCCGCCCCGGCCGCCGACAACAGGGCGCCCACATCGGTACCGCGGGTACCGATGCCGGTGGGGCCCGCGAGCGGCGAGGCGTCGAGCGCGCCCTCGTTCATGTACCGGCTGGAGCGCAGGTGCCATTCGTGGCCGCCGGACTGCCAGTCCACAAGACCTTGCGTGTACGCCGCGACCGCCGCGGCCTCGGGTGCGGTGAGGCCCTTCTCCAGGGCGAGGGCGGGTACTTCGGTGAGCGCCGTGTGCTCGAACTGGTGCAGCCGTGAGGTCAGGATGTCGTTGACGGTGTCGGCGGCCTCCTGGGTCGTACAGCCGAAGAAGGTCTCAAGGACGAGCACGCCGTTGCTCAGCTCGCCCTCGTCCTGGACCTCGCGCTGGTACGAGAAGAGGTCGTTCCGCAGGTGGACGCCGTCGGCGAACGTCTCCATGAGGACGCGCAGCGGCCTGGAACCGGCGACGGCGGCGGGCACCTCGGCGGTCGCGTACTCGATGAGACCCGCCGACCAGGGGGCGCCGCCCACCTTGCGGCGCATCTCGATGTACTCCACGGGGTTGGCGATCCGCCCCTTGTCGATGTTGGAGAGCTCCCACATCGACTCGTTCAGCAGGTGCTCCGTCGACTCCGCGAAACGGCGGCGCCAGTCCTTGGACATCGCGGGCACCGTGCGCGCCCACAGGTCGGCGAGGCCCGCCTCGACGGGGTTCCGTGCCTCGGGCACGGGGGTCGAGAGGTCCATCGGCATGAAAAGGGGCAGGCGGTCCAGGTGGGCCTTGCCCGCCGACCGGTCGGGCGTGCGTTTGTACATGTCCAGGAAGTGGTCGTCGAAGAAGAACACCCACACGTACCAGTCGGTGATCAACGACAGCGCGGGGCCGTCGCAGTCGGGGTGGGTGTACGCGCACAACAGGCCGTAGTCGTGCGCGTCGAGGTCGCTCTGCTCCCAGATGCCGGAGCCCTCCAGCATGCCCATGCCACGGGCCCACTGTGCGGAGTGGGCCCGCGCCTCCTCCAGGTGGGGGTTCAGGCGCGCGACGTACGGCATGTAGAAGTGCGGCAGTTCGAACGGCTGCGTCATGGCCCGGCCCTACCCGGGGCGTTCAACCACCATCCGCGCAGGGGCACATGATCGCACCATCGCGTGAATCGGGGGCGCGCCGCGAATGGTGGGGGCGTGCGGGGGCAGGGGAGCGGCGCGGGCCCGCCCAGTCTGCGCTGAATCACCGGTTTCCCCGCGTACGCATGACTCGCGCCTCTAGGCTGCCGTGCACGCCGCCGGAAGGAAGCACCTCCATGACCGATGCGCCGCTGCGAGCGGAGCTGCTCCTGGACCAAGAGGTCCCCGAGCACCTGCGCCGGGAGCTGGTCGCCGCGTTCGACGGACTCGGCGCCCCGCCGGTACGGGTCCGCCGCGCCCTCGACCACCGAGGGGCTGCCGACATCCCCTGGATAGTCCTGGCGTCGCTGCCCCTGCAGGCGTTCCTCAGCGGCCTCGGGGCGGAGGCGGTCAAGGACGCGTACGCATCGTTCAGGGGTGTCGTACGCCGGACTGCGCGGCCCGCGACGCCCGCTGATCCCGGCGCCGGACGCTGCGGGGTGCGGCCGGTCGTGCTGCAGGACGCGGCGAGCGGGCTCGACGTCGTGCTGGAGCCCGACCTGCCCGCCGAGGCGTACGAACGGCTCGTCGCGCTGGACCTGACCGGGTTCGCGGTCGGGCCCGTGCACTACGACCGGGCTCAGGGACGCTGGCGTTCGGTCCCTGACGAGGTCGCCGGCTGACCGGCCGGCAGGAGGACGCGGCGGGCCGGCCGCCGCGGATCGGGGGCTGACTGTGACTGTGCGGACCGCGAGTACGGACCTGACCCGTGCCGAAGAGGCGTGCGTCGACGGGGAGGCGGCTCTGGCACGGGGCGACACCGCCGAGGCGGAGAGCCGCTTCGGTGCGGCGCTGGCGCTGGTGGCGTCGGGGGCGGTGGTGTCGGGGGTGGTGACGCCCGATGCCGGGGGCGGGCCCGCGGAGGGGGCGGCCACTGGACAGGAGGGCGCTCGCGGTGGCGCCGAGGATGGTGACCCTCCGGCGGGGGACGGTGGCGCGCGCCTCGCCGCGCGGGCCCGGACCGGTGTGGGGCGGGTGCGGCTCGCCCGTGGGGAGGGCGAGGACGCCGAGGCGGAATTCGAACGGGCGCGCGCGCTGCGGCCCGTGGCGGCGGGTCCGTTGCACTGGCTGGGCTGCGCGGCGGCGCACCGCGGGGACCTCGCGGCGGCCGAACGCCACCTCAGCGCGTCCCTCGCCTGCGCCGTCCCGCACCCCCGCAGCCTCGTCCAGCGCGCCTACGTCCGGGCCCGCGCGGGCGACCGGGACTCCGCGCTGAGCGATCTGCGCGCCGCGACCCGGGCCGGGCAGCTGGACGACGAGGCCCGCTGGGTGCTCGCGTCCCTGTCGGACCGCCCCGCGCGCGAGGTGGCCCTGCGGCTGCGCCGGGCGGCGCTCACCGCGCTGACGGATTCCGGTGGCTTGCTTGGAGGAAGGGGTGGGCGACAGGGTCCGGTGGGGCGGGAGCCGGGCCGCCCTGGATGGGAACCGGGCCGTTCTGGATGGGAGCGGGGCCGCCCTGGATGGGAGCCGGGCCGTTCTGGATGGGAGCGGGCCGGGGAGCTGATTGAAGCGGCGTGGCGTCTTGAAGTGGGTTCTGCGGGCGGTGACCTGCGGCGGGCCGGGGGCGGGGAGGTGTGCGGTGCCTCCCCGGGGACCGGGGGCGGGGAGTCGAGCGGCAGCCCTCGCGGCGCTGCGGGCGCGGAGTCGCGCGGCGCCTCCCCGGGAGCCGAGGCCGGCGAGTCGAGCGGCACACCCCGCAGCGCTGGGGGCGCGGAGTCGCACGGCGCCTCTCGTGAGATCGGGCCCGGAGGGGGCGTAGGCGCCGAGCGGGCGGTGGACACCGGCCGGGGGGACGGAGACGCGCCGCCCGCCGTCGACGCCGTGGAGCCGGTCGGCACCGCAGGTGCGGCGGAAGCCCGGCAACCAGGCGGCCCCGCGCGGCAGCCGGAAGCCCGGCCAGGGGCCGACGCGCCACGAGGGAGTGAACCCGCACAACCGGCCGACGCCCCACACCCGACCCCAGACCCACAACCGGCCAACGCCCCACACCCGACCCCAGACCCACAACCGGCCAACGCCCCACACCCGACCCCAGACCCACAACCACCCCAAGCCACTCCACAAGCCACCCCCCAGCCCACCACCACCCACCACACCCCCGCCCGGCCCTACGCCCCCCTGTACGCCGTAGCCCTGCTGCACAGTCGACGGCGTGCCGTTGCCGTCTCCCTGCTCGGGCGAGCCGTACAGCACGACCCCACCGATCACCGAACCACCCACGCTCTTGCCCTTGCCCTCCTCAACTCTCCCTCACAGGGCAGCAGTTCATCCTGGGAGTCATGTGTCGGCGCCTGGGCCTCGCTCCTGCACGACGACCGGTTCTGGGAGCACGTGCTCGGTGCCGCCGCCCGGCGGTACGGCGTCACCGTGGACGCCGGTCTCGTGCCCGTCCTGCGCGCCGGGCTGCACGAGGTGCTGGTGCGCCGCATGCCGGGTGACGACGACGCCGGGACGCGCGTCGCGCCGGGGCCGCTGCTCCAGCGCGAGGCCGACGCCGCGAAACTGCTCGCGGCCGTCGGCGGATTTCCGTCCGCCGGTCGCGGCGGTGTGCCGCTGGTGTGCGGGCCGCTGCGCATCGCGGAGTTGGGCAAGTCCGCGGAGTTCGGCGCCTTCGCGGCGGCACAGGACGCAGCGGACCCGGCGGACCCGGTGAACCCCACGAAACCTACGAACCCCACGAACCCCACGAACCCCCCGAACCCGGCGTACGCCACGGATACGGCGCACCCGCCCGCCACCGCGCCCTCTCCCGCCGCCCTCACCTACGCCTTCTCCGAACTCGGCTTCGCCCAGATCCTGTTGGGACTCGACAAGCCCGCCGACGCCCTCGCAGCCCTCGGCGAGCTCCGCTGCCCCGACTGCCGGGCGCGCGGCGGTCCCGGGGCGGCCGCCGTGTGCGAACCGGGTTGCGCGCGTTTCGACGAGTTGAACCCCGGCTACGCCGGACTCCCCCACAAACACCGCAGGCTCTCCCTCGACGCGCGCGGCCTCGCCTTGGAGGCGCGCCTCCGCATGGGCCGTGCCGCGCTGATCGCCGCCCGGCCGGACTTCGCGGCGGCCGCCACGTACTGGCGCCGCGCACTGGTGCACAGCAGGGAGATCGACCGGTACCGCGAGACCCAGTCCGCCATCGTCGGCATGGCACTCGGCGCGGCGCGCGCGGCGCACCGCGAAGGCCGGCTCAGCCACGCCGTGGCCGCCCTCGACGCGACCCGCTCCGTCATCGGCGCCAACGAACGGGCTCGCCTGGAAGGCCAGTTGGCCCGCGTCCTCGCCGACCGCGGGATCTCCGTGGCCAACGACGGAGAGGCGTCGTTCGACCAGCCCGCCGCGGACCTGCGCCGCTCCGTCGCCTTCAACCCGCACCTCCTGCGCGCACAGGTCAGCCTCGGCATCGTGCTCCGCTCCCTGGCCGCGACCCGCTGGACCTCCGGCAGCCTGTCGGGCGCGCGGACGACCCTGCGCGAGGCCATCGACCAACTGACCGCCGCCCTCGCCCACTTCCCCGACGACCCCGACCTCGAGGAGCAGCGGGAAGCCGCGGTCGCCGACCTCAACCACGTCATGTGGCAGCCCGACGAGAGCGAGCAGTGAGGCCGTGCTCGCCTACGAGGAACTGCGCATCCGGGTCCGCCGCGTCGGCGCGGCCCGCTATCTGCTGGCCGCCAACGGCCCGGCGTGCGGAGCCGAGGTGATCGCGGTCGGCGCTGAGCCCGCGGCGTTCCGTGAGCAGTGGGACCGGCTGATCACGGCGGAGCTCGGGCTCGGCCCGATGGGCGAGCAGCACACCGTGCCCCAGCTGCGGGATCTGGGACGCGGCGTGTTCCGGCTGCTGTTCGGGGGCGACGACGGGGAACCGGCGACGAAGGACGCCGCCGAGGGGGGCGGCACACGGGGAGAGGGACTGGGACAGGGAGAGGACGCGGACGCGGACAAGCAAGGCGCCCGGGTCGGCGCGTGCGTCGAGGCCGCGTTCGACCGGGCCCAGCGGATGCGTCCGGCGCGCGGGCTGCGGATCCGCTTCGATCTGCCGCCCGAACTGCGCGGCCTCCCCCTGGAGACGCTGTGCGCGCCGCCCGGCAGCCCGCAGCAGACGCTCGCACTCAACTACGGCCATTCACTTGCCCGTTCGCTCCCCGGAGGGTCGCTGGCGCAGCGGCTGCCGGAAGCCACGGACGAGCCCAGTGTGATCCGCCTCCTGGTGGCCTGCGCGTCACCCCGCGGCCTTGCCCCGTTGCGGGTAGCCGAAGAAGTGGCCGCGCTCCGCCAGGACCTTCCCGAAGTGGCCGTACAACTCACGGTGTTGGAGCGGACGACACGGGCACGTCTCGACGCGGCGCTCGGCACGCACTCCGAGCTGCCGACAGCCGTGCTGCTGATCGCGCACGGGTCGTACGACGAGGAGATCGGCAAGGGCGTGGTGGCGCTCGAGACGGGGAGCGGTGGCGTCGACCGGGTGCCCGCGGATCTGCTCAGCGCGACTCTGCTGAACGCACGCAGGCTCAGGCTCGTAGTGCTCAACCTCTGCTCCGGGGCGGACAGTTCGCACCTGGAGCCGTTCTCCGGGATCGCGCAGGCCCTGATCGGTGGCGGTGTGCCCGCCGTGGTGGCGATGCGGGGGCGGGTCAGTGACGTGTCGGCGGGCGCGTTCAGCCCCGAGCTGCTGAAGGGCATCGCGGCCAACAAGAGCGTCGACGAGGCGATGGCCGCCGCGCGGCTGCGCATCTACCACCAGCCGGAGCACACGGCCGTGGAGTGGGCGACGCCCGCGCTGTTCCTGCACGAGGGGTGCAGGCAGGGCTGGTTGTTCAAGGCGCGCGAGGTGCGGGACGACGAGTTCGGGGCGGGCGCGGTGGCGGATCCGCTGCGGGAGGGCGCGGACGCGCTGCGGACCTTCCAGAGCCCCGTCGGCCACGTCGGCTCTGCCGTCCTGATCGGCGCGGCCCGCTTCCAGCGCGACCTCGGGCACTGGGAGCAGGTGCAGCGGATCCTGCGGACGCCGACCCAGATCTACGCCGATGAGCAGCGGTACATGCGGGCCGAGGCGGCCTTCGAGCAGGCCTGGCCGGAGCTGGAGAAGTTGTGCGGGCTGCTCGCCGGGGAGCGTGACGCGGCGGGCGCGCGGGCGCAGCTCGCCGTGGTGCGGTCGCGGCTGCCGGGCCCGGCGGCCGAGGCGCTCGCGTCGGAGGTCGAGGGGCTGAGCAGGGTCGCCGCGCTGGTCGAGGAGGCGCGGGCCGCCGAGGCGGTGGCCGACTGGACGACGGCCATCGGTCGTTACGAGGAGGTGCTCGCCACCAGGCCCGGCGGGCTGCGGGACGTGTCCGAGCGGCTCGCGGTGGCGCGCGACGAGCTGCATGTGGCGCGGACGTGCGAGTCCGCGGAGCGGGCGCGGCGGGCGGGCGACTGGGGCACGGCCGCCCGGGCGTACGCCGCCGTCCTCGCGCTGCGCCCCGGCCACGGTACGGCGAAGGCCTGGGGCACCTATGTGGGCGGGCGGGCCGCCGAGGCGAGTGGGGACTGGCGGGCCGCGGAGTCCGCGTACGCCGCCTGCGCCGAGCTCGACGACGCGGTGGCCCGGGGGGCGTACGCGCGGGGGCGGGTGGCCGCGGAGGCCGGGGCGTGGGCCGCGGCGCGGGACGCCTTCGCGCAGGCCGGGCCCGGCTGCCGTGCGTGGCAGGGGTACGCCGCGGGACGGGCGGCCGAGGCGGCGGAGCTGTGGGGCGCGGCGGCGGAGGACTACGCGGTGGCCGACGGCTTCCTGGACAGTGCGGTACGCCTCTTGTACGCGCGCGGCCGGTGCGCGGCCGAGGCGGGCCGCTTCACCGAGGCGCTGACGGATCTGGCGGCGGCGGCCGGGCGGGACTGGGACACCGAACCGTTCCTCGGCGATCTGCGGCACCGCGTGTACGGGGTGGCGCGGGCCGCCGTGGAAGCGGGCGACTGGCCGACGGCACTCACTCAACTGGCCCCGCTGCCTGCCGACTTCCGGCAGGTGCGGGCTCTGAGGCGTTACGCGGAGGGCCGGTTGGCGGCTGTCGCGGGTGACTGGAGCGCGGCGGCGGAGGCGTTCGGGGAGTGCGGGGTGGCGGCCGGGTGCGCCGTCGCGGGTGACGCCGGGCCCCCGAGGAGCGAGGGGAACGGGCTTCGGCCCGGGGACGGCGGGGGCGGGGCGCGGGCAGAGGTGGGCGTTGCGGCACCGGGCGGGGAGCGGGTGCGGGGCGGACCCGACGCGGTCGGCGCCTCGGCAGGCACCGGCGGACCACCCGACCACGAACGCGCACCGCGCGGCCCCGCCGTACCCCGCACGCGAACACCGGACCCCGCCGGGCAACGGAGGCCGGACGCACCGGGCACACCCCGTGCGACCACCGAAAACGGCATGCCGCCCGACGAAGAGCACGCCTCATACCGACCGGACGCACCCCACCCGTCAACGCAGAACGGCGGACCACCCGACCGCGAACGCGCGCCGCGCGGCCCCGCCGTACCCGGCGCGCGAGCAGCGGCCGACAGAGCGACGGTCGCAACAGGCGGTGCCCCGAACCGCGGCCGGGCCCCGGATGCGCCCAGCGGTCCGCCGGACCACGTGCCCGCCGACGCCGGTGACCTGTGCGCGTACTCCCGTGCGCGTCTGTGTCAGGCCGAGCAGCGGTGGGACGGCGCGCTCGCGCTGTTCGCCGGGCTGCCGTCCGAGCTGCTCGACGTGGCCGACCAGGTGCTGTACTCCCGCGGGCGCGCCGCCGACGCGCGAGGCGAGTGGAACGGCGTCATCGACGGTTTCGGGCGGCTGCCCGACACGTACGCGGACGGCGAGGTGGGCGTCCGGCGCCTGTACGCACGCGCGCGCGTGGCCGCCGATCTGCGCGGCGACTGGGCGGCGGTCCTCAGCCTCCTCACCGGCGTACCCGACGCGGCCCGCGAGGGCGCGGTGGCCGCGCTCCGCCGCAAGGCCGAGGGCCGCCGGGCGGAGGAGAACGGCGACTGGTCGGCGGCGTGCGAGATCCACGGCCGCGCCTTCCCGTGCGGCCCGCCGGAACCTGCCGTCGCGACGCCGGATGCCACGACCCCGGACGGTCCCCACTCCGGGTCCGGCGCGGTATCCGGAGGAGCCGAAGCCCCCAGCACCCCCTCAACCGAAACCCTCGCCCCCGAACCCCTCCACCTCTACCTCTACGCCCTCGCCCGCACCCACGAGCTGGCCGGGGAGTGGCGGGACGCGGTGCGGGTCTACGGGGCGATGGACGACGGCTGGGCCGATGTCGGTGTCCGGCTGCGGTACGTGCGGGCGCGGCTCGACGAGGAGGAGGCCGGGGACGGCGCGGCGTGGCAGCGTGTCGCCGACGCCTACGCGGCGCTGGAGGGGGACGGCGTGCCGGGCGTGGACGTCGCCGCGCGGGGGCGGTACGCGCGCGTGCGGGCCGCCGAGGCCGACGCGGACTGGGCCGGTGTGGCCGCCGAGGCCGACGCCCTGGGGACGCACCGTGACGCGCCCGCCGTGGCGGCGTACGCACGCGGCCGTCTCGCCGACGCGCACCAGGAGTGGCAGCGGGCCGCCGACGCCTTCCGGCAGTGTGCGGGGCACCGGGACGCCGACGCCCACCTGGCGTACGCGGAGGGGCGGTTGCTGGAGGCGGCCGGGCGGTGGAGCGCCGCCGTCGCCGCGTACGAGAGGGCGGGCGGCGCGCTCGACCGGGCCGACGTGCGGTGCCGCAGGCTGCGGCGGCTGATCGGTCTGCTGCCCTGGGCGGACGGGCTGACCGGCGCTCCGCTGGTCGCCGATCCCTTCGCCGTACGGGACCAGACGTTCCCCTATCTCGCCCTGCGGGACGCGGGTGTCGACCCCGGCGCCTCCATGGACGCGGTCAAGAACGCCTCGTACGCCCTGCTCGAACGCGGCACCATGTCGTGGCACGAGCGCGTCGCCCTGGAGCGGCTTCGGCTGCCGGGGCGGCGCCTCCAGCTCGACGCGCTGCTCTACCGCTGGCACTCCCCCGACGCGCTGCGCGCCGCACTCGCCGAGCTGTCGCCGGACGAGGGCCCCGGCCTCCTCGACGCGCTGTGCGAACGCTCCCCGCAGGACGCGCCGTTGCTGCTGCTCCTCGCCCGGGACCGGGAGGCGGCCGCCGCCGAGTGGGAGCGGCGGCTCAGGGAGGCGCCCGGCGACATGGCCGTGCTGCACGGGCTCGCCGCCGCCCGGCTGTGGCAGGCGCAGGAGCTGGAGCAGAGCGGGGCGTGGGAGCACGCGGTACGGGCCTGGGAGTCGGCGCTCGCGTACTGGGCGACACTGCTCAGCGACGACGAGTACTGGGACGGCTGGCGCGCCGAACGTGCCGCCGCCTACCGGCGCGATCTGACCCACGACGACATGGCGTCCCTGCGCTGGGAGCTCAGCCAGCACCTCTTCGGTCTCATGTCGGCGTACGAGCAGCGGCACGCCGAGCAGGACCGGCCCCAACAGGCCGCCTCCTACCAGGTGTTGGCGGCGCTCCTGGAGTCCGAGCTGGGCGGCGCGCGCGTCCTCAAGGACGTGGGCGGCCTGCCGTCCGTGCCGGGCGCGGGCGCCACGCTGGCCTGCGGGCCGCGCTACCTGCGGCTGCTCGCCCTTCAGGAGCCGCTCGCCGAGCTCGCCGCGGGCCTGGACGCGGCGGCGCAGCAGGGCAAGGAGCCCGGCGAGTATCCGGTACGCGAACTGCGCTGGGCGTTCTCGGAGTTGGCCCAGAGCTTCGCCCTCTCCGAAGTACGCAAGTTCGAGGCCGCGCTGCGCTCCCTGCCCGCCTTCCGCACCCTGATCACGCTGCCGGACGACTGCGCGGGACCCACCTCGCGGGCGGAGCACACCGGGGAGTGCCACCACTGCCGGGACTTCCTGCGGCGCAACCCCGCCTACGTCCGCCTCCCCCGGCGCCACGCGCGCCTTCTCCAGGACGGTGTCGAGCTCGCCGTGCACGTCCGCCTTGCGCTCGCAAGGACGGCGCTGACCCGCGGCGACGGCGGCCTCGACGAGGCGCTGACGCAGTGGCAGGAGCTGGTACGGGTCTCCCGCAACGCCGGGATGCAGGCCCGCTCGAAGAAGGCCGTGATCCGCACCGTGCTCGGCCGCGTGGAGGCGCTCACCGACGAGGAGGGCCTCCAGCTCGGCCCCAGCCTGGACGAGGCGGTCACGCTCGTCGAGTCGGTCATCGCCATCCTGCACCCGCTCGACCGCGAGCTGCTGAGCCAACTGCACGCGAAACTCTCGGCGTTGCTGTCCATGCGCGGCGTGTGGCGGGGGTACACGCGCACCAAGCACGGCATGCGCTCCGACATGCCGGGCGCCGAGGCCGACCTGCGCCGGGCCCTCGCCCTGAACCCGGAGTCGAGCCACGCCCGCGACAATCTCGCGCGGGCCCTCGTCTTCACCCTCGACGAGCGGACGTACGAGGTGCCCGGGCGGCTGAAGCTGCTCCACGAAGCGCTCGGCCACCTCGACGTGGGCCTGGGGCAGGCGCTGACGCACCGCTACCGCGAGACGCTCGGCGAGGCCCTCGACGAGATGGAGAAGCTCCTCACCCGGCATCTCGGCGTCGAGGGCATGGGTGACCTGATCCGCAGCGACGGACAGGAGACCCCGCCCGGCGACGACGAGCTGCCCGCGTGGGCGGCCGAGTTGACCGGCAGGGCGGAGCGGGCGCTGCTCGGCGGCGACATCCTGTGGGCCCTGCACCACCTGATCCGCGCCACCCGCGCGGAGCCCACCGACAGCCGGATCAGACAGGCCCTGCTCGGCGCGGCGCAACGCTGGCTCGCCGAACTCGCCACCGGAACCGAGGCAGTGACCGGAGCACACGAGAACGAAGGAGGCAGCGTCGCGTGATCGAGGACCCTTCCGGGGGACCCACCCCCTATGAAGTACTCGCCCCGGCGGGCGTCACCCCCTGGACGTCCCACAAGGACATGCAGGACGTGTCCTTCGAGCTGCTGGCCCGGCATCTGATGACGCCCGTCACCCAGCAGGCGTGGGACGAGCTGCGCGGCGTGCGCCGCAGGCTGCTCAACGACCTGCTCATGTACGACGTGGACCTGGCGGCCGAACTGCCGCGGGCAGCCGCGGACATCGATCGGGCGCTGGCCGCCGAGCCCCCTTCGCGGGCCCCGGCGCAGGACCCGTCCGGCCCCCTCCCCGAAGCCACCGCACGCCTCCTCGACGACCTGATCCGGTTCGATGTCTGACCCGGCGGCCCGGCTCGCCTACGAGCAGTACGAGCACGCCCGCGCGCTGGCCGCCCGCGACGCCGCCCACCGGGCGCTCACCGAACGGCTGTTGCTGCGCTGCGCCGACGTCCTGGACTCCTTCGACCGGCTCCTCGCCGACGGCGCGGCGAGCGATGTGGAGACGTATCGCGGAAGCCTGGCACTGATCGCCGGGCAGCTGGAGAGGGACTTGGCCGAGGAGGGGCTCGAACGCGTCGGGCACGTCGGGGAGCGGGCCGAACCCGCCACGCACCACATCGCCGACGTGCGCCCCGCGCCGCCCGGCACGGACGGCGACGAGGTCCTGGAGGTCGTGCGGCGCGGGTATCGGTACCGGGGGCAAGTGCTGCGCGCCGCCCGGGTGGTCGTCGCCGTCGACGGCGGCACGGAGCAAGGGACGGAACGGGAATGAAGGCCATCGGCATCGACCTCGGCACCACCAACAGCGCGGTCGCCGCCCACGACCCGCACCGCGCGGGCATCGCGGTGCTGACCAACAGCAAGGGCGAGCGGCTGACACCGTCCGTCGTCGGCCTCGTGCACCGCGAAGGCAAGGACCAGCCGCTGGTCGGCGAGGACGCGCTGAACTGGGCGGTCAGGCAGCCCAAGGAGACCGTCGTCTCGGTGAAGCGCCTGATGGGCCGCGACCTCGCCGACACGCCGGTGGTGCAGGCGCGCGACCGGATGAGTTACGACATCGTGGCGGGCCCCGACGACGACCCGCGCGCGTACGTGCTGCTCGGCGGGCGTGCCCGCACTCCCGCGGAGATTTCGAGCGTGATCCTGGACAAGCTGGTCAGGGACGCCTCGCGGGTGCTCGGCGAACCCGTGACGCACGCCGTGATCACCGTGCCCGCCTACTTCAGGGACGCGCAGCGCGCCGCCACGCGCGAGGCCGCGGAGAAGGCGGGCCTGGTGGTGAAGAAGATCGTCGACGAGCCGACGGCTGCCGCGGTCGCCTTCGGCCTGCACAAGCCGGGCGGCGAACGCAGCCGGGTGCTCGTCTACGACCTGGGCGGCGGCACCTTCGACATCTCGATCCTGAACACGGTCAAGGACAAGGAGGGCAGAAGCCAGTTCCAGGTCCTGCGGGCGGCCGGGGACATCTGGCTGGGCGGGGACGACTTCGACCTGGCGATCGTGGAGCGGATCATCACGTGGATGCGGGAGGAGCACCACGTGGACCCGGCCGGCGACAAGGCGTTCCTGTTCCAGGCGAAGAAGGCCGCCGAGCGCGCGAAGCGGGAGCTGAACGACCTGCCCGAGACGTACATCGTGATCCCGGCCGCGTACCGCAGCGAGAACGGCGTCCTTGACGTCGAGATGAAGCTGACGCGCGGTGAGTTCCAGGCGATGATCGCGCCGCTGGTCTCGCGGACCATGAGCCTGGTGCAGGAGTCCCTGGCCCGCTACGAGCTCTCCACGGACGACATCTCCGACGTGCTCCTGGTGGGCGGCGGCACCCTCACGCGGCCCGTGTACGAGGCGGTCGAGGCGTTCTTCGGCGCGGGCAAGGTCCGCAGGAACATCAACCCCATGGAGTGTGTCGCGTTCGGCGCGGGGGTGCTCGCGGAGACGCTGAGCGGCGTCGAGTGCTCGGATCCGGAGTGCGCCAAGGTCAACGAGTACGGGGCGGAGGCCTGCACGGCCTGTGGCCGCAGCCTGGCCGACGGGCGCTCCAAGGGCAGGACAGGGCTGTACGAGTCGACGCCGATGGCGATGGGCATCGCCGCGATCAAGGGCAGCCAGCGCGACGTGTTCGTCGAGATCATCGAGGCGGGCTCGCCCTATCCGCTCTCCGAGCCCCGCAGGCGGACGTTCCACGCGACGGACAGCCGCCGCATCCGGGTGCCGGTCTACGAGGGCGACAGCAAGGTGGCGAGCGAGAACCACGAGCAGGGCGTGGTCGAGTTCGAGCTGCCGCAGGAGATCGAGATCAACCGCCAGGTGGACGTCTCCTTCAACTACTCGGAGGACCGGATCATCACGGTGCGGATCTCCGTGCGTGGCACGGACATGACCCTGGAGGCCACCCCCAACCGGGAGAAGCCGCGCACCCTGCCCCCGGAACCGGTCGAGGAGCTGGACAGCGCGGTGCTGCGCGAGCAGCTCGGCTACGCGGAGCGGGAGGCCGACCACTTCATGAGGCGGTACGGGCCCTACATCGAGCCGGTGCAGGCGATGAAGGTGCGCCGCGACATCGAGCAGGCGCAGCGGGCGGCGGCGATGGGCGACAGCGGCGAGTACAAGCGGCTGACCGAGCTGCTGCTCGACGACATGTACCGGCAGTGCGGCCTGGCGAGCCAGTTCCGGCAGGCGGAGCTCGCCTCGGAGGGCGCGCCGCCCGACACGGTCCGGCAGATCAACGAGGCGGTCGAGTACGTCAAACAGGCCCACCGGCAGGGCAACCGGGTGCAGACCGCCCAGCAGGCCCGCAACCTCGTGAACCTGGTGGCGGTCGCCCAGTCCGAACGGGCCGTGCCGACGCTGCCCGACAGGCCCGACTACGAGGGCATCCTGCGGTTCTCCGAAGATGCGGCGGGCGGATGACGCAGACCCGGCAGGACGGCCGGACCGTGCTGGGGGCGGCGCCCGTCAGCCTCGGCATCGACTTCGGCGCCACGGGCATCCGCGCGCTCCACGCGCTGCCGGACCGGCCGGGGCGGCGCCTGGCGCCGGAGTGGGGCGACGGGCCGTGGCTGCTGTGCGAGCCGGCCGAGGTGGGCGAACTGCCGGTGACGTTCCCGAGCCTCAAGAGCCGTCTCGGCAGCGGGCGTCCTGTGCACCTCGGCGGAAAGCCGGTCGACGCGGACCGGATCGTGGCGCGCCTGCTGCGGTCGGTGCGGGAGCGCGTGGAGGCGGCCGCGCCGGGGCGCGTGACCCAGACGGTGATCAGCGTGCCCGCGCACTTCGGTTCGGCGCAGCGGGCGGCGCTGCGGGACGCGGCGCACGGGGCGGGCCTCGAACCCACGCGGCTGATCAGCGACTCCATGGCCGCGGTGATCGGCCACATGACGGAGCGGGACAGCGGCACGTGCCTGGTCTACGGCATGGGGTACGAGGGGTTCGAGCTGGGCCTGATCCGCAGTGTGCGCGGGCACTTCCGCTCGCTCGGCTACGAGGGCGGGGCGACGTCGGGGGGGCGCGCGTTCGACGCGGAGACGCTGTCGTCGGCGGTCCGGCTGCTGCGCAGGAACCGGGGCGCGGGCTCGGTCACCGGGGTGGACGCGTCGGTGTGGCAGGACTTGCGCGCGCGGGGGCAGGAGGCGCGGGAGGCGCTCGGGGCGCCGGGCGGCCCCTCGGCGGCGGTGCTCGACCTGGAGCTCGGCGGCGGACCCGCGCTGTGGGTGCGGTTCGCGCGGCCCGATCTCGACACGTATCTGGAGCGCCATGTGGGCCGCACCCTGGACCGGGCGCAGGCGCTGCTCGACCAGTCGGGCATGACGTCGTCGGACGTCGACACGCTGCTGCTCGTGGGGGGCAACACCCTGATGGAGCAGGTCCGTTCGCGTCTTGCCGGGCTCGGCAGGCAGAGCGTGCAGGCGCCGCCCGAGCTGCTCGCGCTCGGCGCGCTGAAACACGCGGTGCGGCTGGCGGGCGGCGCGGCCTCCTCCGGTCCCGCCGCCCTGGAGGAGGGCCCGCTGGAGCCGGACGCGTCGGCCCACGACACCCTCTCCGACGCCCCGCCGCTCACGGCGACGCTGGTGGTCGGGGAGGAGCGGGAGCCGGGGGGCGTACGGGGCGGGGACCGGGTGGAGACGGGGGTACGGGAGGGGGGCGCCGCGCGTGATCCGCGTGTCGACGCCGGCACGAGTCCCGTACGGGACCCACGGGTCGCGCACGACGGCGCCGGGGTCCGCGACGTGGAGCGGGCGCGGTGGCTCGTCCGGGAGGGGCGGCAGGGGGAGGCCGCGACGCTTCTGCGCGAGGTCATCGCCGAGGCCACGGAACTCCTCGACGCCCTGGACCGCCCCGCGCCCCCGCCCGACCACCCACCGTCCGGCCACGCCCCGCCCGGCCCCCTGACGACGGGAACCATCCCGCCCCAGCAGGACGGTCCCGCCACCGCACCGGCCCTCGACCCCGCCTCGCTGCACCGGCTCGCCCGCGCGCAGACCCTGCTCTCCCTCGGCCGGTACGAGCACGCCGTGCAGGCCGCGCACCGCGCCTGGCAGGATGCGGCGACGCGGCCGACGGGGGCCGACATGCTGGACGCGATGATCGACGTGCACTGTGCGGCCGCGATGGCCGACATGGCGCCCGAGCACTTCGCCGACGCCGAGCGGTGGCTCAACTGCGCGTACAACCACGATCCGACGAACGTTCGAGTGCGCGGCCTCCTCGCCGAGCGCACCTTCCGGCATGCCGTGGAACTCGACCGGCGCGGGGAGCGGGATGAGGCGATTGAGACCTTGCGGAAGTGCCTGACATGGGACCCTGAACACGCCGACGCACAAACGCTGTTGCGGCGACTGAACCGCGACGGCAGGAACCGCCGTGGCAGGGGGGACGTCCTCGGGCAGAGGCCCCTCGATCCGCCCCCGTAGGCACCCCGCGACAAAGCCCGGGGACGCGTCCCGCAAAGCCAGGGAGGGAACCGCTTGACGCCCGCACAACTGCTCGACAAGGCCCTGATCGTCAAGGAGCTGCGGCGCCTCGCGGGCCTGCCCGCGCTGGCACCGCGCTCCGCCGAACTGACCGTCCTCCACCAGGACCTCGCCGGGTCCAACCAGCTCGACCGGTGGGCGGAGATCGACCTCGTCCGGGCCTACGTACGCCCCGAGAGCGTCCGGGCGGCCACCGGCCGGGCGCCGGGACGGCACGACCGGCTCCTCGAGGCGGCTCTCGGGGTGCTGGTCTTCGTGCCGCTCCTGATCACCTGGTTCGGCCTGCGGGAGGCCGTGCACGCGTACGGGGAGCTCGCCAAGGACGATCCCAAGGAATCGACGCGCCCCTTCCTGCAACTGTGGCAGTCGGGTTTCGGAGGGCATCTGTCGGCGTTCGGGCGCTTCGAGAACGTCGCGCTGATGGCGGTCGTCCTGATCGCCCTGCTCGTCGCGCTGTCCGTGTGGCACGGGCGCGTACGGGTACGCACCGAACGCCACGAGGAGACACAGGACGCGGACGAGGACCGGCTCCTCGCGGAGCTCGCGTCGGTGCTCACCCGCACCCAGATGCTGCTCGCCCCGCACCGCGCCGCCTCCCCGCAGCAGTTCACCGCGCAGCTCACGAAGGCCGCGCAGACGATGCAGCTGGTGACCCACAAGGCGGAGCAGAGCCACAAGGCGCTCAACGACGCCACGACCTGCGTGGGTCAGGCCGTCAACGCGCTCAGCCAGGCGACGCGGGCCCTCACGACGGAGGTGCCGAAGCTCGGTGACGCGGCGCACCGCATCGACACCTCCCTGCGCGTCGGCACGACGGAGACCGTCAAGGCGGGCCGGGCCAACGCGGACGCGGCCCGCGGGATCGCCGATCACGTCAAGTCGGCGGGCAACACCGTCGAGGCCTCGCTCAAGGCCCTCATCGCGGCCCAGCAGTCGCTCGTCGTGAAGTCCGAGTCGGTGGCGAGGGCGACCGAACTGGCGTCGCAGGCCCTGGTGTCGAGCACCGGCCGCACCGGCGAGGCGGTGGAGGGCATGCGCGAGGCCACGGAGCGGTGGGACGCGGCCGCGGCCCACTGGCAGGACGCCGCGGCCCGTCTCGACGCCCGCATGGACGCGCTGACGGGCGCGCTCGCCCCGAACGGGAACGGGGCCTACGGGACGAACGGCGGTACGCACGGGTACGCGTACAGCAGCCGCCTTGCCGATGGCAGGGCCGCCAACGGGGGCCCGAACGAGGGGGGTTCCGTCCCCGGGCCGAGCCGCCCCGTCGACCCGCCGGTGGATCCCGCACCCGACACCCCGCTCGATACCCCGCTCGATCCGCCGACGACCCGGCTGCCGCCACCCGCTCCGAGGGGCGGGGGCGCCGCGTGAGCCGAGGCCGGCGTCTGCGGCGGCGCGGCGGACGGCTCGGGATCGTCGTGCTCGCGGGGTGGCTCTTCGCCGATCTGCTGCTCGTGCTCGCACTGGTGTCGATGGGCGACCGCCCGGACCCGAGGGCCGACGACCGCCACGACAAGCCCACGCCGTCGAAGAGCGGTCCGCCCACCCCCACCCCGGTCGGGCCGCGCTCCGTGGACCGCCACCCGCAGGAGTTCGAGGTGGCGGGCGACGACAAGGGCGACATCGTCGAGCAGATCTCGAAGGACACCCGCAAGTGGCCGGGCCGCGAGGCGGCGCTCGTCCTCACCTTCGGTGGCAGCCCGAACGGCAACGCCTACGCCCACCGCGTCAACGGCCTGCTCGGCAGGGCCCGCCCCGAGATGTTCACCAGGAAGACGGCCACTGACGACTACCACAGCCTCGGCAGGCCCGCGGAGACCGCCGTGGTCCGTGTGTACTTCTACACGGCCCCGGGCGACTGAGCCATGGCGGTCCTGCGCCCCGGCGAAGACCCGGGAACGCGCGGCGCCCACGTGCCGCCGCCCGTCCTGCCCCGCTGCCCCGGCATGCGCGGGTACACCCAACTCCACGAAGCGCTGCGGCAGTTGCGCTTCCGACACGCGGCGGACGTGCTGCGCGCGCCGGCCCCCGCCCCCGCCCACGACTCCGTCTTCGGGACGCTGCCGAGGGCCACCACGGACGACGGCTTCCGGATCCTCGACGGGCTCTGGTTCCCGGGCCGCGGCGGCATCTGGCACCGCGTCGACCTCGCGTTCGTCCGGCGGGCGCGCGGTCAGTGGCTGTCCTCGTCGGACCCGCGCGCCGACACGGCGGCGGCCCTGGTGGACACGCTGGAGACCCTGGTGCGGGACGACGCGATGGGGCTGCGGCGCCTGGTCCTGTGGGAGCTCTGCTGTCTGCTCAGGGACGGCGGCGAACGGCCCGGCGAGGCCGAGGCCACCGCCCTCGGCGTGCACCGCGCCGACGCGGGCCCGCTCGCCGCCGCCGTCGCCGCGGGCTTCCCCGTGAACGGCCCGGCCCGGCACGCCGCCGAGACCCTCAACGACATCTGGCCCGGGGTGCGGCTGCGCGAGGCCGAGCGGACCATGGCCCGGCTGCCGCGCGCCTCGGAGTACCCGGACGGGCCGGACGACCACCGCCTCGCCGCACTCGTCGACGCCGTCCGCGCGCGGTCCGCCGAGGTCACCCGGCTCACCGCGGAGGGCGCCGCGGCCGAGGCCACCGGCGCGCCGCGCACCGCCACCGGCGCCTGGCTCGCCGCGCTCCGCCTGGCCGCGGACGACCCGGACGCCCGGACGGGCCTGCTGCGGGCGGCCACCCTGCTCGCCGACAGCTCCCAGGCCCCGCCGGGTTCGGCGGTGGCGGCCGTGGCCGAGGAGCGTGCCGTACGCCTGGCCTGGTGCGCGCCGCCGCGCCGCGCGGACGGCGTCTCGTACCGCGTCCTGCGCTTCCCCGACGGCGCCCCGCACCTGGCGGCCGAGACGGTCGCGGCAGGGGGCGACCTCGGCGCCGTCGACGCGGACGCGCCCGTCGGCCGCCCCCTCCGGTACGCCGTCGTCCCGCTGCGCCGGGGCCGCGTCGCCGGCGTCCCGCGCGTCAGTGCCCCCGTGCTGCTCACCCCGGTCGTCACGGAACTGCGCGGCACCGTCGTGCCCGGCGGGGTGCGGCTGAGCTGGCGGCCCGATCCTGCGGCGGCCGAGGTGCGGGTGACCCGGTCGGGCACCCGGGAGGACACCGACGGCTGGGGCGGGTCCTCGCTCGTACGGGTGGACTGCGAGCTCGACCGGCTGCTCGACGTGCCGCTGGCGCCGGGAACGTACACGTACGAGGTGCGCTGCGGCTACCGCGACCCGGACGGCGACCTGGTGTGGTCCCGCGGGGTGACGGTCGCCGCCCGCGCCGAGCGGTGGCCCTCGCCGGTGGAGGAGCTCACCGTGCGCCGGCACGCGGACGGCGGGCGGGTCACCATCGCGTGGCGGCCCCCGCGGCTCGGCGACGGCCTGCTCCTGCCGTGGACCGGGAGCCCGGTCGCACCGGGCACGGACGTCTCCGGGCTCGTCGGCCGGGCGGACCGGATCCCGGCGACCGCGTCGGGCACCGAAGCGTGCGCCGAGCTGCTGCCGCCGCCCCGGCAGCGGGTCCGGGTGACGGCGGTGAGCGTCCTCGGCGAGCGGGCCGTCTCCGGACCGAGCGTCGTCATCGAACACCCGGCGGCCATCGGCCGTCTGACGGTACGTCGGGTTGCCGACGATCGGGCCGAGCTGTACTTCGACTGGCCGGAGCCCGCCGTCCTGGTGCGCGCGGCGTGGACCGACGGGCAGCGCGGCGGCGAACGGCGGGTGGCCCGCAGCGCGCACCGCGCGGAACGCGTCGTCGTTCTCCCGGTGTCCGCCGGGGAGTGCGTCGTCACCGTGACGCCGCTGCCCCGCCCCGACGCCGTGGCGATCGGCACGGAACCGGCCCGCGCGGTCCTGCCCGCGGCGCCTTTGCCACCGCCGCCGCCCGCGCCGGCGTGGTGGCGGGCGTGGTGGCGGCGCCGACGCAGCCGCCGACGCCCCTTCCCCGCCCCTACTCCTTGACCACGGCCTCCGTCCCGCCGCCGAACTCGATCAGCAGACCCGACCGCAGCGCGATCGTCTTGCCCGGGTCGACGTCGCGCACCGTCCCGTCGTCCTTGCGCGCCGTCCACACGGACCCGGTGCGGTTGGTGAGGCCGAACCTGCCGCGCTGCTGCGGGTGTTCGGTCACCTCGCCGACCACGGCGGAGAAGTCGTGCCGGTCGGGGTCCTCGCGCAGGTGGTGGGCGTAGACGCGGGCGCTCGGGGCGAGCCGGATGCCGCGCCTGGTGCGGAGCGTGCCGGTGCCGGTGACCAGTTCCAGGCGGGGCGGCAGCGTCAGGACGGTGCGGCACTTCCAGCAGGGCGGAGGCGCGCCGTCGGGCTGTGTCAGGTTCTGCTTGCCGCACACGGCGCACTGGGTGATGGCGTCGAGGACCTGGCTGAGCGCGTCGCGCCACTGCGACTCGCGCACCCGCAGCTTGGGGCTGCGCAGGCCGTCCGTGAACGTCCGGATGAACAGGTCGCGCAGGATCTGCGGCAGCGCGCCCCAGGTCGCCTCGACCGTCGGCTGCTCGCCGGGCACCGGACGGTTGCGGGTGTCGGCCGGATCGTAGACGAAGACCGGGTCGGTGCCGTACAGGCGGCGTTTGGCGGCCTCGTCCATGCAGCGGATGTTGAGCGCGAGGGCGCCGTTGAACGGGTGGTCGTTCATCAGGAGCAGGAAGAGCAGCACGGCCAGGGAGTGCAGGTCGCTCTGGGTGCCGGGCTGTGTGCCCTTGTCGCCCCGGACCAGCTCCGGCGCCATGAAGTCCATGGTGCCCGCGACGGCGGCCTCGGCACCCTCGACGACCGCGTTGTCGTTGTCGCAGACGAGGACGGAGCCGTCGCCCGGGTCGAAGAAGATGTTGCCCCAGTTGATGTCGCGGTAGGCGATGCCGCGGGAGTGCAGGGCGCGGTAGGCCTCGACGGTGTGCAGCGCCACGGTCACCAGGGTGCGCATCGTCGCGGAGGCCACGGAGGGGTCGCGGCGGAACAGCGCGGGCAGATCGCGGAAGCGTGCGGGGCGTACGTCCATGAGGTAGCCGAAGCCGGGCTGCTCGCCCTCGGGGTCCATCACGATGGCGGTGGGCCACAGGAAGCGGGGGTCGTCCCAGCCCTTGGCGATGAGGCCTTCGAGGATCTCCCGCTGGCGGGCGTCGGCGAGCTGGGGGTAGTACCACTTCACCGCCCGGTCGCCGGTGGGGGTCTGGACCCGGTAGACCTCGCCCTGGCCGCCGGAGCCGAAGAGCTCCGCGACCTTCAGCGTCTCCCCCGACTCGGCCACCAGGGTCTTTCCGGCGGCGAGCATGCCGTTCACCATTCTGTTCCTCTCTGCCCTTGACGTTCGTCGCTGCGTTTTGAGGACACCGTTATGGCGCCCACGAGGGTGGTGTCGTCCCCGGAGAACTTGGCGGCCCGCCGCAGCCAGTCCGGGAGCTGCGCCTGTACCGCCGCCACACCCTGTCCGGCGGCGCGGCTGCCGAGGCCGGTGGCGAAGTCCAGGAAGCCCTGGTGGTCGGCGAAGCTCTTGGAGAGGCCGTCGGTGGACAGCAGTACGCACGGTGGCGCGCCGCCGGTGAAGGGCTGCCAGTGCAGGCGCATCTTGCGCCAGGGTTCGGGCTCGCAGAGCGAGTCGGTCTCGTCACCCATGTCGGGTCCGGTGGAGAGCGGGGTGTGCGGGGTACCGCCGCCGTCCACGAGCACGAGGTCGCCGTCGCCCAACTGCCAGCAGAACAGCATGTGTTCGGTGAGTACGGCGCCGATGAGGGTGCTGCCGTAGGCGGCGAGGTCGGGCCGCGGGCGTTCCGGGACCCCGGAGTGTGCCGCCCGGAGCAGTGCGCGGGCGCCGTGCGCGGGCGAGCTGGCGTCGTACCACCGGGCGCGTTCGTGCCAGCTGTGGCCCACCTGCTGCGGCAGGCGGCGCGCCTCCTCGCGCAGCACGGGCCATCCCGCGGCGTCGTCCCCGACGCGCGCCGCCTCGTGGGCGAACGCCCGCGCGCACGCCGTGAACTCCTCGACCGCCCACTGCGCCCCGAGGTCGCTGCGGAAGTGCGCGGCGCTGCCGTGCCCGTCGGCGACCGCGAGGACGACCGCGTGGCCCCCGGCGGCGGGCAGCGCCGCGCTGCGGTCCTGGCTGTACCTCTTCGCCACGCCCTTGACCGCGCCGTCGAGCAGCGCCCACGGCGCGGCCGGCGCCGGGCCCGGTCCGGTCGTCTCCTCAAGGCCGGTCACCAGATGTCGTCTTCGCCCTTGGTCAGCGACGGGACGTCGATCGGCGTCGTGGGCTTGGTGCCGTCGTCGAGCTTCGGGGTGGAGGCGTTGGTGACGACCGCGGTGGACATCCAGCGGATGGCGGCGGCGAGCTGGCGGGGGTTCTTCGCCTGGAGGGGCTCCAGTTCGGGGTTGCCGAGGAACTCCTTGAGCATGCTCTTGTCCGCGTCGTCGCCGATGGCCACCGCGACGCGCACGGCGCGCTTGCCCCACGGCGTGTTGTCGATGGCGCGCAGCCCCGCCCGCCAGTCGTCGGTGGGCTGCCCGTCGGAGGCGAGGGCGAGCACCGGGGGCAGGGCGCGCTGCGGCATCGGCGGGGTCTGCAGGGCGCCCGCCGCGAGCTTGAAGGCGGCGCCCATGTCCGTGCCGCCGTAGATGTGCACGTCCTCCCAGGAGAACTGGTCCACCGGGGTGGGCGCGCCGACGTGCCAGCTGGCACCGCTGGCGAAGGTGATGGCGCGCACGAGGAGGGAGGCGGCGGGGTTGGACTGGGCGGCCTGCTGCATTTCGGGGATGGCCTCGCGGATGGCGAAGTTGAGTTCGCCGATCTTGCCGTTGACGCCCATGGACCCCGAGCAGTCGAGCATCCAGATGAAGTGCACGGGGCGGCTCGCCATACTGCCGCCGGGGAAGTTGTCGACGACGGTCTCGCTGGTGTCGCTCACGCTGGTCCTTTCGTGGAGTGAGAGGGATTGGTGGGGCGGCGGGGCCGCCGCGGGCGGCCGGTCCGCGCTCGCCGCGGGGTGGTGCACGGTCAGTTCCGCTCCTGGGCCACCCGGTGGCGCCACGCGGTCCACTCCTGGACGTCCTGCTCCTCCCGCTGGAGGACGGTGGCCACCTGTCCGAGGTGGTGCTCGTCGAGGTGTCCGAGGACGGGTGCGAGGGCCCGGTCGAGGAGCTCTTCGGCGACCGCGCGCCACTCCGCGGTGACGCCGTGCCGCCTGCGGGGCCGCCACAGGTAGTAGTACGCCGCCAATTCGGCCGGTCTGCCAGGGAGTTCGCGGGTCATGCGCGCGCACCGCTCGGCGTCCAGTGCCTCCGCGCGGTAGGCCTCCAGCAGGTCGGGGCCCGCGACGAGGAGGATCGGCAGTCCGTGCGGGCACGCGTCGAGCGGGTTGGCCCGGGCGAGGGCGCGGCCCACCCGTTCGTCGACGCCCCGGCGCAGCACCGTACCGAGCGGTGACACTTTGCGGCGCAGCTTTCCGAGGCGTTCGGCGGACGTACCGTTCAGGGGCAGCCGGCCGTCGAGGAGGTCCTGGGCGGTCACGAGCAGTTCGGCGGTGTCGCGGTCCTGGGCGCCCAGCTTGGAGTCGTGCCGCATCTTCCGGGCGAACTCGACCAGTTCGACGTCGCAGTCGTCCGGCTCCTTGAGCCAGCCCATGACGCGGCGGCCGAGGTCGGCCTCGATGATCAGGCGGGGCGTGCAGGTGCGGGCCACCCAGGGCTGGTCGGCGCGGTCCGGCGAGCCGTTGCGCCACACGATGCGCCACAGCAGCCGCAGCGTCGCGACGTCCTCGACCCGGTGCCCGGCGAGGAACTCGGTGAGCCGTTCGAAGAGTTCGGCGCCCCGCAGGTGGTCCGGGGGGCCGCTCCAGTGCGCGGCGGCCGCGGCGAGGCGGATGGTGAGCGGCGCGTCCTCGATGTTGCTCCGCAGCCAGTCGCCCTGGGGGGAGTCGGCGAGCGCGAACAGGCGGTCCAGCTTGCGTTCGGTGAAGTCCACCAGGAGGAGCCGGAACACCCGGCGGGTGAAGGCGACATGGCCGAGTGCGGTCAGGACCTCGACGGCCTGCGCGCAGTCGCGCCCCTCGGGGTGGAGCAGGGCGTCCGCGAGCCGGTCCATGGCCTCGGCGAGGCCGGGCCCGCCGTCGGCCCCCACGGCGAGGGCGAGCCGGAGCGGCTCGGTCCAGGTGGTGACGGGGCCGCGGAGCCGGGCGCGCAGGGCGTCGTCGGCACGGCTCCCGTACTCCTCGCGCAGCTCCCGCCACGCCTCCTGGCCGAGCGGCAGGCCTTCGAAGCCGGCCAGGTCGGGCAGGTCGTCCCGGCCGCGGGACGCGTCGAGCCGGTGTCTGACGAGGGCGAGGGCGAGGGGGCGCGCCGCGAGGGCGTGGTCGCCGTCGAGGCCGCGGCAGAGGCGGTCGAGTTCGTCGAGCGTGTGCGGGTCGCTCTCGCCCCTGCGCACGGACCGGGCGAAGGCGTCGAAGACGGCGGCCAGGGACGCACCGCTCAGGCCCGCGAGTTCTGCGCCGGAAGGGGCGCCCGTTCCGCCGGTGCCCGGCTCGCCCTCGTACGCGCCCAGGAGGAGCGGCAGGAGCGCGAAGGGGTCGTCGGGCCGTGCCGTCGCGCCGGGCACCGGGCGCGGCGGGTTCCCCGCGAGCCACCGCTCGGCCGTCAGCCGGGCCCAGGCGTCGGGCTCGGCGGGCGGCGGGCTCTCCGGCCCGCCCGTGCTGTCGTGCACGCGGTACAGGTACTCGACGGTCGCGTCGTCGGAGCGGTCGAACACCACGTCCGGGCCGATGCCGACGATCTGCTGCGGGGCGCGGCGCGGGTCGGTGGTCCACGTCGTGAACGTCAACGCGGGGACGTACGCCTCGGGCAGTGAGGCGCAGGCGAGCGCGACCCAGCGGGCCACGGTCTCCGCGTCCTCCTCCACGAGGACGATCTGCCGCCCCGCCGGGTCCTCGAAGAGCCGGCGCACATCGGTGAGGAAGGGCGCGACGCGGTCGGCGCGCGCCCTGGCGAACTCCACGAGGAGCCCCGGGTCGAAGTGCGCCTGGCGCACGGGCAGCCCGGACTCGACGAATCCGGCGCCCAGCGTGTCGTCGCCGCTCCGCTCCCAGCCGTCGGCGCGCCAGGTGTCGATCGGCCACGCGGGCCCGGGGCCCGGGGTGTCGGCGCTCAGGTGCAGCACTTCCACGCGCTGTTCCGGAAGGCCGGTGCACAGGAGCCGTCCGCCGTCCGGGAGGAGGCTGTAGCTCAGTTCGCCGCCCGCGCCCATGACACGCTCGACGGCCGCTCCCAACGCCTGTGTTTCCTCGCACGGTTGCTGCCCGGAGCCGGCCGGATCCGCGAGGATCAGGCGGGGGGCTCCGATGTCGTCCGGCTCCTGCTCGAACCGGTAACTGAGGCGACGGATGGCCATGCCACATTCTGACCACCCGCGGCACCCGCCCGCAGGCCGTCCGCCAAGTTCACCCCCGCACCGGCGCGCACCCGTCGCCCCCGAAGTCGAACGCCCTGCCGAACCACGGGCACCCTTGCGCGCCGCCGGGGTTGGGGACACCGTGGTCACGGTCCCGCACCCGGCCGGGGCCCGCCCCGCCCCGTCGGCGATCGGAGCCACAGTGACCCCCTTCCCGCTCCCCCACACCCTGCTCGGCGAGGGCCCGCACAAGGTGATCGCGGTGCACGGCTGGTTCGCCGACCGGACGGCGTACGGGCCGGTGCTCGCGGATCTCGACGGCGGTGCGTTCCAGTACGCGGTGGTGGATCTGCGCGGGTACGGCGAGGCCAAGGACGCCCCCGGCGCGTACACGACGAGCGAGGGCGCAGCGGACGTGCTCGGGCTGGCAGGACGGCTCGGCTGGGAGCGGTTCTCGCTCGTCGGGCACTCCATGGGCGCCGGCGTCGTGCAGCGCGTCCTGGCCGCGGCGCCGCAGCGGGTGCGCCGCCTCGTCGGGGTATCACCGGTACCGGCAACCGGCCTCCAACTGCCGCCCGACCAATGGGAGTTGTTCGCGGGCGCCGCGCACACCCCGGAGAACCGCCGCACCATCATGGACATCACCACGGGTGGCGTACGCCCCCGGGCCTGGCTGGACCGGATGGTGCGCCGCTCCCTCGCGGTCAGCGACGCCAAGGCGTTCCGCGCCTGGCTGGACTCCTGGGCGTGCGACGACTTCCACGCCGAGGTCGCGGGGTCGCCGGTCGCGGCACTCGCCGTCACCGGGGCGCTGGACCCCGCGCTCTCCGCGGACCTCATGCGCGGCACGTGGCTGCGCCACTACCCGCGGGGCGAGCTGGCGGAGCTGCCGGGGGCGGGCCACTACGCGATGGACGAGGCACCGCTGGAACTGATCCGCACGGTGGAGGACTTCCTGCGCGCCGACGAGGGTGCGGGCGGGGGCCCGGACGCCGTCGGTGGGGGCTCGGACGCGGCCGGTGGGGGCTCGCTCGACGAGGGGCGCGCTCCCGACGCCTCCCCGGGCGGCGCCGCATGACCCTGCGCGACCGCGAAGGCGACCGCGACATACCGACGGGCACACCGCCCGTCCCCGACGTCTTCGATCCCCGGCTGTACGCGGACGGCGTCCCGTACGACCGCTACCGCGTGCTGCGCGACCACCACCCCGTGGCCCGGCAGGAGGAACCGGCGGTGCTCGGCTGGCCCGCGGGCCCCGGCTTCTGGGCGGTCACCCGGCACGCGGACGTGGTGCGCGTCCTGAAGGACCCGGCGACGTACTCCTCGTACCTGGGCGCCACCCAGATCCGCGATCCCGCGCCGGACGACCTGCCGTTCATCCGCCGCATGATGCTCAACCAGGACCCTGCCGCGGTCTCCCGCTGCCCCTCGGGCGGAGCGGGCGCCACCGACCACGGCAGGCTGCGCCGTCTGGTCAGCCGCGCTTTCACGCCCCGGCGGACCGCGCGCCTCGAGGCGGGGCTGCGCGAACGGGCCAGGACGCTCCTTGACTCCGCCGTCGAGGAGGCCCGGAGGGGCGACGGCACCTTCGACGTCGTCAGCGCCGTCACCGACGAGTACGCCCTGCTCAACCTCGCCGACCTGCTCGGCGTCCCGGCGGCCGACCGCGGCCTGCTCCTGCACTGGACGCGCCGGGTCATCGGCTACCAGGACCCGGACGAGGCGGCGGCACCCGTGCCCGGCCCCGACGGCGAGCCGCTGAACCCGCGCTCGCCCGCGATGCTGCGCGACATGTTCGCGTACGCGCGGACGCTGGCGGCGCACAAGCGCGAGCACCCGGGCGACGACGTCCTGACGACACTCGCAGCCGACCCCGAGCTCACCGGCCCCGAACTGGAGATGTTCTTCTTCCTGCTCACCGTCGCGGGCAACGACACCGTGCGCGCTGCCGCGCCCGGCGGCCTCCTCGCGCTCGCGCGGAACCCGCGCGAGTACGAGCGGCTGCGCGCCGGGGCGGCCCCCGCCGCCTCCGCCGTGGAGGAGCTCCTGCGATGGCATCCGCCGGTCCTCAGTTTCCGGCGCACGGCGACCCGCGACACGGAGCTGGCCGGTACGCGTATCGCGGCCGGTGACAAGGTCGTCGTCTTCCACGCCTCGGCCCACCACGACGAGCGCGTCTTCACCGACCCGCACCGCCTGGACCTGTCCCGCTCCCCCAACCCCCACGTGGCGTTCGGCGACGGCCCGCACGTCTGCCTGGGCGCCCACTTCGCCCGCCTCCAGCTACGTGTCTTCTACGAGGAGCTGGCCCGCACGCTGCCGACCCTGCACATCACGGAACCGCCCCGCCGACTCGTCTCGCACTTCATCAACGGGGTGAAGTCGCTGCGGGTGGAGGCGGGCGGCTGAGGGGTCGGCGCCCGCGTCGTCCGCCCACCCCGAGCGGGGTCGCGCGCCGCTCCGCCGCATCCCGCCCGCACATCACGATCAGATCTCACTCACTCCCCGCGCCTCTCCCACCCCTTGCCACACCCGCGTGTAATCGTTTCCAATCCTCCGTGTAATCGATTCCACGAGGAGGTGGACCGAGATGGCCCAGGGTTCGGCGGGCATCAAGGACGTCGCGGCCGAGGCCGGTGTGTCCGTCGCCACCGTGTCACGCGTGCTGAACAGCCACCCCTCCGTCAGCCCGGCGTCCCGCGCCCGCGTGCTCGCCGCCGTCGAGGCGCTCGGCTACCGGCCCAACGCCGTCGCCCGGTCCCTGCGCACCGACCAGACCCGGACCCTCGGGCTCGTCATCAGCGACGTACTCAATCCGTACTTCACGGAGCTGGCCCGGTCCGTCGAGGAGGCGGCCCGCGCGCTCGGCTACAGCGTGATCATCGGCAACGCCGACGAGCGGCCCGAGCTGCAGGACCACCACGTACGGACCCTGCTCGACCGGCGGATCGACGGGCTGCTCGTCTCCCCCGCCGACGGCGGCTCACCGCTCATGCTCGACACGGTCCGCGCCGGCACCCCGATGGTCTTCGTCGACCGGTGGATCCCCGGCGTCGACGTCCCCGTCGTCCGCTCCGACGGACGCGGGGCCGTCCGCGACCTCGTCGCCCACCTGCACGGTCTCGGCCACCGCAGGCTCGCCATCATCGCGGGCCCGGCCGCCACCACCACCGGCAGCGAGCGCGTCGAGGCCTTCCGTGAGGCGCTGCGCGAACACGGCACCGCGCTGCCCGACGCGTACATCGGGCAGGGCGACTTCCAGGCCGACAGCGGGCGGCGCGCCACGACGCGCTTCCTCGCCCTGCCCGAGCCGCCCGACGTCGTCTTCGCCGCCGACAACCTGATGGCGCTCGGCGCGCTTGACGCCATCCGCGCGCACGGCCTGCGCGTCCCGCACGACATCGGGCTCGCGGCCTTCGACGACATCCCCTGGTTCGTGCACACCGATCCGCCCGTCACCGCGATCGCCCAGCCGACCGCCGACCTCGGCCGGGCCGCCGTGCGGGCGCTCGTCGACCGGATCGAGGGCAGGCGCCCGCAGTCCGTGACCCTGCCCGCCCGCCTCGTCGTCCGGCGTTCCTGCGGCGAGGAGGACACCCCGCCCCCGCCGCACGCACCCGACGAGACACCCTCCCGACGAAGGAGCAACCCGTGAGCAGCCAGAGCGAGTTGCTGCGCATCGAAGGCATCCGCAAGACGTTCCCCGGCGTCGTCGCGCTCGACTCCGTCGACTTCGATCTGCGCCGCGGCGAGGTGCACGTCCTGCTCGGCGAGAACGGCGCGGGCAAGAGCACCCTCATCAAGATGCTCTCCGGCGCCTACCGCCCCGACAGCGGACGCGTCCTCGCCGAGGGCCGCGAGGTGCGCATCCACGGCGCGCAGGACGCCGAACGGCTCGGCATCGCCACCATCTACCAGGAGTTCAACCTCGTCCCCGACCTGACCGTCGCCGAGAACATCTTCCTGGGCCGCCAGCCGCGCCGCTTCGGTCTCGTCGACCGGAAGAGGATGGAGGCCGACGCGGCGGAGCTGCTCCAGCGGGTCGGCGTACACGTGTCGCCGCGCGCCAAGGTGCGCGAACTGGGCATCGCCCGCCTCCAGATGGTCGAGATCGCCAAGGCGCTGAGCCTGGACGCGCGCGTGCTCATCATGGACGAGCCCACCGCCGTCCTCACCTCCGAAGAGGTCGACAAGCTCTTCCGGATCGTACGCACGCTGCGCGAGGACGGCGTCGGCATCGTGTTCATCACCCACCACCTCGAAGAGATCGCCGCGCTCGGCGACCGCGTCACCGTCCTGCGCGACGGCCGCAGCGTCGCCCAGGTGCCCGCCTCGACGGACGAGGACGAACTCGTACGCCTGATGGTGGGGCGCAGCATCGAGCAGCAGTATCCGCGCGAACGCCCGGACCCCGAAGGCCCCGGTCCCGAACGCCCCTCCCCCGGGCCCCCGTTGCTCCGCGTCGACGGTCTCACCCGCGACGGCGTCTTCCACGACGTCAGCTTCGAGGTGCGGGCCGGCGAGGTCGTGGGCCTCGCGGGTCTGGTCGGCGCGGGCCGCACCGAGGTGGCGCGCGCCGTCTTCGGCGCCGATCCCTACGACACGGGCAGCGTGGCCGTGCACGGCGAGCGGCTGCCCCGGCACGACGTGAACGCGGCGATGGGCGCGGGCGTCGGCCTGGTGCCCGAGGACCGCAAGGGCCAGGGGCTGCTCCTGGACGCGTCCGTAGAGGAGAACCTCGGCCTGGTGACGCTGCGTTCGGCGACGCGCGCCGGGCTCGTGGACCTGAAGGGGCAGCAGCGCGCGGCGGCCCGGATCGCCGAGCAGCTGGGGGTGCGCATGGCCGGGCTCGGCCAGCACGTGCGCACCCTCTCCGGCGGCAACCAGCAGAAGGTCGTCATCGGCAAATGGCTGCTCGCCGACGTCCGGGTCCTCATTCTCGACGAACCGACGCGCGGCATCGACGTCGGCGCGAAGGTCGAGATCTACCAGCTGATCAACGAGCTGACGGCCGCCGGGCACGCGGTCCTGATGATCTCCAGTGACCTGCCCGAGGTGCTCGGCATGAGCGACCGGGTCCTTGTCATGGCCCAGGGCCGGATCGCGGGCGAACTCACGGCCGAGGAGGCGAGCCAGGACGCGGTGATGGCGCTCGCCGTCACCACCTCGGCGGTACGGAACGAAGAAGCGGTACGGAACAAGGAAGAGGCGGAGGGCACCCGTGGCCACTGAAACCCTGAAGCGCGACGCGGGTGGCGCACCGACGCTCCGCCGCGTCCTGCTCGACAACGGCGCGCTCAGCGCCCTGATAGTCCTGGTCGTGGCGATGTCGCTGCTCTCCGGCGACTTCCTCACCACTCAGAACCTGCTCAACGTCGGCGTACAGGCCGCGGTGACCGCGATCCTGGCGTTCGGTGTCACCTTCGTGATCGTCTCGGCGGGCATCGACCTGTCGGTCGGCTCGGTGGCCGCGCTTTCGGCCACCGTCCTGGCCTGGACGGCGACTTCGCAGGGGCTGCCGGTATGGCTCGCGGTCGTCCTCTCCGTCGCCACCGGCATCGCCTGTGGATTCGTCAACGGCATGCTCGTCTCGTACGGGAAGCTCCCGCCGTTCATCGCGACGCTCGCGATGCTGTCGGTGGCCCGCGGCCTCTCCCTGGTGATCTCGCAGGGCAGCCCGATCGCGTTCCCCGACTCGGTCTCGCACCTCGGGGACACCCTCGGCGGGTGGCTGCCCGTCCCGGTGGTCGTGATGGTCGCGATGGGCCTGGTGACGGCGGTCGTCCTCGGGCGTACGTTCATCGGCCGCTCCATGTACGCGATCGGCGGCAACGAGGAGGCGGCGCGCCTGTCCGGGCTGCGCGTCAAGCGCCAGAAGATCGTGATCTACGCGCTCTCCGGTCTCTTCGCGGCCGTCGCGGGCATCGTGCTCGCCTCCCGTCTGGTCTCCGCGCAGCCGCAGGCCGCCCAGGGGTACGAGCTGGACGCGATCGCCGCGGTCGTCATCGGTGGCGCGAGCCTGGCGGGCGGCGTCGGCAAGGCGTCCGGCACGCTGATCGGCGCGCTGATCCTCGCGGTGCTGCGCAACGGCCTCAACCTCCTCTCCGTGTCGGCCTTCTGGCAGCAGGTCGTGATCGGTGTCGTCATCGCGCTCGCGGTCCTCCTGGACACGCTGCGGCGCAAGGCGGGCGCGACGCCCGGCGCCTCGTCGGGCACCTCCGGCGGCGTGCGGGGCAAGGGGCCGCAAGCGCTGAAGTACGCGGTCGCCGCCGTGGTCGTGGCGGCGGTGATCGGCGCGGTCTCCTTCTTCGACTCGGGCTCGTCCGGCACGAGCACGAAGATCGGCATGTCGCTCTCCACCCTCAACAACCCCTTCTTCGTCCAGATGAAGGAGGGCGCGCAGGCCGAGGCCGAGAAGTCGGGCATCGACCTGACCGTCACCGACGCCCAGAACGACGCCTCGCAGCAGTCCAACCAACTGCAGAACTTCACCGGCGAGGGCGTGAAGTCGATCATCGTCAACCCGGTGGACTCCGACGCGGCGGGCCCCGCCGTGCGCGGCGCCAACAAGCAGGACATCCCGGTCGTCGCCGCCGACCGCGGGGTGAACAAGGCGGAGACCGCGACGCTGGTCGCCTCCGACAACGTCGCGGGCGGCAGGCTGGCGGCGAAGACGCTCGCCGAGAAGCTCGGTGGCAAGGGCAAGGTCGTCGTCCTCCAGGGCACGCCCGGCACCTCCGCGAGCCGCGAGCGCGGGCAGGGCTTCGCCGAGGGCATCAAGGCGTACCCCGGCATCGACGTCGTCGCCAAGCAGCCGGCGGACTTCGACCGCACCAAGGGCCTGGACGTCATGACGAACCTCCTCCAGTCGCACAAGGGCGTGACCGGCGTCTTCGCCGAGAACGACGAGATGGCGCTCGGCGCGGTCAAGGCGCTCGGCGACAAGGCGGGCAGCTCCGTCCCGGTGGTCGGCTTCGACGGCACCCCCGACGGTCTCAAGGCGGTCGGGGCGGGCACGCTGTACGCGTCCGTGGCGCAGCAGCCTGCGGAGCTGGGGAAGATCGCGGTCCGCAACGCGGTGCGGTCGGCGCAGGGCAAGAAGGTGCCGGGGACGGTGAAGGTGCCGGTGAAGGTGGTCACGGCGAAGAACGTGCAGGACTTCTCCTGACCGACGGCCGCTCCGGGTACCGTCACATCGGCACCTCATCGTACGAAAGCAGGAACAAGCACCCATGAACGACGACTACGAGCTGCTGGTCGTGGGCTCCGCCAACGCCGATCTGGTGGTCGGCGTGGAGCGCCGCCCCGCGCCCGGCGAGACGGTCCTCGGCTCCGACCTGGCCGTCCACCCCGGCGGCAAGGGCGGGAACCAGGCCGTCGCCGCCGCCCGCCTCGGCGCCCGCACCGCGCTCCTCGCCCGGGTCGGCGACGACGCCCACGGCAGGCTCCTCCTGGACGCGCAGCGCGCCGCGGGTGTGGACACCGTCGGCGTCCTGGTGGGCGGCGCGCCCACCGGCGTCGCGCTGATCACGGTCGACCCGTCCGGCGACAACAGCATCGTCGTCTCGCCCGGCGCCAACGCGCGCCTGACCCCCCAGGACATCCGGGCGGCGGGCAGCCTGCTCGCGGCGGCCCGGGTGGTCTCCAGCCAGTTGGAGATCCCCCTGGACACGGTCGCCGAGGTCGTCCGCACGCTGCGGCCGGGAAGCCGCTTCGTCCTGAACCCCTCGCCGCCGGCCCCGCTGCCCGCCGAGGTCCTCGCCTCGTGCGACCCGCTGGTGGTGAACGAGCACGAGGCGCACGTCGTCCTCGGCGAGGACGCGGGCGACGCCCCCGAGGAGTGGGCGCGCGGACTGCTCGCGCTCGGCCCGCGTTCCGTGGTGATCACGCTTGGCGCGCAGGGGGCGCTCACGGCGGACGGCACCGATGTCGTACGGGTCCCGAGCCCGAAGGTCGACGCGGTGGACACGACCGGGGCGGGCGACGCCTTCACCGCGGCGCTCGGCTGGCGCCTGGGTCTCGGTGAGGACCTGGCGACGGCGGCGGCGTACGCGGTGCGGGTCGGTTCGGCCGCGGTCACCCGTAAGGGGGCGCAGGACTCGTACCCAACGGCCTCGGAGCTCGCGGCGACCGTCCCCGAGGTTCCGGCGCCGTGAAGAAGTCGGGCATCCTCAACCGTCATCTGGCGGGCGCGCTCGCCGAGTTGGGGCACGGTGACACGGTGCTCGTCTGCGATGCCGGCATGCCCGTACCGGCCGGGCCGCGCGTGGTCGACCTGGCGTTCCGCGCCGGGGTCCCCTCGTTCGCGGAGGTCCTCGACGGCCTGCTCGACGAGCTCGTGGTGGAGGGCGGCACGGCGGCGCACGAGGTGCGGGAGGCCAACCCGGCGGCGGCGCGGCTGCTGCGGGAGAGCCTGCCCCTGCTCGGCCTCGTGCCGCACGAGGAGCTCAAGCGGCGCTCGAAGGAATCCCGCCTGGTGGTCCGCACCGGCGAGGCCCGGCCGTACGCGAATGTGCTTCTGAGGTGCGGGGTCTTCTTCTGACGCGGCCGGGGGCGCGGGCGGGTCGTCCGCTATCCGGACGCGGTGGACCGCAAGGGGACCGGTTCCCCCTCTTGACGGCGGGTCGTCCCGCCCTCAACATCAGGCAACGCACAGCTCCAAAGGCGCCCCGCGGCACCCGCGTCGCAGGGCGCCTCGCACGTTCCGAACCTCCCACTGTCCGGAATCCGGAGCCCCACATGAATCTCTCCAGACCCGCCCTGCCCCGCACCCTCAGACGGGCCGGCGCCGGCGTGGCCGTGCTCGCCGCGGCCGGCCTCCTCGCCACGACCGCGCCCACGGCCCTAGCCTCCCCCGCCTCCTCCTCCGCCGCCCGCCCTTCGCCCACCCTGGCGGCGCCCGACATCCCCCTCGCCAACGTCAAGGCGCACCTCTCCCAGTTGCAGTCCATAGCCTCGGCCAACGGCGGCAACCGCGCCCACGGTCGCCCCGGCTACAAGGCCTCCCTCGACTATGTGAAGGGCAAGCTGGACGCGGCCGGATTCACCACCCGCATCCAGCAGTTCACGTCCAGCGGCGCCACCGGCTACAACCTGATAGCGGACTGGCCGGGCGGCGACGAGACCAAGGTTTTGATGTCGGGCGCCCACCTCGACAGCGTCTCCGCCGGCCCCGGCATCAACGACAACGGCTCGGGTTCGGCAGGCATCCTGGAGACCGCGCTCGCCGTCTCCCGCGCCCAGCTGAAGCCCACGAAGCACCTGCGGTTCGCCTGGTGGGGCGCCGAGGAGCTGGGCATGGTCGGCTCGCGCTACTACGTCAACAACCTGCCGTCCACCGACCGTTCGAAGATCAACGGCTATCTGAACTTCGACATGATCGCCTCCCCGAACCCGGGCTACTTCGTCTACGACGACGACCCCACGATCGAGAAGACGTTCAAGGACTACTACGCGGGCCTGAACGTCCCGACCGAGATCGAGACCGAGGGCGACGGGCGCTCCGACCACGCCCCGTTCGACAGCGCGGGCATCCCGGTCGGCGGGCTCTTCAGCGGCGCCGAGCGCACCAAGTCCAGTGCGCAGGCCCAGAAGTGGGGCGGCACGGCGGGCCAGGCCTTCGACCGCTGCTACCACTCGTCCTGCGACACGTCGTCGAACATCAACGACACGGCCCTGGACCGCAACAGCGACGCCATCGCCTACGCGATCTGGAACCTCGCGGGGGACACGCCCGTCCCGCCCGGCGACACGTACGAGAACACCACGGACGTCGCCATCCCGGACAACGGCCCCGCGGTGACCTCGACGGTCAACGTCACTGGCCGCACCGGCAACGCCCCCGCGACCCTCAAGGTCGACGTCGACATCCGCCACACCTGGCGCGGCGACGTGGTCATCGACCTGCTGGCCCCCGACGGCACCGCGTACCGCCTGAAGAACTCGAGCGGCAACGACTCGGCGGACAACGTCGTCGCGACGTACACGGTCAACGCCTCCAGCGAGCCGGCGAACGGCGCCTGGCAGCTGCGAGTGCAGGATGTGGCGGCGCAGGACTCGGGCTACATCAACAGCTGGAAGCTGACGTTCTGACGCGCTGAACCCGTCCGGCGCAGACCGCTCCTGCAAGGATCCCGCAAGCTTTCCGCCCGTGCTCCGGGGCACCCCCGACCCGAAGCACGTCACCCGACAGGAGACCACAACACCGGGGGGAACAATGGCGGTTCACAACAGAAGCGTCGCGACAGCGGCGTTACCCGGATCCGGAGTCGGCTCCGGATCCGGGGACGCCTCGCAGTGGCGGACCCTGCCCCACTGCAAGCGCGTTCTCGTCGTCGTGCACACCGAGGTGTACGGCAGCCGGCTGCGGGAGCTGCTCCCGCTGCTGGAGTCGGACCTACGCATCCAGACCCACTTCACCGTCGCCCCGCACGCCTTCAACGCCGGGGTGGAGCGCGTCCTGCGCACACTGGGCAACACGGTGCTGCCGTGGGAGGCCGCGCTGCGCATGGAGTTCGACCTCGTCCTCGCGGCCGGCTCCCAGGGCGTCCACCGGCTGCGCGGGCCGTTGCTGCGCATTCCGCACGGCGCAGGACACATCAAGCTGTCCCGACTCGCGGACCACCGTGACCCGGGAGCACCCCGCACCGTCGGCGAACTGGGGCGGCAGTACCTGACCCGGCACGGGAAGGTGGTGCCGAAAGCCCTGGCACTCGCCCACCGCGAGGAGCTGGCCACCCTGGCCCGCACCTGCCCGGAGGCCCTGCCCGTCAGCGAGGTGGTCGGGGACGCCTGTCACGACCGGCTCGTGGCGAGCCTGCCGCTGCGCGGGCGCTACCGCACGGCGCTGGGCCTGCGCCCCGGGCAACGCCTGGTCCTCGTCTCCTCGACCTGGGGCCCCGGCTCGTCGTTCAACGGCCTGGACGCCCTCCTGCCCCGCCTCCTGACCGAACTCGACCCCGCCCGCCACCTGGTGGCGATCCTGGTGCACCCCAACGTCTGGTCCGGCCACGGGGACTGGCAGGTGCGGTCCTGGCTTGCCGTCGCCCAGCGGCGGGGCATCGTCGTGCTGCCGCCGGACACCGACTGGCGCGTGCCGCTGATCGCCGCGGACTGGGTGATCGGCGACCACGGTTCGGTCACGCTGTACGCCACGCTCACTCCCGCGACCCTCTTGCTGGCCCGTTTCCCGGTCACGGACATCAACCCCGATTCACCCGCGGCCGAGCTGGCCAGGACCGCGCCCTCCCTGTCGCCCGTGCACCCGTTGGCCGAGCAGCTCGCCTATGCGCGTACGGAGTGTCCCACCGAGGAATACGAGCGGATCGGGCGACGCATCTCATCCGAGCCGGGCCGGTTCGCTCGCAACGCGCGAAAGTTGATGTACCGGTTGCTCGGTCTCGGCGAGCCCGCCTACGAAGCGTCGTTGCCGTCGCTGCCGGTTCCGGTGGGCCTGCCTGGCGCGGCGTCCGCCGGTGAGGAGGTTCCGGCATGAGCGCGCTCATTCTTTCCGACGGACCGGTGATCGTCTGCCTCGACTGCCTGCGGCCCTGCCCGGCCACCGGACGGCGAACCGGCGAGACATGGCGGCAGTGCGCCGACGTGCTGTACGCGGACCTCCCGCGCCCGCGCCGAGCAGCGGCGTCGCTGGCCGTTCGGGCCCTGCAGCGTTATCCGGGATGCGTCTTGGTCGTGGTGCGCCGGGCAGAGGGCGGCTGGTGGTACCGCGCCCGCTCACGGCCTCATCCCGTGCCCCTCAGCCGCTCCTCGAGCCGCCGCGCGTCCGGTGCTCCGGCGGCCCGGTAAAGGGCCAGGGACCGGGCATACCAGCTCCTGGCCCGCTCCGGCTCGCGCCGCTCCTCGGCCGCCTCACCGAGGAACTCCAGGACGCGGGCCTGCCAGTGCAGGGAGCCGGTGGCCTCGAACTCCGCCAGGGCTTCCGTCAGTTGGGTCTCCGCGGCCACCACGGCGGACGCGTCGTCGCCGGCGCAGCGAAGGGCGGCCTGCCCGAGGAAGGCCAGGGCGCGGGCGGCGTCGTAGGGGTCGTCCTCGGCCAGGAGGTCCGCCCGGGCCGCGGTCAGGTGGGGCAGTGCCTCGTGCGGGCGCCCGTCGGCCAGCGCCACGTCTCCCAGGCAGATCCTGGTCAGGGCGGCGCCGCGCCGGTAACCGATCGCTTCGCGGAGCGGCAGGGCCAGCCGGAAGTAGCCGGTGGCCTCTGCCAGCCGTCCGGCCAGCCGATGTGACTGCCCCAGGCCGTGCAGGGCCTGCGCCTCGGCACGGCGGGCGGCGGACAGCGCCTGCCGGTCCACGGGGCCTGCCACAGGGGTGGCGCCACCGCTCTCCAGCGAGGCCACCCGCTCCCGTGCCACGTCCAGCGCCCGGCCGAACCAGCCGATCGCCTCGTCGTGCCGCCCCGCGTTGCGCAGCCCGGCGCCACCTGAGGTCAGCATCTGCCCCTCGGCTTCTTTGTCACCTGTGCGACGAGCCGCTTCGAGACCTGTCTCATGTGCCTCGATCCACAGGTCGTACGGGCGCAGGCGAAGGAAGAGCGGGAACATCGCATCGGCGAGCATCCACGCCGTGTCGTCCCATCCGTGCTCCACCGCGGCACGCAACGCGGCCATCAGATGGTCCCTTTCGGTGTCGAGCCAGTGGAGCGCGCCGGGTGCGTCCTGGAACGGCGGGCGCTGGGTGGGGGGATGGGCGTAGCGCCGGGCCAGGATGCGGTGGCTCGGCGTCAGCAGAGTCTCGGCCTCGGTCGCGGCGGACAGGTAGTAGTCGATCACGCGCCGTACCGCCGCCTCGGCGTCGGCGGGCCCGTCCCGCTCGACGGCGAGCTGTGCCGCATGGGCCCGCACCAGGTCGTGGAAGCGGAACCGTCCGGTACCGGTGCGTGGGTCGGGACCCAGGTCCTCCAGGAGATTGACCTCGGCCAGCTCGTCGAGGAGCCGGTCCGCATCCTCCCTTCGCAGCGAGCAGGCCTCCGCCGCGGTCTCGGCACCGAGCAGGGCAACCGGGGCGAGGCCAAGCCTGCGGTAGCCGCGTGCCTGTTCGGTCGGGAGCAGGCGGTACGACGTGTCGAGGGCGCCGCGTACGGCGTACTCTCCTTCCACCCGCAGCGCGTCCAGGGCACCGCGGCCCCTGCCGCCCAGCGCTCCCGCCATCGCCGCCAGCGGTTGCCGGGGCCGCGCCGCCACATGGGCCGCGGCGACGCACACCGCGAGAGGCAGCCCCGCGCAGGCCCGTGCGACCTTCAGCGCGGCCTCGGGTTCACGGGAGACCCGGTCCCGGCCGATCCGCCTGCGGATCAGTTCCACCGCGTCGTGAGTGGCGAGGACCCCCAGCGGGTGAAAGGTCGCGCCGTCCATACCCAGACCGCTCAGGCGCCCTCGGCTCGTCACCGCTGTCAGCGCCCTGGCGCTACCGGGCAGCAGCGGGCGGACCTGGGCCGCGCTGAGCGCGTTGTCCAGCAACAGAGCGATCCGCCCGCCGGCCGTGGCCGATCGCCACAGGGCGGCCTGTTCCCCGAGGTCCGCGGGAACCCGTTCCTCTCCGATGGCCCGCAAGAACTGCCCGAGCAGCTCGCCGGGACGCGCGGGGGAACGGTCGGAGTGCCCTCGTAGATCGGCGTACAGCTGTCCGTCGGGGAAGTCGTCGACCAGCCCGAGCAGCCAACGGCGCGCCAGTGTGGTCTTGCCGACACCGGCGGCGCCGCTGATGACCGCGATCACCGGTTCTCCCGGCGAGACCCGCAACGTGTGATCGAGCGCGGCCAGCTCCCGTTCGCGGTTGGTGAAGTGGGCGGGCACGGGCGGCAATTGGCGGGGTACGACGCGCGCCCGTGGCGTGGAGTGGATGTGCACCCCGCCGTGGATGCCGTGTGCCTGGACGACGGAGCCCTGCACCTGCGCGGTGCCGCCGATGGAATTGGCGGCCTCGGCCGGAGTACGGGACGGTGTTCCGTCGAGCCAGTACCTCAGCTCCCGGGCCAGCCGCGGCCGGGTTGCCGCCTGTTCGGCCAGGGCGACGGCGAGGCGTCCGATCAGCTCTGCGCTGTCGGCGTCCGGCTGCGGCGTCGCCCATGCATCGACCAGTTCGGCCGCCACCGCGTCCCCCCAGGCGTGCACGGTGACCAGGAGGGCGCGTGCCGCTCTCGGGCGAGCGGCCGCCAGCACCAGGGCGGCCTGCAGCTCCAGGGCCGTCACCTGGTCCATCGCGCCGTCCTTTCCCGAGTCCCACGGCTCACGCCACGTGTCGCGAGTGACTGGGTCCTACCCTCCCGCTGTTCCCGTCAGACCGAATAGCTCGACATGGAGACCAGTTACGCCAAAACAAGCCAATGACATGAACCATCTAGCGCCACTATTTGAACGATATTGACCTCATGCGATTCTTTGACGCCTATTCACAACACGGGCCGACCGGCGGACGGGGGCACTGGTGGAGATCGGAATTCGTGTCCTGGGAACCGTTGCGCTGGAACGTGACGGGCATATCGATCTCCTCGGTTCCGCAAAGGAGCGCCTCCTGCTCGCGGCCCTCTCCCTCGACGCGGGCCGTCCCGTCTCCCTGGACACCCTGATCCACCGCCTGTGGGAGGAGGCCCCGCCCGCCAAACCGCGCGCGGGCCTGCATACGTACGCGGCCCGGCTCCGCCGCCGCCTGCGGACGGCCGGCAGCAGCGATCTGCTCATCCAGCGGGCCCACACGTATCTGCTCGACGTCGGTCCGGAACAAGTGGACTGCCATCGGTTCGACCAACTGACCGCACGCGCCCGCTCCCTCTCCGACCGCTCCGACGACGGTGCAGCCCTGGACCTCTTGCGGGAAGCGGCCGCCCTGTGGCGCGGCGAGCCACTGGCCGGGCTGAGCGGCCTGTGGGTGGAAAGCATCCGGGCGACCCTGTCGCAGAAGCAGCTGGCGGCGCACCTGACCCGGTTCCGGATCGAACTCCGCAGAAGGCACTTCGCCGAACTCGTGCCGGAGGTGGCCGCGCTGTTCGACCAGTACCCCGGCGACGAGACGCTGGCCGCACAGCTCATGACCGCGACGTACGGCTGCGGACGACAGGCCGAGGCCCTTCGCGTGTACGAAACCGTCCGCCGCCACCTCGGCGAACACCTCGGCACCGACCCGGGCGAGCCCCTCACACGCCTGCACCGCCTCATTCTGAACGGTGCGCCTCTGAGGGAACTACTGCCCCACCGCACCCCGCAGGCCGCCGCTCCCCACACTTTGCCCCGGCACGCCGACCTCGTGGGCCGCCAGGACGAGTTGGCCGCAATAACGCGGGCCGCCGGCCGGTCGACCGGCACCGTGATCGCACTGCAGGCCATCTCCGGGATGGCCGGGGTCGGCAAGACGCTGCTGGCCCTGCACGCGGCCCGCAGCCTGGGACCGCATTTCCCCGATGGTCAGCTCCACCTGGACCTGCGCGCCCACTCACCCGGCCGGGCGCCCCTCACCACCCGGGCCGCCCTGACCTCGTTGCTGCGGATGCTCGGAGTGCCGCCGGGGGACCTGCCCGACGAGCTCGACGACCTCGTCGGTCTCTGGCGCACGCTGCTCAGCCACCGTCGTGCCGTCATCGTCCTGGACGATGTGGCCGATCCCGACCACCTGCGTCCGCTCCTGCCCGGCCCCTCCCCTTCCCTGATGATCGTCACCAGCCGCCGTCGGCTCTCCGGGCTACCCGGTGTCCGACCGGTCCTGCTCGATGTGCTCCCCCAGGAAGATGCCGTCGCCCTCTTCCTGGACCTGGTCGGCGAGCCCTGCCGCGCACGGAGCCACGAGGTCACGGCGATCGTCCAGCTCTGCGGCCGACTGCCCCTGGCGGTCGAAATCGCTGCCCGGCGCCTGGGGTCCCGTCCCTCCTGGACGGCCGGCCATCTCCTGCGCCGGCTCACTCACGGACACGGCAGACTACGGGAGATCAGGGACGGCACCCAGGAGATAGCCCGGGCATTCGAGGTCTCCTACCGCACTCTCAGCGTCGAGGAGAGAGCGGTATTCCGCATCCTCGGCCTGCAACTCGGCCCTGATTATGACGCATTCACGACGGCCGCTCTTGTGGATCTGCCGCTCGACCGTACCGAACGTGTCCTAGAAGGCCTCCTGGACGCCCACCTCATCCAGGAACCGGAGCCCGAGCGGTACACCACTCATGATCTCCTCGGTGAATATTCGCGCATGCTGGCGTCCTCCGAACTGGAATCCGTCGAACGGAATCAAGCACTCCACCGGTTGATCGATTTCTACGTACAGGCATCCGACGCGGCGGACCGGTTGATCGCCCCTCGCCGCCCGAGAGCGATCCATTCCCGCCGCCTTTCCGCGCACCGGATGCCCGCATGGAACAGCCCGGCCGACGCCCGGCGCTGGTTGGCCGCCGAGTGCTCCGGGCTCATCGCGGCGGAGCGCCACTGCCGGACCCACGGGCGGCCGCACGAGGCGGCGCTCCTCGCCGGTTCGCTGGCGGGCTTCCTCCACGAGGAGAGGTACTCGGCCCACACCCAGGGCATGCACCTCGCGGCCGCGGCGCACTGGCGGGCCCAGGGCGACCCGGAGGCCGAGGTGTACGCGCTGATCGAACAGAGCACCGCGCTGTCCCGCAGCGGCCACCACGACCAAGCCCTGTCCACACTCGGGCAAGCACTGCGGACGGCCCGGACCATCGACGACACGACGGTGGCCGAAGTACTGCACGCGCGGGGCGTGCTGCGGTGGAACCTCGGCAGGCTGGCAAAGGCGCGCGCCGACCAGGAGGACACCCTGGCGCTGCGCACGCGCGCAGGTGATTCCTGGCAGATCGCACGATCCGAGAACAACCTGGGGATCACGCACCTCTATCTCGGGAACTTCAAAGTCGCCCACGAGCACTTTCGATCCGCACTCACGAGATTCCGCGCGGTGGGCGACACTCACGAAGAAGCGCATGTGCTCAACAATCTCGCGGACCTTCACCTGCACACCGAAGAGAGAGAACAGGCGCGAAATCTACTGCAGGAAGCCCGGAAGTTACTCGCGGTATCCGGCACCGCGGCGGAGCACGCCATGGCTCAGGTCAATTTGGCCAACACGATGAATGCGTCGACGGAACTCGATGACATGCTCGACATTTACCGGGATTCACTCACTTCGTTCCACCGCCTCGGCGACCGCAGAAATGCCTCGATCACTCTCCACGGAATGGGGAGCGCCCTGTACACGGCGGCCCGCTTCCGCGAAGCGGCCGAGCATCACACGCGCGCCCTGGAGCTGGCCAGGAGCATCGGCGCCACGCACGAAGAGGCCCAGGCCCTGCACGGCCTTGGGGCGGCCGAGCACCAGTTGGGGCAATCGGCCTCCGCGGCCGCCCACCTCACCGCGGCGGTGGCCTCGGCGGAGCGGTCGGGAGCTGCGGACGAGGCGGTTCGAGCGCGGATGAGCCTCGCCGAGGTCAAGTCGGAATCTACTGTTCCGGATGCTGGCCGGGAACGGCTTCCGTAAAGGCTCTCGCTCTACCAGATCAGGCGCCCCTCAGGGGGCGGATCAAGAAGTTCTTCCGCGGGCTTGCGCCGCCCTTTACCGCTGGGCCAATATCCCGACGGGACGTGGAACCACTTCGTCCGACCGCCTTGCACTTTTTGGAGAAACAGCACAGATGCCGAGCAAGAAGGTACCGGGACCCAGAAAGAACGTCCCGTCACTCTCCACCGTCATGCACGCAGCCATTGCCGTGGGGATATTGATTTGCATGCCGAGCCTGGTCGGCTCCGGCACGGGGAAGATGACCCCGAAGAACACCACTCAGGCCTCGGCTCCCCACCAGGGAACCATCCGCGCTTGACGGCGATTCGGCACGGCGACGGCGACCCCGCCGCCGTGCCCACGTAGGCCGCCCGCCGGAGGCTCAGTCCTCCGCCGCCAACCGCAACGAAATGCTGTTGATGCAGTACCGCTGGTCCGTTGGCGTCGGGTAGCCCTCGCCCTCGAAGACGTGGCCCAGGTGCGAGCCGCAGCGGGCGCAGCGCACCTCGGTGCGGACCATGCCGTGCGAGGTGTCCTGGATCAGTTCGACCGCGTCCGTGTCCTTGGGGTCGTAGAAGCTCGGCCAGCCGCAGTGGGACTCGAACTTCTCCTGCGAGGTGAACAGCTCCGCGCCGCAGGCGCGGCAGGAGTAGACGCCCTTGGTCTTGGTGTCCGTGTACTCACCCACGAAGGCCGGCTCCGTGCCGGCCTGGCGCAGCACCGCGTACTCCGAAGGGGTCAGTTCGGCCCGCCACTGCTCGTCCGGCTTCTCGACGTCGTACGACATGGGTGGAATCCCCTCAACTTCGGTCTACTGCTTCGACAGCTCGGCCAGGATCTGCGGGCCGAGGTCCGTGACGTCGCCCGCTCCCATGGTGAGAACGAGATCACCGGTCCGGGCCATTCCCGCGATCTCGCGCACCGCCGCCGCCTTGTCGGGCGCCGCCGTCACCGCGGCGCCTGCCTCGCGGGCGGCGTCGATGATCAGGGTGCTGGTGATGCCGGGGATCGGGTCCTCGCGGGCCGGGTAGATGTCCAGGACCACGGAGGAGTCGGCGAGGGCCAGCGCCTGGCCCATCTCGGTGCCGAGCTCCTGGGTGCGCGAGAAGAGGTGCGGCTGGAAGAGGACCAGGATGCGCGCGTCGCCCGCGGCGGAGCGCATCGCCTCCAGGTCGGCCGTCATCTCGGTCGGGTGGTGCGCGTAGGAGTCGATGACCTGGACACCGGCCGCCTCGCCCTTGAGCTGGAGGCGGCGCTTGACGCCGGTGTACGACTTCAGGGCGCCGGCCAGGTTCCGGGAGGGGATGCCGAGCGCGATGCCCGCGGCGAGGGCGGCGACCGCGTTGTTCGCGTAGTGGCGGCCGGGCACCGAGACCTGGAAGGTGAGGAACTTGCCGTCGAGGACGACCGTGACCTCGCTGGTCAGGCCGCGTGCCGTGATCTTGTGGATGCGCAGGTCGGCGCCTTCGGCCTCGCCGTACGTGACGATCTTCAGCTCGCCCAGGTCCCGCAGGCGCCTCGTCAGCTCCACGGCGCCCGGCTGGTCGGCGGAGATGACCAGCGTGCCGCCGGGCACGACCTTGCCCGCGAAGATCTCGAAGGATTCGTAGATCTCGTCCATCGACGCGTAGTTGGCGTGGTGGTCGAGCTCGACGTTGAGGACGATGGCGACCTCGGGCGTGTACTTGTGGAAGCTGCGGTCGCTTTCGTCGGCCTCGGCGACGAAGATGTCGCCCTCGCCGTGCAGCGCGTTCGTGCCGGGCGCGTCCAGGTCGCCGCCGATCGCGTACGACGGGCCGAGGCCGAGGGTGGAGAGGGTGACGGCCAGCATCGACGTCGTGGTCGTCTTGCCGTGCGTACCCGCGACCGCGATCGGACGCAGCCCCTCCATCAGGGCGGCCAGGGCGTCCGAGCGGTGCACGACGGGGATGCCGAGTTCGGTGGCGCGGGCCAGCTCGGGGTTGTCGGCGCGGATCGCCGAGGAGACGACGACGCAGGTCGCGTCGGTGGCGAGGTGCGCGGCGTCGTGGCCGATGTGGACCGTGGCGCCGAGCGCGCGCAGCGCCTGGGCCGTGGCGGACTCCCGGGCGTCGCTGCCCGCGACCTTGGCACCGCGCTGGGCCAGGATCTTCGCGATGCCCGACATGCCGGCGCCGCCGATGCCGATGAAGTGCGGTCGGTCCATGTCGGCCATGGACTGGGGCAGGCCGGGTGCCATGCGTGTGTCTCCCCTGGTGTTACGACGAGTGAGCGGGCCCCAGCCTATTGCCTCCCGCGACGCGCGAGGCCCGAGGCACCCGGCGCCGTGCCTACGCCTCGTCCGCCAGGCTGTGCGAGAACAGCTTCAGGACCGGCACGCCCACCTTGTGGCGCGCCCGCGAGGCCCAGTCCCGGTGGAAGAACTCCTCCACGTAGTGCGGGTCGGTCAGGACGATCACCTCGTCGGCGTCGGCCTCGCCGACCAGCGTCTTGAGTGCGTCCAGTGGGTGATTCTCGATGAGCCGCCCCTGTGCCGCGCAGCCCGCCGCGCGCAGTGCCGTGAGGGAGACCTGCAGCGCCCGCTCGCCGGGGCCCGCCGCTTCCGCCCCCTCAGGGGTCTCGCCCTCGCGCGCCGCCTCGTCCAGCTCGCCCAGGGCGACGTCGTCGATGGCCCGCAGGAGGCGGTCCGCCTGGTCGCCCCTGGGCTGGAGCAGCACGTGGAAGGCGACCGGCTCGTCCCCGTGCAAAGTGGTGACGAATTCAACGTCGGCGGACGTCAGGGCCTTCTCGATCATCAATACGCTTGTGAACACGCCAGGCGCCCTTCTCATCCGTGGGCCGTGCTGAAAGGCCCGTGCGGAAACCATCCTGCCCCGTGACCGCACGGGGACTGCGAGATCTAGTGTGCCCGGCCGAAGACAAACGGAACGGCCGACTCCGCTTTTTGTCAGGGGCGGCGGTACCGAGTGAAGAGAAACCCGGCCTCTTCCAGGACGGATGTCAGGACGAACCGCTCCGGTACCGCGAGCGCGGACCCGCCCGCGATCCGCTGCGCGTCCCCCGCCGTGAGCATCGGCGACACCGTCAGGCAGAGCTCGTCCAGCGCCCCGGCGGCCACGAACTGGCCCAGGAGCCGGGGCCCGCCCTCCGTGAGCAGCCGGGTCAGCCCCCGCTCGGCGAGGGCCGGGGCCACCCGCTCCGGCTCCACCGTCGCGCCCTCCCCGGCGAGCACCACGACGGCGCCCGCCTTCTCCGCCGCGTCGATGCGGTCGGCGGGCGCGGCGGCCCCGGTGACCAGGAGCGTGGGCGTCAGGGGCGCGGTGAAGAGCGGGAGCGAGAAGTCCAGGTCGAGGCCCGCGCTGACGACCACGATGGCGGGCGCCGGTGACTGTCCGGCCGCGGCCCTGTGCCGCTCGAACGCCGTACGCGCCTTCGCGGGGCGGTAGCCCTCCTTGCGGACCGTCTCGGCGCCCACGATCACGGCGTCGGCGAGGGCCCGCAGCGTGCCGAAGATCCGCATGTCGGTGTCGCCAGAGATCGGGTGGGAGCGGCCGTCGTGGTGGGCGGCGCCGTCGAGCGTGGAGACCATGTTGGCGCGCAGCCAGGTGGCCTCCCCCGCGGGGTAGCGGTAGGCGTCCGCCAGCTCGTCGAGGCTCCACTCGCGGTCGGCCGCGCGGATGTCCGGCCCGTGGGCCGCCCGGTCGGTGACGTCGGCCGCCCGGTCGGTGACGTCGGCTGTCTGGTCGGTCACAGGGAACAGGCGTCGCATATCCGCAGTCTCGCATGCCCCTCAAGAGCCTGTGTCGCATCTCCGGCCGGGTGGGCGCCGCCCGGCACGCCCGGGGACATGACACAGGCTCTAAGCTGGGTAACCGTGTCGTCCTCCACCTCCGCGCCCCAGCACGGCCACATAGCCGAAGTGGCCCCGCTCTCCCTGTGCGCCCGTGAGCCCCATGTCCCCGCCGACCGCCTGGTCGCCGAGATGGTGCCGCCGCCGCGCTTCGACTCGGTGCGCTTCGACACGTACATTCCGGACCCGAACCAGCCGAGCCAGACCGAGGCCGTCCGCGTCCTCGGCGCCTTCGCGGCGGGGCTCGGCGGGGCGCACGCCTCCGGGTCGGGCAAGAAGCGGTGGTTTAAGAAGAAGGCCGCCGCCCCGGCGGGCCCGCGCGGCATCTACCTCGACGGCGGCTACGGCGTCGGCAAGACCCACCTCCTCGCCTCCCTCTGGCACGCGGCGCCCGCCGCGCCCGGGCAGAAGGCGTTCGGCACCTTCGTCGAGCTCACGAACCTGGTCGGCGCGCTCGGCTTCCAGCAGACCGTGCGCACCCTCGGCGACCACCGGCTGCTCTGCATCGACGAATTCGAACTGGACGACCCGGGCGACACGGTGCTGGTGTCGTCCCTGCTCAGCAAGCTCGTCGAGCAGGGCGTGGCGCTCGCCGCGACCTCGAACACGCTGCCCGGCAAGCTCGGTGAGGGCCGGTTCGCGGCCACGGACTTCATGCGCGAGATCCAGGGCCTGTCGTCCCACTTCAAGGCGTTGCGGATCGACGGCGAGGACTACCGCCACCGCGGTCTTCCGGAGGCTCCGGCTCCGTATTCGGAGGAGCAGGTCACCAAGGCGGCGTACGCGACCGAGGGCGCCTCGCTCGACGACTTCCCGCACCTGCTCACCCATCTGGCCAAGGTCCACCCGAGCCGGTACGGCGCGCTGACCGACGAGCTCACCGCCGTCTGCCTCACCGATGTGACGCCCGTGCCCGACCAGTCGACCGCGCTGCGTCTTGTGGTGCTCGCCGACCGGCTGTACGACCGAGAGGTACCGGTGCTCGCCTCCGGCGTGCCCTTCGACCGGCTCTTCAGCGAGGACATGCTGAACGGCGGATACCGGAAGAAGTACTTCCGCGCCATTTCGCGGCTCACGGCGCTCGCACGGGACGCCAAGGGGCTCGTGGGCGAGTAGCCCGTGGCCCCCGACCGCTCAGTGGGGCCGCGACGCGACGCACGAAACGGAAGCTACGCGCGTGGTTCCCGTGCACCAAGGCGCGTGGTACACACATCCGGTCACATTCCTGTCCGCCAGCAGGAGGTCGCCCATCATGTCTGCCACTCGACGTCAGGTTCTCGCCCGCACCGGTGCGCTGGGCGCGGGGATCGCCTTCACCGGCGCTCTGTCGGAACTCTTCGCGGGCACCGCCGCCGCGCACGGGAAGGCCGGCTACGGCCCTCTCGTACCCGACCCCAAGGGTCTGCTCGATCTGCCGAAAGGTTTCCGCTACCGGGTGCTCTCACGGGAGGGCGACGACCTCCGTTCGGGTGAGGGCAAGGTGCCGAGCAACCACGACGGCATGGCCGCCTTCCCGGGCAAGGACGGCGGCGTCCACCTCGTGCGCAACCACGAGAACCGCGTCACCGGCAAGATCGCCGTACCGACCGTCAAGGGGCTCACGTACGACCCGATGGGCAAGGGCGGCTGTACGGCGCTGTCCCTCGACCGGCGGAACAACGTCCGCGCCGAGCGCGTCGCGATCGCCGGGACCGCCGTCAACTGCGCGGGCGGGCCCACCCCTTGGGGCACCTGGCTGACCTGCGAGGAGACCGAGGACAAGGCAGGCACGAACGGCTACACCAAGGACCACGGCTTCATCTTCGAGGTCGACCCGGTGGATCCGCACCGCACCGGCGCGGTGCCGCTGACCGCGATGGGCCGCTTCCAGCACGAGGCGATCGCCGTCGACCCCCGGCGCGGCATCGTCTACGAGACCGAGGACGCCTTCGACAAGCCCTTCGGCCTCTTCTACCGCTTCCTGCCCAAGAAGCCCCTGGGCGGCCGCGGTTCGCTGCGCGCGGGCGGCACGCTGCAGGCGATGCGGGTGCCCGGCGTGCCCGACCTGTCGGCCGTCACCGAGACGGGCGCGCACTTCGACGGCATCGAGTGGGTCGACGTGCCGGACCCGCTCGCCGCCCGGACCGCCATCCGCTTCCAGGACTTCGGCAAGAAGGGCATCACGCACGCGCAGAAGCTGGAGGGCTGCTACTGGGGCGGCTCGTCCGTCTACTTCGTGTCGTCCTTCGCCCACAGCGCGGCCGGCTCCGCGGGCGATCACTACGGCCAGATCTGGCGGTACGACCCGTCCCGGCGCCGCCTCACCCTCGTGATCGTCTTCGGCCCGAGCACCGACATCCAGCTGCCCGGCGAGTCACCCGACAACATCTGCCTCGCGCCCACCGGCGGCCTGATGGTCTGCGAGGACGGCGGCGGCGCCCAGTACGTGTTCGGCCTCACTCGCCAGGGCGAGGTCTACGCGATGGCCCGCGGCCGGCAGAACATCGGCACCCCGGAGCAGCCCGAGTGGGGCGAGTTCGCGGGCGTCACCTTCTCGCCGGACCACGACACGATGTACGTGAACTGCTACACGCCCGGCACGACGTTCGCGGTGACGGGACCCTGGCACAAGTAGCGCGCCCGGCCGCTCCCGGTCAGTTCCCGGCCACCACCGGGTAGTGGTCCGACAGGTTCGTGTACGTGTACTTCTTGCCCCAGCTGGAGACCGTCCAGGGCGCGCTCCGCTCCTTGACCACGTCGTTCCGCCAGGTGGCGGGGCGGGCGTGGCCCTTGCGGTGGAGGACGAAGTCGAGGTCCTCGCGGGGGTCGTCCGGGTAGCGCTCGGCGGCGATCGAGTTGTCCTTCGTGTCGAAGGAGTACGGGTGGCCGGTGCGGGCGTCGGCGGGGGCGAGGCCCCCGTCGGCGAGCATCGAGGCGTACTCGGAGCTGTGCGAGTCGACGTTGAAGTCCCCCGCCACGATGACCTGTTCGCCCGCCGGGATGTTCTTGGCGTCCAGGAAGGCGTCCATCTCCTTGAACTGCCGGGCGCGGGTGGCCGCGGCCTCGCCGGTGCCGCACCCGGAGTCGGTGGACTGGGTGTGCGTGCCGACGACGTGCGTCCTGGTGCCGTTCACGTCCAACACGGCATAGACGAAGCCCTTGTTGGAGTACGAGTCGGAGCCGCACGCGTCCTTGTAGACGTACTGCTCCTTGCGCACGATCGGCCACTTGCTCAGGACCGTCACGCCGCCGTCCTCGGGCGTCGCCGAGGAGTACGCGCCGCCGGTGGCGTCCCAGCCGTCCTTGCCGCGGCCCATCACGGGCGTCTGGTGCGGGTAGCGGTCCGCCGCGGCGGCCTTCAGCGCGTCGGACGAGGAGTTGTCGAACGCCTCCTGGAGCACCACGACGTCCTGCCCCTGGAAGAATCCGGCGGCCGGGATCGCCCGGGCGCGGTGGTCCTGGCCCCAGTTCGGATAGAGCGTCTTGCTGAACAGGAAGACAGGTTAAGTGTAGTACGTACAGGCGGGCAAGAGCCTCTTCCGTTCCCAGAGCTTGAAGGGCGGACGGGGCTTCACACGCAGGGACGACAAGACCCCTACTGGTGGCGCTGAACATCACCGGCAAGACAAAGCCCCCGGCAGTGCCGGGGGCCCGCGGCCCGTGCCCTCTGTGCAGGGCCCGGGCAGTCTTAGCGCTGCGCGTCGGCCACGAAGGCGCCCCAAGCCGAAGCCGGTTGAGAAAGCCCCCCCGGCGCCGCCTTGAGGAGAGACTCGCGCTCTCCCTCGGCTAGGCGCGAGAGAGGCCCGGACAGAGAAAGTGTCCGGGCCTCTTATTCGTGGCGGAGGCCTCCTCCGTGGCGTGCGATGGCGCAGCGAAGCCCCACCATGCCTGAGCATGATGGGGCTGCCTTGAACTCTGCGCTCTACTCAGATGGTCCCGAACTCTCCACTCTTAACGCTCATCACGAAGGAAGCGAACGTATCGGCGGGGAAGTCCAGTACCGGGCCGGTCGGGTTCTTGGAGTCACGGACGGGAACCATGCCGCGAGAAGCGACAAGGTTCGTGGCGACCTCGATGCACTGGCCGCCGTTGTTGCTGTACGAGGACGTGAACCACTGCGGGTTGTCGGTCGTCACGAGGTGCCCTTTCGAAGCTGTTCGATCATGGCCACGGAAGCCGCCTGCGAGAGCGCTTCGGCCTGCAACTGATGGTAGGCCGTAAGCGTCGGCAGCACGAATGTGCTTTCCCGTTCCAGGTGGCCCCGTTGGGCGGACTCTGCGTAGGACATGAGGGAGCGGTCAGGCAGCGTCAGCACGGTGATCGGGAGATCGAATGGACGCCGTGCCCCCATGGCGAACGGCGCGACCTGTAGCACGGTGTGCGGCAGCTCGGCGAACTCCACCAGTCCCGCCAACTGTGCGGCCATGGTCGCGGAGTCTCCGATGGGGCGACGGAGACAGCTTTCGTCGAGCACAACCAAAATCAGCGGCGGCGGTGTCCTGGTGAGCGCATCCTGTCGCTCTGCAATGAGCGAGACCCGCTCGTGCGCCTGGTCGTCAGTGATCGCCCCTCGTTTGACTGCGCTGGTGGCAAGGGTCTCGGCGTAGTCCGGTGTCTGTAGCAGGCCAGGGATCACGCCTACTTCGTACAGCCGAATCTCTGCCGCATGTCGCTCGTAGCCGATGTACTCAGGGAACCCCTCTAGTAGCGCGGTGTCCCGTACGGCCCGCCCCTGTCGCTCGAACCGGTCGCCTGTGCCAAACGCCTTGTCAGCACTTGCTGAGAAGCGCGGAGTTGGGGAGCGGCGGCCAGTTTCAACGGCGGAAATGTGTGTCCCCGAGAAGCCCATGCGTGCGCCTAGCTCGTCCTGCGTCCAACCCCGTTCGTCCCGCAACCTGCGCAGACGCTCTCCGAACGCCGCTACGGGTGACGCGCTCGCGTCCAGCTCTTTTCGGTTCAATGGCTCCCGCCCAACTCTTCGTTCAAATCACGCAAGTTGAAGACCGTCTGACTGTAGGCCACGCTGAAGCATCCGAGTAGCGGAAGCACTACGGAGAGGAGCGGCGATGTCTGCGCAGAACGTTCCCACAAACAAGACCGACCGCGTTCCCGACGTCGGCACGCTCATGGTGGACACCAGCCGAGACCGAGTTGGAGAGTTCCGCGGAGTCGCCGGCCCGTACTGGGCACTGCGCCCTGTCTGCGGCGGAATTGAGTGGGACGCAGTCCCCGAGCAGGTACGTCCGGTGGACGTCGCAGAGGGGGGCCACGCCCCAAAACTCCCTCCCGCAGCCTGCGTTGTGGCGGAACTGGTCGCCCTTGTGCAGGCAGGCGGATTCTGGCGACTAGCCCCTGCATGGCCTCCGCGAACGGGCCATGTCGATCCAACCCGCGACGCGCCTCGCGACGTTGAGTCAGGACTACAGCCGCAGTTGCCTCCCCCGCAAAGGGGAGACGGACGAGTGAGCGCCGACCCGGCCCGGATACCGTCGGCAGACCCCGGCCCCTGTACCTGCTCCGACCCCAATTGCCAGCTGACATACCCGCCATCCGGGCAGCGTGACCTTGCGGGGGCGGCGAGCAAGGCTCTGCTTGAGCTACGCGAACAGGCTCGCGCTGGCATCGAACGGCGGCGCACGTTCGGCTCGTTGGGGTGACTGTTGTGGGCGCGGCAACGCCCGAGAAGCCCACCTTGGGCCCGTACGAGATCAGCCCCACGGAATGGTACGGAGGAGTGTTGGACGTGAAGTCTGGCGGGCCCCACTTCCCGCCCGGTCCCAAACCGGACGCCGACAACGACCAGGACCACGCGCCGACGACAGATGAATTGTTGGCTGACCGGGTGGCGAGGTTGGGGGCAGAGATCGAACAACACCTTGAGACGCTGAGGCGGCTGTAATGGGAGAGCGGTACGGCTTCCGGCGCTTCCACGTTGAGGCGGACACCGAACCCGACGCGGAGCCCCGAACATACGCAATGCAATGCGCCGTGTGCGGCGACTCTGGGCCCACGGTGGGCGCTGAGAAGGAAGCGAGCCCGGACGCTCAGACGAAGGCGGAGTGCGAAGCGGCGAAGACGGCAGCCGTTTGGACTGCCGACCACCGGAACGCCAACCGTGAGCACCTCACGTACCGGCTCATGTCCAGTGCCCCATACCGCGTCGTGCCGGGGGAGTGGTCATGAACCGACCCGTGGACGGCTATTGGTGCGAAGTAGTCGCGCGCTGCCCCGAAGCAGCTGGCGAATGGTTCCTTGGCGGCTATCAGGCTGGTTCGCCCCGTTTAGCCGTGCGCTGGCTTCGCATGCATGCGATCCGTCTGGCCAACGCCCTCGACCCCATCCCCGAAACCTGCCCGTTCCCGGGGGGAGCCCTACGGGCGACCGACCCAGGTAACCCGAACCCCGGACATGTATTCCGTGAGTGGTCGCGAGACCTGAGGGTTCAGGAAAGGCAGATGGCGGCGCTCAGGACCGGTGAGCCGTTTACCGTGCAAGCTGGCGGGCCGGACAGAATCCTTGATCTTTACGACGTTGACATCTACTTCACGCTGTCAGCGCGCCCAATGGTGCGCGACTTCATGACTGAATGGAAATTGAACGAGAGCAGCCACGCGCTGGCCTAAGCGTTCACCTCAAGACTCCCGTCCCTGTCGGCGCGTAATCCTGGCAGGGGCGGGCCACGCGCCGCTATCGGCAGGGAGGGGCTTCCCCTGAGAGTTCCGGTACCCCCCTACGGCCGGCACTCACCGATAGCGGCGCCCAGCATCACGCCTGACCTCCATACCTAGGGAGAGATCTTGAAACCAAGGTGCCCGATCTGCGGAGACGATCCCAACTGCCCTCACCAGCCCCGCTCTGTGGCGCACAGGTAGAGCTCTGTCCATCTGTAAAACGGAACCCTCTGCCCACTCGGGGCGGCGTGACATTTCGCATCCACAATTCCGCGCCGTCAGGCGCGTTGTGCACCATCCAACCGATACGAGGATACAGGCCTTCGTGGGCAACGAAACGCTGCTGGCAATCACGATCTACTACTTTCTCGGCCACGCTTGGTTTTCGTACAGCGGAAACACTCCCCGGCGTGCCCTCGACAAACTTTACCGGATAGTGCGCCAAAGCACGGGAGATGACTCTTACACCCCCGGCATAACAGTAAAGGCACTCGCTCTGACCTCATGGGCTCTTGTCGGGCCGGTTTTCTGGTGGGTCGATATGTTCAATAATGTGCTCCTGAACGGGAAGCCCAAGAAATACTGATCGACTGATAACAGAGTTCGATAGACGCCGCTCAGGACCTGTGCAGTGGGCTCCATGGGCGGATCTTCCCTTGTAGCTCAGTGGCAGAGCGCGCATACACCGCGAGGGTTTCCCCTTCGCGCGCGGGGCCCCGGTTCGAGTCCGGGCAAGGGATCTGCCTCTCCCCAGCCGTCGGCGGCTGGGGAGAGGTCTCCACCCCCACTTCGAAGGAGAGCGCATGACTGCATCGGTAGTCGAGACTCCCCGATCAACCCCTCCGCAGGCCATCAAGTTCCTGTGGCTGGACCTGACGCGGAAGTGCCAGCTCGCATGTACGCACTGCTACAACTCGTCTGGCCCTGATGGCACCCATGGCGCAATGACCCGTGACGACTGGCTCAACGCTCTGAATCAGGCGCATGAGCTGGGACTCCGAAGCGTCACTCTCATCGGCGGAGAGCCGACCCTGCACCCCCACGCAGTCGAGGTAGCGGAACACGCGCTGAATCTCGGCATCGAGGTAGAGGTCTACAGCAACTTGGTGCACGTACCCAACGTGTGGTGGGACCTCCTCCAGCGCGAGGGCATGTCGCTCGCCACGTCGTACTACTCGGACAAAGCCGAGGAACACAACAGGGTCACCCGGCGCCCGAGCCACGCCAGGACTCGCGCCAACATCGCCAAGGCTATGAAGGCCGGCGTCCCAATCCGAGTGGGCATCGTCGGAGACGATGAGCAGCGCATCGAGGCGGCGAAGCTCGACCTGAAGGCGATGGGCGTCAGCAAGATCGGCGTGGACCGCATCCGGGAGTTCGGACGGGCCTCTGAGGGGCAGGAGCCGGAAGCGGCCAACCTGTGCGGGGGATGTGGTGATGGCAGGGCCTCGATAGACCCCACGGGCAAGGTTTCGCCTTGCGTCTTCTCCACCTGGATGGGTGTCGGTGACGTCCGCGACGACGCGTTGGCCTCTATCCTGGGCGGCCCCGCTCTGTCCGAGGCCGTGGCCTCCATCCATGGCGCAATCGACGGTCAGGCGAAGGCATGCCGCCCTGACTGCGTTCCGAACAACCCGTGTGACCCCCGCTGTGAACCGAACTCCTCGGGGTGCCGGCCGGGTACGCCGCCTAGTGAGTGCAAGCCGAAGAACTGATGTAACCGAGGAGACCCAGCGTGGATGACCTGCCCGACGCTCACTTCAGGGAGCTGATCCACCCCTTCACGGGCAAGGTCACTCACGTACGGGTCCCGGATCGTGGATTCAGCTCCGACTTCGCCGCCATCATCGACAGCGAGCAGGGCCAGTTCTTCGTCAAGGCCATGTTCAACGTTCCCGGAGGGCGGAAGGACTCTATCCTCCGGGAACGGGCGATCAACCCGTACGTGCAGCCACTGTCTCCGCGACTGCTGTGGAGCATTGACGGCGACGAGGACGGATGGATCATCCTCGGGTTCAGTGCCGTTGACGGACGGTCGTCTCGCTTCGAACCGGACTCCCCCGACCTCCCGATCATTGTCGGCGCCCTCAACCGCATTGCGGGTGTTCCGCTTCCCCCTGTTGCGCGGGACTGGCCTGAGACGCGATGGAACGACTTCGCTGCGGACGCAAAAGAGGCAGAACTGTTCCAGGGGGACATGCTTCTGCACACCGACATCAACCCCAGCAACATCATTATTGGGGAACGGGATGTGTGGGTGGTGGACTGGTCTTGGCCCACCCGAGGAGCAGCGTTCATCGATCCGGCCTGCCTCGCCCTGCAACTTATTGCGGCCGGTCACACAGTAGAGAGTGCAGAGTCGCGGGTATCCCAGTGCGCTGTGTGGTCGAAGTCCGATCCTGCCGCAATCGATGCCTTCGCCAGGGCCAACCTTCGGATGTACCGCACACAAGCCAAGCGTTTTCCTGATCAGGCGTGGCTCGGCGCCATGGAAGCAACTGCTCAATCATGGGTCGACTACAGGCAGGGACGCGCCTAGGGCTCTTCGGCCGCGCCGTACGAACATCTGCCACGTGTAGGAGCGGTACTGACCGCCCCTCGTCGGCGTGCTGTCACTCGTCGCCGTAGCGTCATAGCCCGTCGACGAGTTCAGCGGGTCGCGCACGAAGCGCGCCCGGTACTCCAGCGCCTTCGCATCTGGCGCCCAGAACACCATGGCGGACAGGACGCCCCACCCGTCGTGTGACGGCCAGATGAGCCCGGAGCGGGCGTCGGGGTACTTCGATGCCTTGGAGCCTCCCCGTGACGCATCGTGCATCTTCCACGGGTCCTAAGACTCGCCAGCCGTCGTGTAAGGGAAGCGGACGAGGTGATAGCCGTCCTTGTCGTACTGGATCTTCTGCTTCCCTGCGACGCTGGCGTCCCACTTCAGGGAGCAGATAGCGAGGCTCATATGCGCTCCTAGGTGAGTTGGTGTGTCCGGCGGGATTTGAACCCGCGTCGCCCCCTTCACGGGAGAGTTCTAGGCCGCTGAACTACGGACACCGCTACACGCTTCCGGGGAGCAGCCGTAACGCGGAGCCTGCGGGAGCTACCCGCATGGTTGACTCGGCAGGGCTTGAACCTGCGGCCTCGCGATTCGTAGTCGCGCGCTCTGTCCAACTGAGCTACGAGTCATTGGGAGCAGAGTTCGTCCACTCCCACGAAGTACAGCCGCCCACGCTTCAGCCCCGCTCACGGGATCTCTCCTCCGCCGCGGGGCTGCGTGTGGCTCAACTACTATTGCTGAACCGTGGCTTGCCAAGCAGGGGCACCGCCACGACCATCCGGAGATGGACCAGCTCTTTTGGGGAGGTCTCGTTCTTGGGGCTGTATTTGGCGTCGGCGTCGACCTCTGGAAGCGTCCGCTGGACCGGCTCCTGGACCGCAGGCTGGAACACCGTACGGTGACCCGCACGGAGAACCTCGCCCGTCAGCTGCGCCAAGATCGCGGCGCGCTGCGGGACTACCTCGTCGAAGTAATCCTCCAGACCACCCTGATTGGATCGCTGATCGGCCTACTGGCTGGGATCATGTTCAGCGTCGGCACCTTAGCGATCTGGGTGAACCCGGATCCAGCAGCGGACAGTGTCAACATCGCGCTATCCGTCGTAGGGCAGCTTCTCAGTGTGGTCGGTGCGGGTTACATCATCCGTATCGCAGGAGACGCGCTGACGGTCGCCCGCCGGGTGTCCCAACTACGCGCTGAGGATGAGTCAAGGAGGAACCCGCCCTCACCTCCTCCGTAAAGGCTGACGGGCCGACGTCGCTACGACCGCGCTTCAACCCGGAGGAGAGTACGGGGAGCGCAGGAGCGGCGCCGGCCGTCGAAGGAGGGTCGGACCGCTCGCCATTCGCAACGGCCGCGCGTTCCCTCCTACCTATGTAATGGGGCGCGTGTGACGCGGGAGTGATCTTGCTCGTCGTCCTCCCCCGTCAGCTCCCGCGCACAAACCGCCCAACTAACCCCTGTTTTCACTTCTCTCCTTGACGCGTTAGAGAGAGATAGAAATAAGGGGTTGGGTTTGGCACTTTGGCCCCTGAAGTGGCCAAGTCGGCTACACAGCGCAACAGTTCACGGCGCCATAGTCACCCATTGGAGTTACCCACAGCCCCCTGTGGATAATGAGGACGCTCGTCGACGTTGGCGAATTGGCCAGACTTACCTCGACGTGACCTTGAGGGGCACGTCTCCTGCCGATCGCTCCCGAAGAGCCTGGACGGAGGAGGCAATGTCCGCGTCAGGGTCGACGTCTCCAACGAACGGTTGCCACCGTGGCGTGTGCCCGTACGGCCACACCCTCACAGTGACGTCAAACTCAGCCAGGATTGCCCGGCGCTCCCCGTCGTGGGCTGCACCTTCCCACCTGGACCTGACGGTCTCTCCGGTTGGCCGCGTCACCATGCCCGCCGGGCGGATGGGTTCGGCACGAAGCCGTTCAGCCTCCCCAGTCAGTTCGGTGTAACGCGCGCGGTACCACTGGGCGTCGTCCTCGTCTTCGTACAGCCCTGCCGCGCGGTCGTCTCGCAGTCGGTTCCTGTCGTTCAGAACCTCACTGAGGGCCTCTTCGACACCATTCCCAGGGTCGTAGACCGTCTCCATGTACTGATGGTGGCCGTATGTCTCCAGAAACCAACCGGTGAGGGACTCCTCCAGGTAACTGACGTAGATAGTCGGGGACGGCTTGCAGTCGCTGAGACCCTTCGAGCGCGATTTACAGGTCATCGCGACGGGATTTCCCGTGCGGTACTGGCGGTATCCGCAGACGCCGCAACGGGCCCGGTCGGACAGAAGATGTTCGCCGCTAGGCGCCCGCTTCGAATCCCTCTTCTTCGGTCCGAGTTTCGCGACGAGTGCGACGTGCGTAGCCCTGTTCCAGAGCTGAGGCGCCAAGCGAACGGGGTTTCCGGTGTCACTGTCGAGCACCGGGCGTCCCTTGTGCATGAGGTACCCGAGCGCGGCCTCCGACATCAGCATCTTGGCCAACGCGCCACCGTCCCACGGCGTCCCACGGGGCTCCTTACCGGCCATGACACGTTCGTGGTCCGCTGGCGAATAGACCTTCTCCCGTGTGAGCCGCGCAGCTTCGCTGTACTCCGTTACGTCACCCGTCTCATCCGCGAGGATCCGGTTAGCTACGCCCCGGAGGATGTCGACGGCTCGCTCCCGATCCTGGACTTCAGGCGGCATATCTTCTCCGCGATCCAACGCCACGTGATCGATGTTGGCCTTCGCATGCAGCCGGACATACCGGTACCCGTAAGAATGCTTGCCCCGCTTACGGCCTTGAGTCCGCGCCTTCACCGTCTCGTCGCGGTTTCGGTGCTGCGTGGCGCGCAATTCCATCTGCGCGCCCCACGCCTCCATAGTGAACCGGTTCTCGTCGACTGGGTCGTCCAGGTCCCACGGGCCGTCGTGACCATAGGTGACGAGGAGCTTCCCCTCATCACGCATCTTGTAGCCCGTATTGAGACAATCGACGAGGCTACGTCCGATTCGGTCGACGGCAGCACCCGCGATACCGTCATACGGGCCGCGCTCACTGCGCAGCCAGGGTCCCAACTTGGGGCGCGCCATAGGATTTGTGGCGCCTGAGATTTCCCAGTCATCAGCCCACGCAATGACGTGGCCATCCACGCTGCGCACGGCCGACAGGACGTTCTCCCGTTGCCGCTCCGGCGACCACGTGGCGTCTGTCTTCCGCGACAGCCGACGTACCCCTACCAGGCACTTTCCGCAGCCGTCATAAGGTCGCTCGATATCTTCGCCCACCCCAACCCCCTACTAGAGTTGACCCACCCTACTGAACAGGAAGGTGTTGTACGTGAGCACTTTGAGCGAGGGAGGAGCGGCGGCGGACGCGTCGGCGGCGGTCGCGGACGGGGCGACGGCGGCGAACGTGGCGGCGGCGAGGACGGCGGTGACGGTCGCCGCGTGGGTCCTGCGCAGCGCGGTGTGCGGCACGGAAACTCCTGAGGGTGGGGGGCTGGTCGCGGCGGTTCCGGCCGCTGACGAAGCGGCGGCCGTTGTCCGAACGCCCGGTCATCCAACCAGCCGCGATTACTTCTGGGGGTGTTTCGCGTGAACTCCCGCCACCCGCACCGACACACACATGACTTCCGGCTGAACTGCGCCTGTACGCACTTCACGCGCTGCGCGGACACCGAGGTACGGGGCCACCGCGTCCAGGCGTACGAGCGCGGCATCCGGTGTTCCGCCGCCCTGCCGGCCGCTCGCTAGCGCACGCCGCTTCCCTGCCGCACCAGCCGCACCTTGTCCACGCCGAGCAGGCCCGCGAGCGGCACCTTCGCGGTGGCCTGCCGAGGGTCGACGCCCACGCCGTCGGACCGCAGGATGTCGAGCAGCATCCCGGCCAGCGGCATCACCATGTGCCGGCCCCAGCAGCGTTCGGAGACGTGGCCGAAGGGGAGGTAGCCGGGGTGGTCGTCGGGGTCGAGGTCGGCCCAGCGTCCGGCCCTGAACGTGTCGGGGTCGTCCCAGAGGGCGGGGTCGCGGTGGCTGAGCAGCGGGAGCAGCAGGACGTCGTCGCCCGCGCCGATGCGGTCGTCGAGGGCGGGGTACTCGGGGGACGCGTTCCGCAGGATGTTCCAGGATGGTGGCAGCAGCCGCATCGACTCGTACAGGATGTGCTCGTTCGGCGTCTCGTCGTCGAACGGCGCCCCGAGCCAGTACGCGTTGGCGACGAGCGTCGAGACGGTGAAGCAGACCGGGGCGGCGGCCCTGCGGTACAGGCCCATGGCGTAGCGCCGGTCGCTGTACGTCGTGGCGTTCGCGGTCAGGCCCGCGATGCTGGTGACGGGCGCGCCGGGCCGGAGCCTGCCCGGCAGGGCGGCGCCGGTGGCGATGACCGTCCAGGTCAGTTTGGGCGTCAGCTCCAGGGTGCGGTCCATGAGGATGCGCAGCCGGTACGGGTCGGCGCCGAGGATCAGGTCGCGCAGGTACACGTGGCCGACGTGGGGCCACTCGCCGGAGAGGTCGATGCCGCCCGGCACCGGCTTCTTCAGCGCCGTCCGTACGTCCCGTCCGATGGCCTGCATGACGGTGGACGCCTCGGTGCGCGGGATGGAGCGTCCGTGCAGCGGTTTGAAGGTGGGGCGTTCGCGCTCGGTGGCGGGCCGCGCGGCGAGGATCCGGTCGGTCAGCGCGGCGCCGGCGACGCCGACCGTGTCGTGGTCCAGGCGGAACACGTCCTGGCCGCGGTGGTCGCGCAGCAGGGCGTGGAGTCGCGGCGTGAAGACGGTGGCCCGCGCGATCCTGGCGGTACCGGGTATGGACATCGGGAGTCTCCAGAAGCGGGAGGCCCGCGCCCGGCGGCCGGGTCACGGCACACCGGGCACGAGCCTCGACGGCGCGTTACGTCCCCACGGGGACGTCCTGTCACGTCCCCAGGGCACGTGACGGGTCGTCACATCGGTCCCCGTGGGATGCGCATCCGCGCGGGATGCGCGCGGCGACTGCCTCGTCGGCCTAGTACCAGTGGTACCAGGCGTAGGCCTTGAGGCTCTTCTCGCCGGTGATCTTCTTCTTGAGGGAGCGGACAACCTTCATGTGCATACCTCCGGTCGTTTCCGTTCGCCCGTGCCGGACACGGACCTGCGGAGAATCTCCGCAGCCGATCAACAACCGATAAACGGCCAGGTGATGTGCTATGCCGGGCATATCCGGAGTGCGGTGATGAGTGCCGCGGACGGAGTGCGTGAGCGGGACGTCAGCGCGGCGCGAGAGGTGGGTGCGGCGCGAGGCGTCCGTGCGGCGGCGTGTGCGGCTGAGCACCTGGGAAGAGGGGTCCGGGCGGCCGGGCGTTCCGGCCTGCGGGCAGGATTCGGGCATGCCCTCCGTCCGGTCCGGCGGACCAGCAGGGCGCGTACGAGAGAGGCACCACCATGAAGCTGCACACCCACGAGTGGGGAACCGGCGACCGCGTCGCCGTCCTGGTCCACGGGATCATGTCGGACCACCGCACCTGGCGGCGCGTGGGGCCCGCTCTCGCCGACAGGGGCTACCGCGTGATCGGCGTCGACCTGCGGGGGCACGGGGCGAGCGGGCGCGGCGAGTACGGGGCGAAGGTCTTCGCGGACGACCTCGTCGACACCCTGCCGGCCGGCGCCGAACTCGCCCTCGGGCACTCGCTCGGCGGCCTCGCCCTGGCCCTCGCCGTCGAGCGGCTCGCCCCGGCGCGCGCCGTCTACTCCGACCCGGCCTGGGCGCTCGGCGCGGAAGGCGCGGTCGACCCGGCGGTGTTCGTGGAGTTCCAGCGGGTCCCCCGCGCCCTGATAGCGAAGTTCAACCCGCGCTGGGAGGCGGCCGACGTGGACATCGAGGCCGCCACGCTCGCCGCCTGGGACCCGGACACCGCACTGTCGATCTCCGGCACGAACGCCGTCGACCACACCCCGGCCGCCCCCGTCGTGCCGTCACTGGTGCAGGTCTCGGACCCCAGCATCGTCGTGGACGGCGCGCTCAAGGAGGAGCTGGCGCGGCGCGGCTTCGAGGTGCGGACGGTGCGGGGCGCGGGGCACACCATCCACCGCGACGACTTCGACGCGTTCATGGGCTCGCTCGACGGCTGGGTGTGAGGCGGGCGGGCGCCAGAGGGTGTCAGTGGCGTCGATGGGCATCGGTGGCGTCGATGGGTGTCAGTCGCGTCGATGGGTGTCAGTCGCGTCGATGGGCGCCGGTGGAGTGAGGCGGCACGGCATGTTGTCCTATTTGACGTATTAATGCCTATATCTTCACCGGGTGATCACTCTCGTACGGAGACCCGCCGCGCTCTGCGCCCTCGGCGCCCTGACCGCCGCCCTCGTCACCCTCGCCGGATGCGCGGGCGACACCGCCACGCCCGGTCACGACCGGCCCGCGGGGGCCACCGCCGCCCCCTCGTCGTCCGCGCCGCCCACCCTCGCGCCAGGCCCCTCCGGCCTGACCCCGGTGTTCACGAACGGGTCGCGGAAGCACGGCCGCACCGTCGCCCTCACCTTCGACGCCGACATGACCGCGGACCAGGGGCCGCGCGCGGCTGCCGGTGAGCGGTTCGATCATCCGGCCCTGGTCGCCACGTTGCGGCGGCTGAAGGTGCCCGCCACGTTCTTCATGACGGGGCGGTGGGCCGAGGAGTACCCGGCGCAGGCCAAGGCCATCGGCCGCGACCCGCTCTTCGAGGTCGCCAACCACTCGTACAGTCACCACGCCTTCACCGGCAGCTGCTACGGCCTGCCGACCGTGCCCGCCGCCGGTATGCGCGCCGACATGGAGCGCGCCTTCGCCGCCCTGCGCGGGGCGGGCGTCGAGCACCCGGTGCCGTACTTCCGCTTCCCCGGCGGCTGCTACGACCGGCAGGCCCTGCGCGCGCTCGCGCCCGGCGGCGTCACCGCCGTGCAGTGGGACGTGGTCAGCGGCGACGCCTTCGCGACCGACTCCGGCGCGGTGGCCCGGCAGGTGCTCGACGGGGTGCGGCCCGGCTCGGTCGTCGTCATGCACTGCACGCGCAGCGCGGCGCCCACGACGGAGCGCGCACTGCGCACGATCGTCCCCGAGCTGCGCGAGCGCGGGTACCGGTTCGTCCGGGTGTCGGAGCAGATCCGGTCGGTGGGAGCGGCGGGCACCCGGGGCGGCCGGGAGGGCCGGGACTCCCGGCCCAGGTCGTAGGCTGGCGGACATGGCGGAAACGGCGGACGACGACTACTGCGCTCCGGCATCGGCACCCGCACCGACCCCGGACCCGGCCCCGGCCGCATCGGGCGAGCCCTTCGCCGAGTGCGTCCTGTGCCGCGCGCCCACCGAGTACCCGGAGTCCCACAAGGGCGTCACGCTCTGCCCGGTCTGCACGTGGCAGGAGGCGCAGCGCTCGGCCTGCTCGGGGTGAGGCAGGGCAGGGAACCGGCACTTCGCCCCCTCCCGTTCCGTACGCCCTCCTCCAGCGTCACCCGCGCCGCGAGCTGAGCACGCACGCCGCCCACATCGCCGCCGCCGCGACGGCCGCCGCAGCCGCCAGTGCGCCCGGCGACGCCGGCACCACGCCGTCCCTAGACCCCGTGGTCAGATCGGTGAGGACCGACTTCGCCGGGGAGCCCGTGGTGACGAGCAGGAACAGCGCGCCGAGCAGCGACGCGGGGACGGCGCGCCCCGCGGAACGCAGCAGGGGCCAGTTGGCGAGCGCCCCGAGCGCGGTGCCGAGCAGCGCGCTGACCAGCATCGCGAGCAGACCGGCCGCGCCCGCGGACAGGCGCGGCACCGGCACCCGCGCGTTCGTGCTCGACGCGTCGCTGATGGCCGTCACTACGAGGACGGCCGCCCCGCCGAGTGCGGACGCCGCAAGGAGCGCGGCGAGCAGCGAGGCGAGGTGGGCCCGCCCCGGCCCGGCGGCCGCGGCGACGCAACCGCGGGCAGCGGGCGGCTCATTGGTCACGCAGATCCGGACCAGCCAGGCGGTCACGGGGAGCAAGCCCCCGGCGGCGTACGCGAGTGAGTCCAGGATGGGCTGCCCGCCCTGCACGCCGATGCCGAGGAACACGGCGTACAGGATGACGGGCGGAAGCCACCGCTGGGACCGCACGAGCAGGGCGGTGCGATAGCGCAGCAGGGCGCGCATCACAGCACCTCCCCGTCCGCCGTTTCCATCGCCTCCACCGCGCCCGCCTCCACCGCTTCCGTCACCCTCATCACCTTCGCCACGTGCCACGGCGGTCGCGCCGTCAGGAGTTCCCGCAGGACCCGGTCCGAGTGAGGTGCGGGAACGGTGAGACGCGTGGGCCCGGCGGACGCGTCCGGGCCCGCCGCCACGGCCGAACCCGTCATGGCCGACACCGTCACGGCCGCCGCCGTCACCGCGGCCGGGAGTCCGGCGCCCGGTGGGCCCTGGGTCTCGATGAGAACCGTCGGCCCCTGCCAACACTGTGAAGTCGCCTGTACAGTGCGGCGGTTGAGCGCCGCGCCCGCCAGTACGTACGTCTCCTCCGCCACCCCCTGGAGGCGGCGCGGGTCGTGGTCGACGAAGACCACCGAGCCGCCCGCCGCCGTGCGCTCACCCACCGCGCGGTCGAGTTCGGCGCGGGCGGCGGAGTCCAGGCCGGTCCACGCCTCGTCGAGGATGAGCAGCTCGGGTTCGGCGAGCAGGGCCTGCGCCACGGCGACCTTCTGACTGCTGCCCTTGGAGAGCTCGGACAGCGGGGTGCGCGCGTACCCGCCGGCGCCGAAGCGCTCCAGCCACTGCGCCGCGCTCCGCCGGGCGGCCCCGTGCGCGAGCCCGTGGACGCGGCCCATGTGCGTGAGGTAGCCGAGCGCCGTGAACGGCATTGCGGCCGGGAAGCGTTCGGGCACGAACGCCGTGCGCGGACGCCCCGACACCCGGCCCTCACAGGGCGCGTCGATTCCGGCGAGCAGCCTCAACAACGTCGATTTTCCTGTACCGTTGCCGCCTTCGACCCGTACCAGGGCGCCCGCCGGTATGCCGAGGTCGACTCCGCGCAGCACCCATGCGCCACGCATGCCGTAGCGGCGGCCCACCCCGTCGAGCCGCACAGCGAGATCACGTTCCATGCGGGTCATCCTCGCGTACGCCCCACGAGCACCGCACGGAGCACGGGGCAGGGCCGATCTCCCGGCCGGGAGGCTGGCAGACTGGCGGGTGTGAGCAGCGACGAGACGACCACCCCCGCAGAGCCGGCCGCCGCGGCCGCCGAGGACACCCCGTTCCGCCATGCGAGCACCTGGCGCGACGAGGCCCCGCAGTTCGTGCTGCCGCTGGTCGCGCGCATCGAACGCGCCGCGCCCCCGGCCCGCACGGACGCCCTGGAGACGGCGGCCCGCGCCGTCCTGGTGATGCTGAGCGACGAGCGTTCGCTCGGCGACGGCGAGTGGGCGCGGGCCATGCGCGACTGGGAGGACGCCCGCATCCGCAAGGTGGTGCGGCGGGCGCGCGGCGCCGAGTGGCGCAGGGCCGAGGCGCTGCCCGGCATCACGGTCACCGGCAAGTCGGCCGAGGTCCGCGTCTTCCCGCCGGTGCCGCTTGACGGCTGGCCCAAGGAGCTGGCCCGGCTCCAGGTGTCCGGCACCGAACTCGACGACCCGGAGCCGCCGCCCGGCGCCGACCCGACGCACCCCGTCCTCTGGATGAATCCCCACGTCGGCATGACGGCGGGCAAGGCGATGGCCCAGGCGGGCCACGGCGCCCAGCTGGCCTGGTGGGAGCTGTCGGACGAGGAGCGCGCGGCCTGGCGCGACGCCGGTTTCCCGCTCTCCGTCCGCACCGCCGACGCGGACCGCTGGCGCGAGGTCACCGCGGGCGGCAACCCGGTGGTCCGCGACGCGGGCTTCACGGAGATCGCCCCGGGGAAGACCGTCGCGGTCGAAGGGGTGAGCCGCGTCGGATCGCTCCCGCGTGCATGAGCCCTGGTGTCGCGCATGAGCCCTGGTGTCAGGTGCTAATGGTGGTGACGGCCTCGACGCCGTACGTGCGGGCGTAGCCGTTCTCGGTGCCGACGAGGAGGTCGACGACCTCGAAGTAGCGGTCCCAGAACGGGGTTTCGCGCAGTGCGTCGATGAGGAGCTGGTAGGCGTTGTGGTCGTCGGCCTCCCAGACCCAGACGTCGGTGACGCGGGTGGAGTAGAACTCCGTGTCGTAGAAGCGCGACCGGACACCGGTGGTCTTGGCCTTGATGGCGGGGATGACCTCGGTCACGAAGGCGTCCACCCTCTTCTGGGGCGTCATGGCGAGCCATTCGGGTGTGGTCTTGACGAGCATGAACGCGGTGACGGGCGGCTGTGCGGCCTGCGTCGCGGGTGCGGTTGCGGTTGCGGTTTCCTGGGTGGTCATGGGATGTGCCTCCGAAGCGGCGGTCGGTGTTCTGGGTTCTGGTGCGGTGGACTCTGGTGCGGTGGACTCTGGTGCGGTGGGCTCTGGTGGTGCGGCCGTACGCGGGTGACGGGTAGTCAGTCGCCGCGGACGGCGGGCATGAGGGTGTCGGCGCACCACTGCTCGAAAGTGGTGGGCGTCGCGGTGCCCCCGGTACGGGTGACGCCCGCGTCGAGGCCCGCGTCCTTGGCCCGCTTCATGTCGCAAATGCCCTGGACGAAGGCCTCGTTGAGGCCGTAGCCGACGAGGGTGGGGTACATCTCGCCGAGCGACTGGCGTTCGTATCGGACGGGGCGGCCCAGCTGCTCGGTGATGATGCGGGCCAGGTCGTTCGGGGACAGGTCCCGCGGTCCGAGGACCGGGACGTCGTCGGTGCCGGTCCACGAGCGGTCGAGGAGGAGACGGGCGGCGACGGCCGCGATGTCGGCGACGGCGACCATGGGCGCCTTGCGGTCGGGGTCGGTGTTGTCGGTGAAGACGCCCTTGTCCCGGATCGATTCGGCCTCCTCGAGGACGTTCTCGTAGAAGGACGGATTGGCCAGGGCCCGGTAGGCGACGCCGGTCCCCGCGATGAGGTCGTCCATGGCGAGGGAGGCCGTGACGAGTCCGGCGCGGTCGGCGAGCGGGGTGCCGCGGCCCAGCGCGGAGACGCCGACCACATGGCCGACGCCGTGCGTGGCGAGGGCCTTCGCGGCGGGTCCCGTGAAGCCGCGGTAGGCCGCGTCCGGCGTCAGTGAGGAGTCCGGCGGAACGAGCCAGAACACGGCGTCCGCACCGTCGAAGGCCCGGTCGACGACCTCGGCGTCACCGTGCGAACCGGTGATCACCTCGACCCGCTCGCGCACCGCGTCGGGCAGCCGGGCGGGATCGCGGACCACGACGCGCAGCTCTTCGCCACGGACGGGAGCGGAGTCCAGCAGGAGGGGGAGCAGGTGGCTGCCGATGTTGCCGGTGGGGGCGGTGATGACGATCAAGTGAAACCTCGCAGGTGGTGGTGGTTCGGTACGTCACTCATCCTGCGGAGGAGTCCGGCATTGCCACAATGGGAACTTCGGCACGGCATTGTTGCCCGAAGTGGAATTGCTGCTTGAGCTGGAGTTACGCCGCCGACCACCACGGCGTTAGGGTGCGGCCAGGACTCGGACATCGGTCAGGATCGGACAGGGGAACACGCGGGTGAGAGCGGAACGCAAGGCACCGGGCGCACGCCGGGGTCGACCGTGACCGGCGGGGCGTCCTCGGCCGGGGGACGGCTCGACGGCCGGGTCGAGCGCGGCAACCAGACCCGCCGCCTCGTGCTGCGCCGCACCGTCGACATCGCCTCCGTCGAAGGGCTCGGAGCGCTGTCGCTCGGGCGCATCGCCACCGAGCTGAACCTCAGCAAGAGCGGGGTGTTCGCGCTCTTCGGGTCGAAGGAGGAACTGCAGCTGGCGACCATCAGGGCGGCGGGGCGCATCTTCCTCGACGCGGTGGTCGAGCCCGCCCGCCAGGAGCCGCCCGGCATCGGACGGGCGTGGCGGCTCTGCGCGGCCTGGCTGGAGTACTCGGAGCGGCGCGTCTTCCCCGGCGGCTGCTTCTTCTACGGGGCGATCGCCGAGTACGACGCCCGCGAAGGGGCCGTGCACGACGCGCTGGCCGACGCCGACCGCGGCTGGACCGCGCAGGTGGAGCGGTGCCTTGGCGAGGCGCGCGACACCGGCGAGCTGCGGGCGGACACGGATGTCGCCCAGCTCGCCTTCGAACTCGTCGCCCTCATGGAGACGGCCAACGCGCACTCGGTCCTGCACGGCGCGCCGGACGCGTACCGGCGGGCGGGCACGGGCATCACGACGCGGCTGCGCGCGGCGGCGACGGATGCGGCGCTGGTCCCCCGACTCCCGTGACCTGACGCCTCGCAGGGCGGTACGCATCAGCGGAGGTGCCCCCGAAGTTTCTCCGGAAAAAGTCAGCACGATCGTTCGTTTAGTTTTATGCTGACGTCATGCCGCCACGGATCACGCGCCCCGCCCCCACCGAGGAAGCAGGTACGCCATGACCGGTCTCGTCACCCTCGACCGCACCGCCGTCCACACCTCGCTCCAGGTCCTGTCCCACGTCCGCGACGCGTCGGACTGGGAGTGCCCCACCCCGTGCGCGGGCTGGGACCTGCGCCGCCTCGTGACGCACATGACCGCCCAGCACCACGGCTTCGCGGCAGCGGCGCGAGGGGCGGGTGACGACCGTACGTTCTGGCTCGAACTCAACCTCGGCAGCGACCCGTTGGCCCGTTACGAGGAATCCGTGCGGCACGTCGTCGCCGCCTTCGCCGAGTACGCGGCAGCAGCCACGGAACAGCGGTTCACGCTGCCCGAGATCGGCGGAAGCTTTCCCGGGCGGGTCGCCGTCGGGTTCCACCTTCTCGACTACGTGGTGCACGCGTGGGACGTCGCGGCCACGCTCGGCGTCCCCGTCACCTTCCCCGACGAAGTTCTCGCCGCGGCGCTCGCGGTCGCGCGGCGCGTGCCCGCGGGCCCCGAACGGCGGGTTCCCGGGGCCGCGTTCGCCCCGCCGCTGCCCGTACCGGCCGACGCCTCACCCCTCGCCGAGATGCTCACCCGATTGGGACGCGCGCCGTTGAACGCCCCGCCCGCATCTTCCGTACCTCCTGGTATCACCGGCGACACGGGAGCACCACGGGAGGCACCTTGCGGCGCGTCAACGGCACGGCTCTGATCATCGCGGCACTTGTCGCCACGCTGGGCGCGATCGCGTTCCCGGTGTGGTCGTACGCCGACCGCTCCGGGACCGGGCCCGCCAATCTGGCCGCCGGGTCCGTCGCCACCCGGTGGGGTCCGCTCTCCGCGGCCGACCGGGACCTGCTGGTGAAGGTGCGCCTCGCGGGACTGTGGGAGATACCCGCGGGGCAGCAGGCCGTCGAACGGGCGCCGACCGAGGCCATCAAGGCGGCCGGGGACCACCTCATCGTCGGCCACACCGACCTCGACCAGCGCACCCGTACGGCCGCCGCGCAACTCGGCGTGGAGCTGCCCAACCAGCCCACCGAGCAGCAGCAGGGCTGGCTCGCGGAGCTGACCGCGGCGAGCGGCGAGACGTACCAGCGCAAGTTCGCCAACCTGCTGCGCGCCTCGCACGGTAAGGTCTTCGGCATGATCGCCCAGGTCCGCGACAGCACCCGCAACTCGCTCGTCCGGCAGCTCGCCACCGACGCCAACCAGACCGTCCTCGACCACATCACGATGCTGGAGGCCACCGGGCTCGTCGACTTCGACGGGATCGCGAACGGCGCCGCGTCGACCGCGACGGCCAGCCCCACCGGGCCCCCGCCGCCGTCCGGTGCCACTCCCCCGGCGCCGGCGCCCGCCGGGCCGAGCGGCGACATCTCCACCACGTCCCGCCCCTCACCCGCGCCGGCCGGACGGATCAACACCGCCCGGCCGGAACCTCAAATGTAGCTCTGAACGTCTCCGACCGAGGGTTCACCGCCGCCCGCCCGGGCCATGGTCTGGGAGCGGAGGACCGGGGGGTCCGGGGGACGAAGGGGGAGCGACATGCTCAGTCCGGAGATGAGGCGGGGCCCGGGCGTGGGGCGGAGTTCCGCGTCGCGGCTCGGGACCGGCATCGGGTGGCGGCCTGAGATCGCGGCGGCCGTGGAGGCGATGCCCGGCATCGACTGGGTCGAGGCCGTCGCGGAGAACCTCTGCCCGGGGCATCTGCCCGAGTCCCTGCTGCGGCTGCGCGAGCGCGGGGTGACCGTCGTGCCGCACGGCGTCTCGCTGGGACTCGGCGGCGCGGACCGCCCCGACGAGGGGCGCCTGACCGCGCTCGCCGAGCGGGCCGAGGCCCTCGGCTCGCCGCTCGTCACCGAGCACATCGCGTTCGTACGCGCCGGTGGCGCCCTCACCGCCACCCAGCCCCTGGAGGCCGGGCACCTGCTGCCGGTGCCGCGCACCCGCGACGCGCTCGACGTGCTCTGCGAGAACATCCGCGTCGCCCAGGACGCGCTGCCCGTCCCGCTCGCCGTGGAGAACATCGCGGCGCTGATCGCCTGGCCCGGCGAGGAGATGACGGAGGGGCAGTTCCTGTACGAGCTCGTGGAGCGTACGGGCGTACGGCTGCTCATCGACGTCGCCAACCTCCACACCAACCACGTCAACCGGGGCGAGGACCCGGCAAAGGCGCTGGACGAACTGCCGGTCGAGGCCATCGCGTACGTCCATGTGGCGGGCGGCTTCGAGCGGGACGGCGTCTGGCACGACAGTCACGCGCACCCGGTGCCGGAGCCCGTCCTCGCGATCCTCGCCGACCTCGCGTCGCGCGTCTCCCCGCCGGGTGTCCTCCTGGAGCGGGACGAGAACTTCCCCGAACCGGCGGAGTTGGAGCGGGAGTTGGACGCCATTCGGGCCACCGTGAAGGCATCCGGAGAGCTGCCGTCGGAGAGTGCGGGCGTCCGGCGCGAGGTGCCGCCCGCGGCCCCCGCCGCCCGGCAGCGCACCGCACTCGCGCAGACCGCCCTGCTCTCCGCTCTCGTCGCGGGCACCCCGGCGCCCGAGGGCTTCGACCACGTGCGGCTGAGGGTGCAGAGCCACGCACTGGCCGCCAAGCGGGCCGACGTCGTGGCGAAGGTCGCGCCCGAGCTGCCGGAGATCCTGGGAGCGGCGTACCGCGCGGAGTTCCTCGCGTACGCGCGCTCCCGGCCCATGACGGGCGGCTACCGCCACGACGCGCTGCACTTCGCCGAGCATCTGCTGCTCGCGGGGCGGCCGGACGACGCGGAGGCCGGGCGGCGGCTGAGCGACTGGTGGCTCGAACGGTCCGGCCCGGCGCCGCTGTCGCGGCGGCCCGCAGCGAGACTGCTGCACGCCACCCGCCGGGTCCTGCTGAGGCGGTGACCTTGTGAACACCGTGGACATGATGGGCGCCGGGTACACGGTCGTCGTCTCACTCGCCGCCGCGGAGCTGATCAGGGGTGTGGTGGCCGCCCGCCGCACCAGGTCCCCCCATCGGGCCGGCCCCCCGCCCGACGCCGAGCACGGCGCCTTCGTCCGGGGCACCCTTGAGGCGGCGTTCCTCTCCGGCGGGCCCGCCCGCGCCGCCGACGCGCTGATCGCGGGGCTGCACGAGGACGGCAGGTTGGTCGTCGCCGGGCCCGGCGTCGTCGGCATCGCCCGGCCCGCCGCGCGGAACTCCGGCGAGCAGGCGGTCATCGACGCGCACGCCGCGGCACCCAGCGGCGCGCTGCACTGGCTGCGGGCGGCGGTGATGCGCAGCGCGCCGGTGCAGGAGACAGGGGATGCGCTCGCGCGGCGCGGCCTCGTGGTGCGGCCGGGGCGGCAGCGCAAGTGGCGGGTACGGGCCGGGCTGCTGGCACTCCTGAGCCTCTTCGGATTCATGGTCGCGGCCATGCTGACCCTGTTCCTCAAACTGGACGCGTACCCCGCGTCGGGGGAGCCCGACGCCGCGCTCGACTCCGTCCTCGCGCTGCTGCCCGCCCTCGTCTTCGGCGTCGCGACCGGCCTGATCTGCCTGTCGGTCACGTCGAAACAGCTCACCGTCGCCGGGCGGTCCGCCCTGCGCGAGTACGTCGCCTCGTCGGGCCACCTGACGGGCGCGGCCCACCTGGTGGCGACCCGCGGCCTCGCGGCGGCCCACCCGGAGCTGCGGTCCCAGCTGATCGCTGCCGCCAGGACCCGCGTGCAGCCAACGGCTCCTGCGGGCCCGTACATCGCGCCCTACCGGAGCCCGGGTACGGGTGCGGGGAGCGCGGGAGGCGGGACGGCCGTGTGGTGCGGGGCGGGCGGCGGTTCCTCCTGTTCCGGCGGGGGCGGGTCGTCCTGCGGGGGCGGCGGTTCGACGTGCGGCGGAGGGAGCGGGTCCTCCTGCGGGGGCGGGTCCTCGTGCGGCGGAGGGGGTGGCTCGTCCTGTGGGGGCGGCGGGGGTGGCTCCTCATGCGGGGGCGGGGGCGGGGGCGGCGGGTCAGGTTGAGCAGCTCGCCCTACTTCTTCTGAGGGCGCACGCCGAGCCCGGCAACCGGCGTCCGCCCTATGGCAGTTGACGTACTCCCGGCCGTATCGGGCCGCGCCCCACCGGGCACGCACTAGCGTGCGGTGGCGCAACAGGAGGCGTCATGCGATCCCGAACCGTCAACGGCACCGGCCTCATCGTCGCGGGGCTCCTCGCGACCCTGGCCGCGCTGCTCTTCCCCCTCTGGTCCTACGAGGACCGCTCGGGCACCGGTCTCGCCCGGCTCGACGCCGAGGCCGTGGCGACCGACTTCGGGCCGCTGTCCGCCCTGGACCGGGACTTCATCACCAAGGTGCGGCTCGCGGGCCTGTGGGAGCTGCCCGCCGGACAGCAGGCCGAGGAGCGCGGCACCACCGGGGCCGTGCGCGCCGCGGGCGAGCACCTCGTCGAGGGCCACACGTTCCTCGACGCGCGCGTACGCGAGGTGGCGACCCGGCTCGGCCTCGAACTGCCCAGCCAGCCGAACCCCCGACAGCGCGGCTGGCTCGGGGAGTTGAGCGCCGCCCATGACGAGACGTACGACGGGAAGTTCGCGAACATCCTGCGCCGCGCCCACGGCAAGGTCTTCGCGCTGGTGGCCGAGGTGCGGGCGAACACCCGTAACTCCCTGGTGCGCGCGCTGGCCGACGACGCGAACACGACGGTCCTCGACCACATGAAGGTGCTTGAGGCCACCGGCCTCGTCGACTTCGACGCCCTCGCCCGGGACGCGGCGACCTCAGGACCGGCGCCCCCTGCGACCAGTACGCCGCCCCCACCGGGCCCGACGGACACCCCCGGCCCGGCCGCCCCGGTCACTCCGTCGCCCACCTTCCCGCTGCCTCCGGCGGCCTCCCGCCCAAAGCGGAACGTTACCTACCTGTCACCGATTGTCCGCATGGTGAATAGACCATGGCGCGACGCGGCGTCGTCGCATAGAAAGCCGCCATGTTCTGGGTCCCTCTGTTCCTCCTCGCCTGGGCCGCGGCCGGCCTGTCCTGCGGCCGGCTCTGCCTCGCCGCGAGCCGCGCCGCCGCACAGGAGAAGGCCGCCGCACGCGGGCACGAACTCACCCTCTACGAGGCGGCGTTCCTGTCCGGCGGCCCCGCCCGCGTCGCCGACGTGACGCTCGTCGCGATGGCCGGAGCCCGGCGGCTGCTGATCGCGCACACCGGCTGGGCGACCGTCGTCGACCCGGTGGGCCGTGACGAGATGGAGCGTTCGGTGCTGGGTGCCATCGGGCCCGCCGGGCAGTCGCCGATAGCGAGGGTGCGGCGGGGCGTGGCCGCCGCCGATCCGGTGCGGGCCCTCGCGGACCGGCTCGTCACGGCGGGCCTCGCCGTCCCTGACGACGCGGGCTCGGGCGTCGCGGCCGCGGTCCGCCAGGTGCGCGCCGCGACAGTCGCGGTTCTCGCGCTCGGCGCCGTCGCGGTGCTGATGCCGGGGCAGGAGGGGGGCGCCGCCGGGCAGGTGCCCGTCGCGGCCTGGTTCGCGCTGCCGCTGCTGGTGTGCACGGCCTGCCTGCTCATCGCCCGCGTCGAGGTCCATCCGTACACCCGCTGGGCGTCACCGGCGGGCCAGCGGCTCCTGGGCGCCCTGCCCGCGCGCGGCGAGGGGCTCACGGCCGTGGCCGTGCGCGGGGTCCGCGCCTCGGGCGACCCCGGGCTGCGGGCGGCCTTCTCGCACCGGCCGCCCCGGGAAGCGGCTCAACGGGGGCATTGAGCCGACACCGGCAGGGCGGTGCTTTACTTCACCAATTACCACACGAATCATCCCTTTTGTTCGAGCACCTTCCGGAACGCTCAGCCGAACAAAAAGGGGAAGACACGCGCGATGAGAGCAGCAGCCGTCCGCTATGGAACCGCCGGATCCCTGGTCCTGACCGCCCTCGTCGCCGCCCCCGCGGGAAGCGCGAGCGGCCCCACCCCCGCCCCCGCCCCCGAGACACGCGGCACCGCCGTCGCGGCCCAGCGCGCCGAGGCCGCCGGCATCCGCTGGGGCGCCTGCGCCAAGGCCGAGGGCCTCCCGCCCTCGCTGCGGTGCGGCACCGTCACCGTCCCCCTCGACTACGCCCGCCCCGACGGCAAGCAGATCAAACTGACCGTCAGCCGCACCCAGGCCACCCGGCGGGCCGCGGGCAAGAAGGTCGGCCGACAGGGCGCGCTGGTCTTCAACCCCGGCGGGCCCGGCGCATCCGGCATGTACTTCCCGCTGGTCGGCGCCATCCCCGAGTGGAAGCGCATCGCCGCGGCGTACGACCTGGTCGGCTACGCCCCGCGCGGGGTCGGCCGCTCGGCGCCGCTGTCCTGCCAGCATCCGACGAAGCACATCAAGGCGCCCACACAGTCGCCGGTCCACCCCGACGCCGCGTACAAGCGGGAGCGCGTCGCTCGGGCGAAGGCGTACGCGCGCGGCTGCGCGGCCCGCAACCCCGGGCTGCGCCACTACACGTCACTGAACAACGCGCGCGACCTGGACGTGCTGCGGGCGGCGCTCGGCGAGAAGAAGCTGACGTTCATGGGAGCGTCGTACGGCACGTACTTCGGGGCCGTCTACGCGACGCTCTTCCCCTCGCACGTGCGCCGCATGGTCTTCGACTCGGCGGTCAACCCCGACCCCGAGCAGGTCTGGTACGGCAACAACCTCGAACAGTCCCTGGCCTTCGAGCGGCGGTGGGCGGACTTCCGCACCTGGGTGGCCAAGCACGACCGCACGTACCACCTGGGGAAATCGCCCGAGCAGGTGCTCCGCAGCTACGAGAGGGTGCGCGCCGAACTGGCCCACAAGCCCGCGGGCGGCAAGGTCGGCCCCGGGCAGCTGCAGTCCGCCTACCTCCAGGCCGGGTACTACGACGACTACTGGCCGACGCGCGCCGCGGCGCTCTCCGCGTACCTGAAGGGCAACCCCAAGCCGTTGATCGAGATGGCCTCTCCCGAGCCGAGGGGGGCCGCCGAGTCGGAGAACGGGACCGCCGTCTACACCGCGGTCGAGTGCAACGACGCGCCCTGGCCCACCGACTTCGCCACCTGGGACCGCGACAACACGCACCTCGCGCGCCTGGCACCCTTCGAGACCTGGGACAACGCCTGGATGAACCTGCCGTGCGCCTACTGGAAGGCGCCCCGGCAGCGGCCCGTCGACGTGGGCACCGCCGAGGGCGTACTGCCCCCGACACTGATCCTCGCCGCCGAGCGCGACGCGGCGACGCCGTACCGGGGGGCGAAGGAACTGCACCGCAGGCTGGCGGACTCGGTCCTGGTGACCGAGCAGGCCGCGGGCACGCACGGCATCGCGGGCGGCCCCAACAAGTGCGTCAACGGCCACCTGGACGCATACCTCCTGGAGGGCCGGCTCCCCGTCCGGCGCGCGGCATGCGCACCGCACAAGGAGCCGGAGCCGACGTCCGGCGTACGGACGGCGGAACTGCCGAGAGAGCGCTAGTCCGTCACAGCGCGCCGGGCGGGCGCGGCGACCGTAATCCGGTCGCCGCGCCCGCCCGGTGCGTGGAACGGGGCGGTTACGCCAGGCCCGCCACCAGCTCCGCGACGGACTTGCGGCGGCCGGTGTAGAACGGCACCTCTTCGCGTACGTGCATGCGGGCCTCGGAGGCGCGCAGGTGACGCATGAGGTCGACGATGCGGTACAGCTCGTCGGCCTCGAAGGCCAGGAGCCACTCGTAGTCGCCGAGGGAGAACGAGGCGACCGTGTTGGCGCGCACGTCGGGGTAGCCGCGGGCCATCTTGCCGTGGTCGGCGAGCATGCGGCGGCGGTCCTCGTCGGGCAGCAGGTACCAGTCGTAGGAGCGCACGAAGGGGTAGACGCTGACGTAGTTGCGCGGCGTCTCGTCGGCGAGGAACGCCGGGATGTGCGACTTGTTGAACTCGGCGGGGCGGTGCAGCGCCATGTTCGACCAGACCGGCTCAAGGGCGCGGCCCAGCTTGGTGCGGCGGAAGAGGTTGTAGGCCTCCTGCAGCTCGTCGGCGGTCTCGGCGTGCCACCAGATCAACAGGTCGGCGTCGGCACGCAGGCCCGAGACGTCGTAGGTGCCGCGGACGGTGATGTCCTTGGCGGCGAGCTGGTCGAACAGGTCCTGGACCTCGTCGGCGTATCCGGCACGGTCCTCGGGCAGCACGTCGCGCAGCTTGAAGACGGACCACAGCGTGTAGCGGATGACCTCGTTGAGGTCCTTGGCCTTCTTGCCCGCGTTCGGGCTCTTGGCGGGGGCGTCGTCACTCATGGCCCTATTCTCCTCCGCCGCCGTGCAGGCTCTGCACCGGGTTGGCGGTGAGCTCCTGCACACCGGTCAGGTCACCGCCCAGCTGGTCGACGGCGGCGTACGCGCTCGCGATGCACGCCGGGATGCCCACCCCGTCGTAGGCCGCCCCGCAGACCGCGAGACCGGGCAACCGCGCGACATGGGCGCGGATGCGGGCCACGCGCGCGTGGTGGCCCACCGGGTACTGCGGGAGGCCGTCGTTCCAACGGGTGACGCGGGTCGCGACAGGCGTGGCGGTCAGGCCGGTGGCCTCGCGCAGGTCGTGCCGGGAGAGGGCGACGAGCTCGGCGTCGTCGCGCTCCAGGATCTCCGTATCGCGGTACCGGCCCACCGAGGTGCGCAGGACCAGCAGGTCCGGGTCCTGCCGGTCGATCCAGCCCCACTTGCGGCTCGCGAAGGTGGACGCCTTGATCGTGTGCCCGTCGACGGGCGGCACGAGGAAACCGCTGCCCTCGGGGAGGTCGGTTTCGGCGCGGCGGTACACGAGAGTGGTGAGGGCCATGGAGGCGTACTCGACGGCGCGCAGCTCGGCTGCCGCGGCGGGTGACTCGGCGTCCAGGAGCTTCGCGGCGGCGGGCGCGGGGAGCGCGACGACGACGGCGTCCGCTTCGTGGCTGCCGCTTCCGGTGCCGACGTGCCAGCCGTCGCCGCGGCGCCGCACCTCCGTGACCGGCGTGTCCGTCATGATCTCGGCGCCACGCGCGCGTACCGACTCCGCGACGGCGAGCGGCAGCAGGCCGACACCGCCGTCGATGCCCATGAAGACGGGGCCGGTCCGCTGGTTCCTCGCGGCGCGCGCCTGGATGGCGCGGACGCCCTCGGTGAGGGAGGCGTGCGTGCGGGCCGCCTCGAAGAGCTGCGGGACGGCCGAGCGCATCGAGATGCGGTAGGCGTCACCCGCGTACACGCCGCCGAGCAGCGGTTCCACGAGGCGGTCGACGACCTCGCGGCCGAGGCGCGCGGCGACGTACTCGCCGACCGCGATGTCGTCGCCGACCTCGGTGGGCGGCAGTTCAGGGTCCTGCGCGATGCGGCGCAGGCCTTCTTCGGAGAGGACACCGGCCAGCGCGGACGCGTCACCGGGTACGCCCATGACGTGGCCCTTGGGCATGGGGCGCAGGGCGCCTCGGGTCCAGATCGCCGCGGTCGCCGTGGCGGGCGGCTGAAGTCGCTCAGCGAGGCCGACCTCGCGGGCGAGGGCGACGGCCTCGGGGCGGCGGGCGAGCATCGACTCGGCGCCGAGGTCGACGGTCACGCCCTCGATCTCACCGGGGAGCAGCTTGCCGCCGAGCCTGCCGGAGGCCTCCAGGACGGTCACGCGGGCACCGGCGGCGAGCAGTCGGTGCGCGGCGGCGAGGCCGGCGATCCCGCCCCCGATGACGACGACGTGGCCCATCCCCGTACAAGTGTCCGTTTCGTGCATGCCCCCACTCTCTCAGAGCCCGCCGCCGACCCCTCCCCCGGACCTGCGAGTCCCGACCGTGACCGCATCGGGACCGGTCGGCAACCACCGTTTCGCCCCGCTCCGCCGTCCAAGAAGCAACAGCCACCACGACTTTTCGGGGGTACGCCGATGCGCGCGTACAGCAGCTCCACCCACCGCACGTCCCGCCACCGCACGGTGCGGGCGGTGTCCGGTGTCCTCCTGGCGGCCTCGCTGGCGCTCGCGGGGTGCAGCGCGAGCCAGGACAGCGGCGCCGGCGGTGACGGCGGCGGCGACCGCGACAAGGCCGCGGGCCTTTCCGCCGGGAAGGACCAGAAGGGCGCGGGCGGCGGGCAGGCCGGCACATCGGCCGGCGGCGGTACCGCGCGACGCAAGCCGCCGGGTCCCGCCGGCGCCCACATCATCCGCACCGCGAGCCTGACCGTCCGCGTCAAGGACGTGCCCAAGGCGCTCGACGAGGCCCGCACGGCCGCCCAGGACGCCGGCGGCCTCGTGGGCGACGAGAACACCTCCCGCGACGACGAGGGGCGCGAGCGCTCCCGGATCGTCCTGCGCGTCCCGCAGGCCGCGTACGCGGACGTCCTCTCCTCGCTCGAAGGCACCGGCAGGCTGATCGAGCGCGAGGCCAAGGCGCGGGACGTCACCGAGCAGGTCGTCGACGTGGAGAGCCGCGTCAAGTCGCAGCGGGCGAGCGTGGCGCGGGTGCGGGAGCTGATGGACCAGGCGACGAAGCTGAGCGATGTGGTCGCCCTTGAAGGGGAGTTGAGCACCCGTCAGTCCGACCTGGAGGCGCTCCTCGCCCAGCGGGCCTCGCTGAAGGACCGTACGAGCCTGGCGACGATCACGCTCTCGCTCACCGAGGGTCCCGGGAAGCCGGAGGCGAGGACGGCGGACGACGACCCGTCGTTCGTGGACGCGCTCACGGGCGGCTGGGATGCCTTCGTCACCGCGCTGCGCTGGATCGCGGTCGTCCTCGCCGCGGTACTGCCGTTCGCGGCGGTGGCCGCGCTGCTGCTGGTGCTCTGGCTGCGCGGCATCCGGCCCCGGCTGTCGCGCGGGAGCGCCGGGAACGCCGGGAACGCCGAGGGCGGGCGGGGCGACGACGGCGGTGCGTAGCGTGTCCGTATGAGCAGCACACGAGAACGACTGGTGGTCATCGGGGGCGACGCGGCAGGCATGTCGGCCGCGTCGCAGGCGCGCAGGCAGAAGGGCCCCGACGAGTTGGAGATCGTGGCGTTCGAGCGGGGCCACTTCACCTCGTACTCCGCCTGCGGGATCCCCTACTGGGTGGGCGGCGACGTCGATGAGCGGGACCGGCTGATCGCGCGGACGCCCGAGCAGCACCGCGAGCGGGCGATCGATCTGCGGATGCGCACCGAGGTGGTGCGGCTCGACATCGCGGGGCGCCGGGTGCTCGCCCGCGGTCTCGAAGGGGGCGAGGAGTACTGGACGTCGTACGACAAGCTCGTCATCGCGACCGGCGCCCGGCCGATCCGTCCGGCGCTGCCCGGCATCGACGCGCCCGGCGTGCACGGCGTGCAGACCCTCGACGACGGCCAGGCCCTGCTCGACACCCTGGCGCGGACGCCGGGGCGCAGGGCCGTGGTGATCGGCGCCGGGTACATCGGCGTCGAGATGGCGGAGGCGCTGGTCAACCGCGGCTACGCGGTGACGGTCGTCAACCGCGGCAAGGAGCCCATGTCGACGCTGGATCCGGACATGGGCTGCCTCGTCCACGACGCGATGACCGGCATGGGCATCGAGATGGTGAACGGCGCCGAGGTCACCAAGATCCTCACCGGTGACGACGGGCGGGTCCGGGCGGTGGCCACGGAGGACGCCGAGTACCCGGCGGACGTGGTGGTGCTCGGTATCGGCGTACGTCCCGAGACGGCGCTCGCCCGCGAGGCGGGACTGCCGCTCGGCGAGCACGGGGGGCTCCTGACCGACCTCGCGATGCGGGTGCGCGGCTACGAGGAGGTCTGGGCGGGCGGCGACTGCGTGGAGGTCCTCGACCTGGTCTCCGGACGCGAGCGGCACATCGCGCTCGGCACCCACGCCAACAAGCACGGGCAGGTCATCGGCTCGAACGCGGGCGGCGGCTACGCGACGTTCCCGGGCGTCGTCGGCACGGCCGTCAGCAAGGTGTGCGACCTGGAGATCGCCCGTACCGGGCTGCGGGAGAAGGACGCGCGGGCCGCCGGGCTCCGGTTCGTGACGGCCACCATCGAGTCGACGAGCAGGGCCGGTTACTACCCGGGCGCGGCCCCGATGAAGGTGAAGATGCTCGCCGAGCGGCGCACGGGGCGCCTCCTCGGCGTGCAGATCGTCGGGCGCGAGGGCGCGGGCAAGCGCGTCGACGTGGCGGCGGTCGCGCTCACGGCACGGCTGACGGTGGAGCAGATGACGGCGCTCGACCTGGGGTACGCGCCGCCGTTCTCCCCGGTGTGGGACCCGGTCCTGGTGGCGGCCCGCAAGGCGGGGTCGGCGGTGCGGGCGGACCGGGACTGAGCTGAGCCGACCTGGAATGACCTGAGCCGAGCCGAGCCGAGCACCCAGCGAAAATGGTCCCCGCCCGACCGGGCAGGGACCATTTTCGGACTTTTTTCAGACAGCCGTGCGCGTGTGCACGTACTCCACGAGGCGGGTCAGCGCCTCCGGGTCCGTGGTCGGCAGGACGCCGTGCCCGAGGTTGAAGATGTGGCCTTCCAGGCCCTTCGCGGCGGCCAGCACCTCGTCCGTCCTGGTCTCGACGGCCTCGCGGGTGGAGAAGAGGACGGCCGGGTCGAGGTTGCCCTGGATCGCCTTGCCGGGTCCGACGCGCCGCGCCGCCTCGTCCAGCGGCACCCGCCAGTCGGCGCCCACGACGTCGGCGCCGGCCTCGCCCATCAGTCCGAGCAGTTCGCCCGTGCCGACGCCGAAGTGGATGCGCGGCACGCCGTAGGAGGCGACGGCGTCGAAGACCTTGGCCGATGCGGGCATCACCGAGCGGCGGTAGTCGGCGGGCGACAGGGCGCCCACCCACGAGTCGAAGAGCTGCACGGCGCTCGCGCCCGCCTCGATCTGGACCTTCAGGAAGGCGCCGGTGATCTCCGCGAGCCGGTCGAGCAGGTCGGCCCAGAGCTGCGGGTCGCCGTACATCAGGGCCTTGGTGTGCTCGTGGTTGCGGCTCGGGCCGCCCTCGACGAGGTAGCTCGCGAGGGTGAAAGGCGCGCCCGCGAAGCCGATGAGCGGCGTCGAACCGAGCTCGGCGGTCAGCATCCCCATCGCCTCGGTGACGTAGTGGACGTCCTCGGGCGTGAGGTCCCGCAGCTGCGCGAGGTCGGCGCGCGAGCGGATCGGGTTCTCGACGACGGGTCCGACGCCCGGCTTGATGTCGAGGTCGACGCCGATCGCCTTGAGCGGGACGACGATGTCGCTGAAGTAGATCGCGGCGTCGACGTTGTGGCGGCGCACCGGCTGCAGCGTGATCTCCGTGACGAGGTCGGGCCGCATGCAGGACTCCAGCATGGCGGTGCCCTCGCGGACCTTGCGGTACTCCGGGAGTGAGCGCCCCGCCTGCCGCATGAACCAGACCGGCGTGTGCGGCACGGCCTCGCGCCTGCACGCCTTCATGAAGGGGGAGTCGTACGTCGCTGCGTTCTGCCGGCCCTCGGGGCCACGGCTGTCATTGGCACTCACGCGGAAAGTCTCGCACGTCGACCGGGAGCGTCCTCACGGGTGTCTCTCCCTGCGCGAAGGCGCCGTTCCCCTTAACCTTCCCCGCATGGCTGCGGCTCAGGGACAACGGTCGGACGGCGCTGGCGAGATGGAGAGTTCGGAGGGGAAGGTGGCGGATTCGGCTCCGGTGCCCTTCCGCGCGGCGGTCGAGGCGCTGCGGGGGGCACGGCTGCGGCCGGAGATCGAGATCGATCCGACGCGGCCGCCGCAGCGGCTCGCGCCGTACGCGTACGCGTTGGAGGCGGCGGTCGTCGACGGCGAGGAGGACCTCGCGGACGGGCGGCTCGTCCTGCTCCACGATCCGTCCGGGCACGACGCCTGGCAGGGCACTTTCCGCCTCGTCACGCTCGTGCGGGCGGAGCTTGAACCGGAGATGGCGGCCGATCCGCTGCTGCCGGAGGTGTGCTGGTCGTGGCTGACCGGGGCGCTGCAGGCGCGGGGCCTCGCCGCGGGTGAGGCGAGCGGCACGGTGACCCGGGCGGGCTCGCACTACTTCGGCGGCCTCGCGGAACGGCCACCCGCCTCGCAGATCGAGATCCGGGCCTCGTGGACCCCGCGCGAGGGGTCCGGCGGGGTGCCGGACACGGGGGCGCATCTGGCCGCGTGGTGCGATCTGCTCTGCCAGATCGCGGGGCTGCCGCCCGCGGGTCCCGGGGACGGTTCCGTGGTCTCGCTCCCCCAGCGGCGGGGCCCGCTCTCGCCCTGAACCACTGGCTGAACCACTGGCTGCACCACCGGCCGAACCATCGGCTGAACCACTGGCCGCCTCCTGCCCCGCGGCGCGATGTCGCGGGGGTCGCGGGGTTTGTACGCACGGGGTCACCCGGAAGAGGGCATGTTCGGTTCGATCTTCGGATGATCGAGCGCATGTCCGAATTGCCCCAATTCCCTCTCACCAAATCGTGATCATTCCCTAAAGGCGGATGCGATTGGTGCCGAAGAGGTTTGTGACCTTGAAAGCACGGTTCGTCCCGGCTTCATCCCCGAGCCGGTTCGCGTCCCGCACCCCAGGAGGCCTGGTGTCCGTTCTCCTCGAGCAGCCCGCAAGCCTGGTCGCCTACCGCCCGAACAAGCCGACCGCCATGGTCGTCGTGGCCGACCCCCGCGTCCGTTCCACCGTCACCCGCCACCTGTGGGCGCTCGGTGTACGCGACGTCATCGAGGCCTCGTCGATCGCGGAGGCTCGTCCCCGCATCGGCAACCCCCGGGACATCTGCGTCGCAGACGTCCACCTCCCCGACGGCTCCGGCCTGACGCTCCTCTCCGAAACCCGTGCCGCGGGCTGGCCGAACGGTCTCGCCCTCTCCGCCGCCGACGACATCGGCGCCGTGCGCAACGCCCTCGCGGGCGGCGTCAAGGGCTACGTCGTCACCGGCACCCGTACGAACGTCGGACTCCCCACCCGCCCCGGCGCGGCCCCGATCGGCTCGGCCGCCGCCCGTATGCACCGCCGTCCTCCGGGCGCCCCGAGCCACCCCGGCGGCTACCGCGAGCTCTCGGGCCGCGAGGTCGAGGTGCTTCGCCTGGTCGCGGAGGGCCAGTCCAACAAGGCCATCGGCGTCTCGATGGGCCTGTCCGCCCTGACCGTGAAGAGCCACCTCGCCCGGATCGCGCGCAAGCTCGGCACGGGCGACAGGGCCGGGATGGTGGCGGTCGCGCTGCGCACCGGCATCATTCACTGACTCATTACATCCCTTTCACGCCCGTCGACGGAACGTTCCGTCGACGGGCGCTGTACATACACAGATACCCTTGACAGGTGACCGACGCCCAAGAGACCGCAGCAGACAGCTCACTGCGAACCACCGGAGGCGGCCCTCCGGACGACGACGGACTCGCTGACGAAGGGCTGCCGATCCCCCTGCTGGAGCCGCGTGACGGCATCCCGCCGGTGATCGCCGACGAGGAGGCCCTCGCCGCGACGGTCGCCGCCTTCGCCGCCGGCTCCGGCCCCGTCGCCGTCGACGCCGAGCGCGCCTCCGGCTACCGGTACGGACAGCGCGCCTATCTCGTCCAGCTCCGCCGCGAGGGCGCGGGCACGGCACTGATCGACCCCGTCGCCTGCCCCGACCTCTCCGGCCTCGACGCGGCCATCGGCGACACCGAGTGGGTGCTGCACGCGGCCACCCAGGACCTGCCGTGCCTGCGGGAGATAGGCATGGTTCCGGCGCGGATCTTCGACACGGAGCTCGCGGGCCGGCTCGCCGGGTTCCCCCGGGTGGGCCTCGGCGCGATGGTCGAGAGCGTCCTCGGCTACGTACTGGAGAAGGGGCACTCCGCCGTCGACTGGTCGACACGGCCGCTGCCCGAGCCCTGGCTGCGGTATGCCGCACTCGACGTCGAGCTCCTCGTCGACCTGCGCGACGCCCTGGAGAAGGAGCTCGACCGCCAGGGCAAGCTGGAGTGGGCCCGCGAGGAGTTCGACGCCATCGCCTCGGCGCCGCCCGCGCCGCCCCGCAAGGAGCCCTGGCGCCGCACGTCGGGCATGCACAAGGTGCGCAGGCGCCGCCAGATGGCGGTCGTACGGGAGCTGTGGAACGCGCGCGACAAGGTGGCCCAGCGCCGCGACGTCTCGCCGGGCAAGGTGCTCAGCGACGGCGCGATCGTCGAGGCCGCGCTCGCGCTGCCGCCCAACGTGCACGCGCTCGCCGGCCTCGCGGGCTTCGGGCACCGCATGGGACGGCGCCAGCTCGAACAGTGGCAGACGGCCGTCGACCGCGCCAAGGCGCTGCCGGACGCGGAGCTGCCGCAGCCGGGCCAGACCCTGACAGGACCGCCCCCGCCGCGCTCCTGGGCCGACCGGGACCCCGCCGCCGCGGCCCGGCTCTCCGCGGCCCGGGCGGCCGTCTCGGCGCTCGCCGAGCAGCTGAACATGCCGCAGGAGAACCTGATCACCCCGGACACGGTCCGCCGCGTCTGCTGGGAGCCGCCGGCCCCGCTGACCGAGGACTCCGTGGCCACGGCCCTCGCCGCGCACGGCGCCCGCCAGTGGCAGATCACCCTGGTGACCCCGGCCCTGGTGACGGCCCTGTCCTGACCATGGGGCCCCGCCCTCTCCCACGCCCACCCGCCGAGTCCGGACGGGTGGGCGTTGCCATGCGTGGGCGGCGCCCCTACGGCACGCGCAGGTGCAGGGAAACGGGTGGGCGGGCTGGATCGATCCGCCGCGAAGCGGCGGGCCAGGCCCGCCGGGACACACCCGCGGACGAAGACCCCACGGCCACCCGGAAGCACGCGCCCCACCGCGCAGCGGTGGCACAGGAACCCGCCACCGAAGCCCGCGCCCAAGTGTGACGTTCGCCTCCCGGAGAGGCCCCTTGGCCGCGTAGTTACCGGCAAGTAGGGTGGAGGAGGAAACGCGCCGCGCAGGCGCCCCGCACCCTGGAGGAGAGCCATCGTGCCTCGTACCGTCAGGGACGTCGTCTTCGTTGATGGCGTCCGCACCCCGTTCGGCAAGGCGGGCCCGAAGGGCATCTACCACGAGACCCGTGCCGATGACCTCGTCGTGAAGGCCATCCGGGAGCTGCTGCGCCGCAACCCCGGCCTCGACCCCGCCACGATCGACGAGGTCGCCATCGCCGCGACCACGCAGATCGGCGACCAGGGCCTGACGATCGGCCGCACCGCCGGCATCCTCGCCGGGCTGCCGCAGTCCGTGCCCGGCTACTCCATCGACCGCATGTGCGCCGGCGCCCTGACCGCCGTGACCTCGGTCGCGGGCAGCGTCGCCTTCGGCGCGTACGACATCGCCGTCGCCGGTGGTGTCGAGCACATGGGCCGCCACCCCATGGGCGAGGGCGTCGACCCGAACCCCCGCTTCGTGAGCGAGAAGCTGGTCGACGAGTCCGCCCTGTTCATGGGCATGACCGCCGAGAACCTGCACGACCGCTACCCGAGCATCACCAAGCGGCGCGCCGACGAATACGCGGTGCGCTCGCAGGAGAAGGCCGCCAAGGCGTACGCCGACGGCAAGATCCAGGCCGACCTGGTGCCGATCTCCGTACGGCGGACCAACGAGGAGGCCGGTGAGACCGGCTGGGGCCTCGCCACCGCCGACGAGCCGATGCGCCCGGGGACGACGCTGGAGAACCTCGCGGGCCTGAAGACGCCGTTCCGTACGCACGGCCGCGTCACGGCGGGCAACGCCGCGGGCCTCAACGACGGCGCCACCGCCTCCCTCATCGCCTCCGAGGAGTTCGCGCGGGCGAACAACCTGCCGGTGAAGATGCGCCTCGTCTCGTACGCCTTCGCGGGCGTCGAGCCGGAGGTCATGGGCTACGGCCCGATCCCGGCGACGGAGAAGGCGCTCGCCAAGTCGGGCCTCTCCATCTCCGACATCGGCCTCTTCGAGATCAACGAGGCGTTCGCCGTGCAGGTGCTCGCCTTCCTCGAGCACTACGGCATCGCGGACGACGACGCGCGCGTCAACCAGTACGGCGGCGCCATCGCGTTCGGCCACCCGCTCGCCTCCTCGGGCGTACGCCTGATGACGCAGCTGGCGCGGCAGTTCGAGGAGCAGCCCGAGGTCCGTTACGGCCTCACGACCATGTGCGTCGGCTTCGGCATGGGCGCCACGGTCATCTGGGAGAACCCGAACCACAAGGACGCCGGAGGCGACAAGTGAGCACCACGACCACCGAGCTCCTGAAGGGCGCGGCCGAGCTGTTCCCCGACGAGGTCGTCACGCAGGCGCACGTGCGCCACCTCGACCTCCCCCACGGTGCCGGGCGCTTCGCGCTGATCACCCTCGACAACGGCTTCGACCACACCAAGCCGACCACCTTCGGCCCGCAGTCCCTCGCCAACCTGAACACGGCGATCGACCAGGTCGAGAAGGAGGCGGCCGACGGCTCCATCGTCGGCGTCGGCATCACCGGCAAGCCGTTCATCTTCGCCGTCGGCGCCGACCTCAAGGGCGTGGAGCTGCTGAAGCGCCACGAGGACGCGCTGGCCATCGGCAAGGGCGGCCACGAGGTCTTCAAGCGGCTCTCCGGCCTCGCCGTGCCGACCTTCGCGTACTACAACGGCGCCGCGATGGGCGGTGGCGTCGAGGTCGGTCTGCACTGCTCCTACCGCACCGTCTCCAAGGCGCTGCCCGCCTTCTCGCTGCCCGAGGTCTTCCTCGGCCTGGTTCCGGGCTGGGGCGGCTGCGCGCTGCTCCCGAACCTGATCGGCGCCGACAACGCCGTCTCGGTCATCATCGAGAACTCGCTCAACCAGAACCGTCAGCTCAAGGGCAAGCAGGTCTTCGAGCTCGGCATCGCCGACGCGCTCTTCGAGGGCGCGGACTTCGTGGAGCAGTCGCTGATCTGGACGGCCTCCGTCCTGACCGGCTCCGTCGAGGTCGTCCGCCCGGAGATCGACCGCGGCGAGGCCTGGGACGCCGCCGTCGCGCGCGGCCGTGCCATCGCCGACTCCAAGGTGCACGGCGCCGCCCCGGCCGCCTACCGCGCCCTGGAGATCATCGAGGCCGCCAAGGACGGCGACCTCCAGAAGGGCTTCGACGCCGAGGACGTCGCGCTCGCCGACCTCATGATGGGCGGTGAACTGCGCGCGGGCATCTACTCGTTCAACCTCGTGCAGAAGCGCGCCAAGCGCCCCGCGGGCGCCCCGGACAAGAACCTGGCGCGCCCGGTCACCAAGGTCGGCGTCGTCGGCGCCGGTCTGATGGCCTCGCAGCTCGCGCTGCTCTTCCTGCGCCGCCTTGAGGTGCCGGTCGTGCTGACCGACATCGACCAGGCGCGTGTCGACAAGGGTGTGGGCTACGTCCACGAGGAGATCGACAAGCTCCTCCTCAAGGGCCGGATCAACCAGGACAAGGCCAACCGCCTCAAGGCACTGGTCTCCGGCGTCCTGGACAAGGCCGAGGGCTTCTCCGACGCCGACTTCGTCATTGAGGCCGTCTTCGAGGAGATCGGCGTCAAGCAGCAGGTGTTCGCGGAGGTCGAGGCGGTCGCCCCGGCGCACGCGATCCTCGCCACCAACACCTCCTCGCTCTCGGTCTCCGAGATGGCGTCGAAGCTGAAGCACCCCGAGCGGGTCGTCGGCTTCCACTTCTTCAACCCGGTCGCGATCCTGCCGCTCCTGGAGATCGTGCGCGGCGAGCAGACCGACGACGCGTCGCTGGCCACGGCCTTCGGTGTCGCCAAGAAGCTGAAGAAGACCGCGGTGCTCGTGAAGGACGCCCCGGCGTTCGTCGTGAACCGCATCCTGACCCGCTTCATGGGCGAGATCCAGAACGTCATCGACGAGGGCACCCCGGTCGCCGTCGCCGAGAAGGCCGTCGAGCCGCTCGGCCTGCCGATGTCGCCGCTGGTCCTCCTCGAGCTGGTCGGCCCGGCCATCGGTCTGCACGTCTCCGAGACCCTGAACCGCGCCTTCCCGGAGCGCTTCACCGTCTCGCCGAACCTCGCGGCCGTCGTCAAGGCGGGCAAGCGCGGGTTCTACGTGTACTCCGCCGAGAACGGCTTCAAGCCGGAGCTCGACCCCGAGGTCGCCGCGCTCCTGAAGCAGGGCGACTCCGTCCTGACCGAGGAGCAGGTCCGCGACCGCGTGCTCGACGCGGTGGCCCAGGAGATCGGGCTCATGCTCGACGAGGGCGTCGTCGCCGAGGCGCAGGACATCGACCTCTGCCTGATCACCGGCGCGGGCTGGCCCTTCCACCTGGGCGGCATCACGCCGTACCTGGACCGTGAGGGTGTCAGCGAGCGGGTGAACGGCAAGCGGTTCCTCGCGCAGGGCGTGGCGAGCGTCCCGGCGTAACACGCACAGCGAGAACCGGTGGGCCGTACGGGACAACTCCCGTACGGCCCACCGGCGTTACGCCACAGTCACACCCTGGACCAGGCGGCGAGGGCGAGGCCAGGCTCCGCCTTCTGCCGGGCGAGCCGCAGCGTGCCGTCGAGACCGATCGCCGCCATGACCACACGGCCGCGCGCGTCGAGAGCCAACGAGGGGGCGCCCAGGCACGGTTCGCCGGTCTCGGTCCACCACAGGCCCGCCCCCTCGTCCTCCGTGGGGAACGCGGCGAGCCCCGGGCGCCCGCCGCTCGTGCGGTGCGCGAGGACGGTGCAGTCGTGCCCCTCGACGGTGGCGCGGACGGCCGCCGTGGGGCCCGGTCCCGGCGCGCCGCCGAGCGGGGCCGCGGCCGTGCCGTCGGCCGGGCGGTGCGCGAGGACTCCGGCGCCGAGGGCGTCGGCCGCGTAGTACGTGAGGCGGTCGGGGGCGGTCTCCAGGGCCGTGCCCGAGCCGGGCGCGGAGGCCGGCGCGAGGTCGTCGGCGCGCAGCAGTTCGCCGCCCTGCTTCTCCTGGGCCCAGTGCAGGGTGGCCTTGGTGCCGGGGGCGAAGACCTCGACGCGGCCGGCCGACGTGGCGAGGGCGGCGATGCCGTCCAGGGTGTCGCGGACCTGGAAGTCCTGCCACCCCTCCCACTTGCCGCCCTTGCCCTCGCGGCGCATCCGAACGCTGCCCACCGCGTCCCGCACGAAGACGTGGACGGTGCCCGCGGCGTCCACCGCGGCGGCGGGCGCGCCCAGGGACGGGGCGCGGTCGACGCGCTTGGTGTGCGGGTTGCCGAGCGAGCGCCAGTCCATGAGCGGGCGCCCCGACTGGTACTGGATGGCGTGCACGATGTCGACGACGGCCTCCCCCGCTGCCTCGCGCCGCTCCCTGCGGCCCAGGAAGTGCACGTAGCCGTCGCTGCCCTGGGCGAGGGTGAGGTAGGTCAGGCCGGGCGCCTCGAAGAAGTCGGGACCGCTCCAGTCGGGACCGCCCGGCGCCGTCTCGGTCCACCGCAGGAGTCCGCCATCGGCACGGGCGTACGCGGTGAGCCGGCCGTCCCGGCCGCGCAGCAGCCAACGGGCAGTGTCCGGGGCACCGGTGCTGGTGGACCTCGACGGCATGACTCGGCGCCACCTTTCCACGATCACGGACGCACAGGGTTTTGCCTATTAGTTTACGTTTGCCGCATGACAACTCTCGTCGTCGTCGATGCCGCGAACGTCGTCGGTTCCGTGCCCGACGGATGGTGGAAGGACCGCCGCGGGGCCGCCGAGCGGCTGCGGGACTCGCTGGTGCGCCGCGCGGCGGACGGCCTGCCCGGGCATCCGGGGCCGCTGGACGTCGTGCTCGTCGTGGAGGGCGCGGCGCGGGGCGTCGCGTCCGTGCCGGGCGTACGCGTGGAGTCCGCGCCCGGCAGCGGCGACGACCGCATCGTGGAGCTGGCCGCCGAAGCGGCGGGCCGGCCGTGTCTGGTGATCACGGCCGACCGCGAACTGCGCCGCAGAGTGAGCGAGGTGGGGGCCGAGTGCGCGGGCCCCCGTACCGTGCGCCCCTGACCCCGCGGCCCTTCAGAGCCGCTTCGCGCTGCGCAGGGTGGACGCGTAGTAGCCGTTGCCGTCGAGGCGCGACGTGCCGCCCTTGTCGCCGATGGTCGGGCCGTTGACCTCCTCGCGGCTGGAGATGAAGATCTTGTGGCCGTCGGCGTCGTGGCCGAGGAAGATGCCGACGTGGTCCAGGCGCTGCTTGGTGCGGGCGTCGAGCTTGAAGAAGACCAGGTCGCCGGGTTGCACCACGTCGATCGACTTGGGGCGGTCGGCCGGGCCGACACCCTTGAGCTTGATCACGTCCGTGCCCGCCTTGCCGCGCGCCATGCCGTTGGCGGTGCGGGGCAGGCCGTCGCCCGCCTGGTCGTTGGCCATCAGGGGGTAGCGGGCGCGGTAGCCGAAGACCGTGCGGACGAATCCGGAGCAGTCCATGGAGCGGGCCCGCAGCTTCTCCGGCTGCTCGGTGGTGCCGTTGCGGAAGGTGTACGGGATGCCGAGGTAGTCGAAGAAGTCGGACTGCTCCAGGCGCAGGTCGTTGCCCGAGCTGCCTTCCGGGTTCAGCGGCCCGAAGTTGGCGTCACCGGCGTACGCGATGCCCTCGTCGTCCTTCTTGACGGGGGCGCCCTCCACGTACTGGAAGGCCATCGCGAAGATGTCGTCCTCCTCGCTGCCGGAGAACTCCTTGTACCAGTCCTTGAACCACTTCTCCTTCTCCGCGCCCTCGCGCCAGATCTCCGGCATCAGCCGCACCCAGTCGTTGGTCACGACCCGGGACTTGGTGTTGGCGGGCTCGGTGAAGGTGCGGCTCGGTCCGGTCAGCGTCGCGGTGCGGGCGCCGTCCGTGAAGGTGGCGAGGACCTTGCCGTTCTCGGTGCGCAGGACGGAGCGGTCGGGGCCCTTCAACCGCTCCCACTTCAGCTTCCCGCTCTCCTGGCCGGTGCTGCTGTGCAGCCCGGGGGTGTCGGTGACGGCCTGCACCTTCGGCGCCTTGGCCGCTTCGTCCTTGCGCAGTTCCACGGTCAGGTAGGTGCTGCCCGCCAGCAGGGCGAGCACGGTCGCCGCGTGCACGACGGGACGCTTCTTCTTGGGCGGCATGAATGACTCCTGGGAATCAGGCGGACGGCATGAAGCCGAGGAGGATCCCGGCGGTGAGGACGACGTAGGCCATGAGCGTCACCGAGCCCGTGGCGAGCAGGGTGGGGCCCTTGGGCTGGCGGACCAGCTGGTAGGCGATCAGGCCCGGCACGATGAAGCCGAGGGTCTGGTTGCTGTACATGAGCGGGAACTCGAGCGAGAGCACGATCATCACGGTGGCCTGGAGCACCACGCCGGTCAGCACGACCGCGGCGAACAGGCGCTTGCCGTAGAGGATCACGAAGCGCTGCATGAGGAGCGTGCAGACGTAGGTCAGGACGGTGACGCCGACCACCATCGCGGCGCGCTGCAGGTCCTCGACGAGGGTCAGCGCGAGCCAGCCCGGGGTGATCATGCCGCCGGGCGAGAGGTTGGTCGTCAGATAGCAGACCAGGGAGAAGAGCAGCCCGAGCGCGATGCCGACCGCGGCGATCTCGGGGGTGAGGACGGAGGGAATCAACGGGGCTCTCCTGGGCTGTGCCACTGCTGGTCGTCGTCATGGGCGGGCGGTGCGGGCGGCACCCGCGGCTCGAAGAGGCCGCGGGGCGCGGGGGGCAGCTGGGGGCGGGGTTCCTGGGGCGCGTAGGCCTCGGGCACGTAGCTCTGGTGCTGCTCGTACTGCTGCTCGTACTGCTGCTGGTGGTGTTGCTGAGGCTGCTGGTACTGCTGCTGGGGGTGCTGGGGTTGGTGGTACTGCTGCTGATGCTGCTGGTGGTGCTCTTGCGGTGCGTAGCTCTCGTACGGCTGGTCCGGGATGCGCTGCACGGGTACGTGGACACCCGGCGGGATCTGCTGGACGACGGGGATCGGCTGGGTCTGGACCGGGGCGTACCGCGTTTCGTACGCCTCCGGGTAGTGCTGGTACGGGTCGACGTGCGGCTCGTAGAACGGCGCGGGCTCCTCGGGGGCCTGCTCCTCGCTCTCGTCGGGCGGCAGTTCGGCGAGGTGCTCCAGGAGCAGTTCGCCCTGGCCGTGGATGTTGCCGATGGCGACGAGCGAGGAGTCGGGGCCGAGCTGCGCGAGCATGTCGCGCATGAACTCCTCCGGGTCGCGCCGGTCGCCGCCGAGGTCGACGGCGCGCGAGCGCCAGTCGGCCGGGATGGCGTCGATGGCGGACTTGGCGGGGTGGCCGATGACGAAGACCTTCTCCGGCTGGAGGTCGGGGACGATCTCGCCCATCTGGCCGTTGCGCTCGACGCGGTCGGGGCGGCAGTTGATGACGACGTGCAGCGGCCGGTGGATGGCGCCGAGGTCGAGCAGCTGGTTGATGTTCATCAGCGTCGACTCGGGGTCGTTGGCCGCGAAGACGTTGGCGAAGCGGAGCTTCTTGCCGTCCTCGGTGGCGTACCGCTCGACGGAGAGGACGCCCGGGTCCGGCGGCGCGTCGTACATGCCCTGGAGGGCGACCTCGCGGCCCACGCCGACGAGCTCGGCGACCTTCAGCGCGATCGCCACGTTCTCCTTGAAGGTGAACCAGCTGAAGCCGCGCAGCTCGTCGTCAGTGACCGTCTCGGGGTCGGCGTAGATGAGCTCGCAGTTCCGCGCGTCGGCCTCCTCCTTGAGGATGTCGTAGCGGTCCTTCTCGGCGGTGACGCAGATGCCGCCCTCCGGCATGGAGCGGGAGAGGGAGCGCGCCACGTCGTCGAGGGTGGGGCCCATCTCGGCGAGGTGGTCCTCGCGGACGTTGCAGAGCACGCCGATGGTGGAGCGGATCAGCTTGGACTGGTTGATCTCCTGGAGCGCGGGCATGACCGCCATACACTCGATGACCAGGGCGTCCGGGTCGTAGGCGGCGGCGCGCCGCACGATGCCGATCTGCTCGACGACGTTGGCGATGCCGAACTTGCGGTAGACCGGCTCCTCGGTGGCGTCGGGGTGGATGAACCGGGCCGCGGTGCCGGTGGTCTTGGCGACCGTGGTGAGTCCGCCGCCGCGCAGCGCCCCCGCGCACAGGCGGGTGATGGAGGACTTGCCGCGGATGCCGTTGACCAGGACCCGGGTGGGTATGTGCTCCAGGCTGGCGAAGTGCCGCCGCTGTTCGACGACGCCGGCCGCGAGCAGGATGGCGCAGCACACCACGAGAACGGTGTAGAGGAAGAGCACGGGGGTTCAGTTCCTTCCGGCGAGGCCGGCCGTGACGCCGTCCCGCTTGCGCTGCGTGGCCGTCGGCAGCTGCTGCCTGATGAGTTCGAGGCTGCGGGTGACGGCGCCGACCTCGTCGTGGTGGCGCGGGTAGAGGACGGTGCGGCGGTCCCCGTCGGCCAGGGCCTCGGCCTGGTCCGCGAGGTGCCGCAGCGGCCGTACGACGACGATGTGCAGCCAGCCGAGGCAGGCCGCGGCCGCGGTGATGCCGAGCAGGCCCGCGAGGACCGTGCGGTTCTGGTAGCTGTACTCGGGGATGGCGAGGGCGGAGGCGGGCTGCCAGCTGACCACGGTCCAGCCGAGCGAGCTCGCCGCGCCGCCGCCGACGAACGGGGCCGCGGCCGCGATCTGGATGTCGTCGCCGTCGCGGTAGAGGACTCCGCTGGGACGCGGGCTGAGGCCGACCTTCTGACCGGTGCCCTCGGCGAGCGCGTTGAGCCTGCCGCCCGGCAGGTCCTCGAATTCGCGGTAGCCGGAGTTGGCGCCGATCACCCTGCGCTCTTCGTCGACGACGCGGACCTGGCCGAGGCCGGGGCGCTTGAGCAGCGAGTTGAGGAAGTCGATGCGGAACTCGCCGACGACGGCGGCCCCCTCGCGGCCCGGCACCTCGGCCGTACCGATGATCACCGGCTCCTTGCCGCCCTCGTCGATGACCCGGATGGGCTTGTTGGAGGGTCCCTTGCCGGACGGGCTGCGGGGGTCGTGGCCCGCCTTGGCGAGGACCTTGCCCGCGGCGTCGAGCACGTACAGGGACTGGTAGCGGCCGTGCTGGTTCATGGTGCTTTCGAGCACCTTGGACATGTCCGACGACTCGGTGCGGTCGCCCATGAGGGAGGCGACCGAGGTGAGGTCGGCGTGGCCCTCGTTGAGGGCGCGGCGGACCCGGTCGGTGAGGGTGTCGGTGCGCTCGCGCTGGTCGTTGACCATCTGCTGCGGTACGGAGACGGTGTCGCCCGCGCGGTTGAGCAGCAGCATGAGCGGCGCGGACCAGGCGAGCAGCAGGACGGCGCAGACGGCGATCAGGGTGCGGGTGCCGAACCTGCGGCGGCGGGCGGGCTTGTCCTGCCGGGCGGCGGGTTCGCCGGTGAGCTGGCGGCGCAGCCGTTCCAGGGCGGTGCCGATGCGGGCGGCCTCGCCGTACCGCGGTACGGAGACGGGCCGGTCGACGTCGCCGCGGGTGAGGCGGCGGCCCTCCAGGAAGAGCTGGATCAGCGGCCGCTGCACGGTCCGCAGGAGCAGGTAGATGGTGAGCCCGCCGATGAGCAGCAGGGCGCCGGCGGCGATCAGGCCGAAGGCGGAGTCGCTCTTGGCCGTCGGGTCCTCGGCGACCGGGACCATGGCGACGACGGTGAGCCCGAGCCGGGTGGCGACGGTCGACTCGCCCGCCTCCGGGCCCGCGAGGGTCGCGTAGCCGGCGACGGCGCGCTCGCCGAGGTAGCGCTCGCCGGTGAGGTGGCCGCTGACGCCGAGGAAGCCGCCGGAGCCCGGCTCCTTGGACATGAGCGGGTGCCGCTTGCCCTTCTTGGCGGCCGTCTCCGCGAACGACTTGAGCTGCTTGTTGGACTGCTTGACCTCGTCGCGCTGCAGATCGGTGAGGACCTGCTCGGGCTCGGGGATACCGTCGGTGCTCAGGACGTGGCCGTCCTGGTCGACGACGGCGATGGAGCGGAACTTGCCGAGGCTGATGCCGGGGAAGCGCAGGCTGCTGGAGGCGATCAGGAGCTGCTGCGGCTGTCCCTTCCAGGTGAGCAGGGCGAAGGAGAGCAGCCGGGTCTCGCCGTTCTCCAAGCGCACCATGCGCGGGGCCAGGCCGTCCTTGCCGGCCAGCTCGCCGCGGTCGATGGCGGTCAGCGGGAGGTTCTCGCCGCGGGCGGCGAGGAGCTTGCCCGAGGCGATCTCGACGATCGCCGTGCCCATCCACTTCTGGTAGACGCTGCCGGTCTTGTCCAGGACGGCGTCGGCGGGCACCGGGTCGCCCGCGCTGAAGAGCTCGGCGGTCCGGGTGAGGTCGGTGACGGACTCGTCGATGGAGGCGCGCAGCGCGATGGCGCCGTCCTCGGCGAAGTGCTGCTGGGACGATTTGACGGCTTTGGGGACGGCTTCCTGGCCCGCCCTGCCGAGAGTCAGGGCGGTGATGCCCGCGAGGGCGAGGAGCAGGACCGACAGTACGGCGATGGGCGGACGAATGCCGCCCAACAGGGACATGTCGGTCCTTCGGCGGACCTTGTGCCGCCGCTTCGAGCGCGAAGCGGCCAAGGGGGGCTCCTCTCCTGGAGTGACGCGGGGTGCGGGAACGCACAGTGATGCGTTCCGGAGAAGTCAGACGTGCGTACCCGGGTGAGGGATGTACGGAGCGAATAAAATGTGAGCTAGATCGCGTCAACCCGGTGTTTGAGCCAAATCCCGTTCACCTCGTCGACCCCTGCCGGACACCTCGCCGCCGCTCCCCGGCCGACCGTGAACCGTCCCCCTCCGGCCGGCCGCCGCGTCAGTCGGAGGGCAGCTCCTCCAGCGGTTCGAGCCCGTCCTTGCTCGCGCCGCGGTTGAGCAGCGTGCCCTGGGTGCGCTCGAAGGCGAGGCGGTAGCGGGAACGCTGCTGCTCACTGAGGTTCTTGCCGTCACGCAGGGCGGCGGCGACGTCCACGAGCCGGTGATCCTTGACCGCGCCCTTGGGCAGGGCGCCGGTCCCGTCCGGGTCCGGCGGGATCTCCACGAAGGTGGGCACGTACTTGGCGTCGACGTCCCACTTCCCGTCCCGCTTGACGAACTCGAACCAGCCGACGACGCCCTCCTCGGTCAGCCCGTTGGGCACGTCGTGCCGGGCGATCTGGTTGCCCAGGCCGTACGCGATCCAGGTGCCGTCGATCTTCTCCATCGGCTGCACGACGTGCGCGTGGTGGCCGATGACGAGGTTGATCCCGGTCTCCCGCGCGATCCTGCGGGCGAGGTTCAGCTGCGGGCCGCTGGCGTTGGGCTGGTTCTCGCGGCCCCAGTGGATGCTGAGGATCACGACCTCGGCGCCCGCCTTGCGCGCCTTCTTCTCGGCGGCGGCGATCGCGTCGAAGTCGTTCTGGTTGACGATCCACGGCTTGTCCTTGGGAACCTCGCGGCCGTTGAACCCGAAGGCGAAGGCTATCTGCGCGACCTTCACGCCCTTCACCTCGGTGATGAGCGGTTTGGCCGCCTCGGCCGCGCTGCGCGCGGATCCCGTGTGGCGCAGGCCCGCCTTGTCGAGCGTGTTCAGGGTGCGGGTGACTCCGGCCGGGCCGTGGTCGAGGGTGTGGTTGGAGACGGACGAGCACTGGTCGTAGCCGACGTCCTTGACCGCCGTGGCGATCTGCGGCGGCACGAGGAAGTCGGGGTAGCTGCGGAAGGGGCCGCCGGGCTTGCCGACCACCGGCTCGAAGTGGCAGATGCCGAGGTCGGCCTTGCTGATGACCGGCTTGATGCCCGCCATCATCGGACGGAAGTCGAGACCCTTCTCGCCCTTGCCCGTGACCTTGGCGTCCTTGCGCGCCTGCTCGGTCAGCTGCGGGTGGATGAGGATGTCGCCCGCTGCGGCGACGGTGAACGAGGGGCCGTCGGCGGCGGGCTTGTCGTCGCTGCCGAAAGGGCCGCAGGCGGTGCCGGCCAGCAGGAGCGAGGAGGCTGCACAGGTCACGGAAAGCCTGCGGAGGGGGCGTGTCATCACAGGGCTATCTTTATACAACCATGAAGAATTTCCGCACCCGGTCGAAGACGATCATCAGGAAGGCCGGGGTGCTCGGCCTCGTCGCCGCCGCCATTCTCGCCCTCGCGCAGTGCTCGGGGGAGACCGGCGGATCCGGCTCGGACGACAGCCGCCCCAGTACGGCACCCGGCGGCGGGAGCGGCGCGGACGGCGACGCGCTCACCGAGCTGATCAGCGGATACACCGCCGGATTCGACGAGGACAGCGGGTACCGCCGTCCTTCGCGCACCGACCGCGAGACCGTCGCCGCGGGCGTCGCCCTGCTCCTCGACCACCGCCGCCCGCAGGCCGAGCGGCGCCTGTCCGACGTGGACATGGCGGTGCGCACGGTCACCGACAAGTCCGCGGGGCGGCGGTACGCGGAGATCGCCGACCGCTCCGAGGGCGGCACGGCGCCGCGCGGCTGGGGCCGCGTCTACATCGACCTCGACCATCCGGTCCGCTGGTCCGTGCAGATCCCGCACCCGGTGGCCGACCGGAACACCGAGCGGCTCGGCGCTGAGCTGATGCGCCGCTCCCCCGGCGGCGTCCTCGTCCTCGCCGGAGCGCACCGCGACGCGGGGCGCGGGGACGAGGCTGACGTCGCGCACCGCAGGGACACCGTGTTCCACGCCGTCTGCGACGAACTGGTCCGGCGCGGGCTGCCCGGTCTGCAACTGCACGGCATGGCCGACGAGTCGGCCCCCGACCACGACATCGTCGCCTCCACGGGCAAGGGCAGGCAGGCCCTCACCGAGGGCCGCGCCCTCGCCGACGCCCTGCGCGGGCGGGGCTACGACGTCTGCCGCGCCTGGGCCAGGTCCTGCCCGCTCGCGGGCCGCTCCAACATGCAGGGGCGGGCCGCCGCCGCACACGACGTGCCGTTCCTGCACGTCGAGTTCGGCCCCCGCATCCGGGAGGGCGGCGACCACTGGGGAGCGGTCGCCGGGGCACTGGCGGACGTCACGCGCGGCTGGCAGCGGCGCTCGTAGGGCCCCGCCCCACCCGTACGTACACCACCGCTCCCCCCACCCGCGTCACCGGCTCGTACCCGACCGTGAGGAAGCGGCGCAGCGACGGCACCCGGTCGGGGGCGAACGGCTTGCCCCGGGAGTCGTCGACCACGACCGTCGGCGGGTGGCTGCGCAGCTCCGCGCGGAAGACCGGCCAGGCGCCGTCGACCGCGTACTTCTCGCCCACCTGGGGGCCGTTCCTGCCGCCGCTGTAGTTGGTGAGGAGACCGGCCGTGAGATACCGGCTCGCGGGGGCGCGGGCGGCCAGCCAGTACGTCTCGGGGTGCATCCCCCAGAGCAGCACGCGGTCCCGCGGCCCGGTGTGCGCCCTGACGGCCTCGGCGATGCGGGTGGCGTGGACCAGTTCGGGGCGTGGCGCGAGCAGCCCCCAGGCCAGGAAGAGCGCGCACGCGCAGCCGGAGGTGACGATCGCGCGCGCCGTCCGTTCGCGCGGCAGGATCTGCAGCGCCGCCGTCCCCAACAGGGCGAGCGGTGGCATGAGTTGGAGGTAGTAGTGGCCGAAGAAGTGGAAGCCGAGCAGGACCGCGGCGGTCGATGAGGCGAGCCAGAGCCACAGCTCGGCCGCGCCGGTGCGGGCGATGCGCAGGACGCGTACGACCGGCGGGAGGATGCCCGCGCAGGCCGCCGCGAGGACCGTCGCGTTCACCGAACCCCGTAGGAGTACGTGGAGTTCGGATCCGGTGAAGGAGGCGTAGGCGCCCGAGCCCGTCACCGTCCAGAAGACGAAGCCCGTGGGCGTCGTCAGCAGGGCGGCGGCCAGGACGGGGAGGCCGAGCCCGGCCGCGAGACGCCCGGCGCCCCCGCGGGGCGTCCCGGCCCGCCACAGCAGCCAGCAGACCGGCAGCAGCACCGCACCGCCGGTCTGCTTGGCGAGGAAGGCGCAGGCCACGGCGGTCCCGGCGGAACCCCATCCGCGCCGGTCCGCGCACCACATGGCAGCCGCCGTGCACGGCAGCATGAAGATCTCGAAGGTGGCCGCCTGCGCGTCCTCGGGGTTCAGGCCGATGGAGATCAGCAGGTACAGGACGCCCGCCGTGCGGCCCGCGCCCCCTCCCCAGCGGCGCCGGGCCAGCGAGACCAGGAACACCGCCGTCAGGAGCTGTGCGGCCACCGCCATGACCTTCAGCGGGAGCAGGGAGCCGTCACCGAAGAGCGCGAAGGCGCCCGCGTACAGCCAGGGGACGAGCGGCGGTTTGCGGTCGACGACCGTCTCGTAGAGCGCGCCGCCGTCCGCCAACATCCGTGCCTGGACGGCGAGATAGCCCTCGTCCGGATTCCACAGCGGCCACCGGAAGGAGGGCAGCCGGGTCGCGCACGCCAGGGCGGCGAGCAGCGGGAGCAGCCGGGACCAGTACGGCCCGGCACCCCGGTCGGGGACGTGCTCCTTGCGCGGGCCCGGCACCCGGAGGCCGGGTACGGAGCGTAGTGACGTGGCGGACGGCGCGGGCATACGGTGCACGCTATCCGGCCCCGCACTCCCCGACGGATCGGGACATACGGGGCCGGAGAGGAATGCCTGACGAACGGCGCGTGACTACCGTGCGTCGCGAGCGTGCCGGTCGCGGAGGTGCAGGCGGCTGTGCGAACGCCCGTACACGAAGTAGATGACGACGCCGAGCACCATCCAGACGCCGAACCGCAGCCAGGTCTCCGCAGGCAGGTTCAGCATCAGCCAGAGCGAGGCGAGGACCGAGAGGACCGGTACGAACGGGACCAGCGGGGTACGGAAGGCGCGCGGCAGGTCGGGGCGCTGCCTGCGGAGCAGGATGACGCCGAGGGCCACCACGACGAACGCGAAGAGCGTGCCGATGTTGACCAGTTCGGCCAGCGCGTCGATGGAGGTGAAGCCCGCGACGACCGCCACGACGCCGCCGAGCAGGACCGTCGAGCGGTACGGCGTGCCGAACTTGGGGTGGACCTTGGAGAACGACAGGGGCAGCAGCCCGTCGCGGCTCATCGCGAAGAACACCCGGGTCTGGCCGAGCAGCAGGATCATGCAGACGGAGGTGAGGCCGACGGCCGCGCCGAAGCTGATCACGCCCGCCCAGAAGGGGTGTCCGACGGCCTTGAAGGCGTCCGCGAGCGGGGCGTCCGTGGACAGCTCGGTGTACTTCTGCATGCCGGTGACGACCACGGAGACGGCGACGTACAGGATCGTGCAGATGAGGAGCGAGCCGAGGATGCCGCGGGGCACGTCGCGCTGCGGGTTGCGGGTCTCCTCGGCGGCGGTGGCGACGATGTCGAAGCCGATGAACGCGAAGAAGACGACGGCCGCCGCGGTGAAGACGCCCATCACACCGAAGTTCGACGGGGTGAAGCCGAAGATCAGCTGGACCAGCGGCGCGGTGATGCCGCCGCCGCCCTCCGGGTGCTCGCTCGGCGGCACGAACGGGTCGTAGTTGGCGCCCGTGATGAAGAAGGCGCCCACGATGATGACCAGGACGACCACGGTGACCTTGACGGCGACGATGACGTTGGTGACCCGCGAGGACAGCTTCATCCCCGCGACGAGGATGGCGGTCAGGATCAGCACGAGCACGCAGGCCAGCAGGTCGAAGCCGAACTTCCCCCCGTGCGTGCCGCTCAGCGCCTGCGGCAGATGCACCCCTGCGGTGTCCAGGAGCGAGCGGAGGTAGCCCGACCAGCCGACCGCGACCACCGCGCAGCCGAGCGCGAGCTCCAGGATCAGGTCCCAGCCGATGATCCAGGCGGGGAACTCACCGAGCGAGGCGTACGAGAAGGTGTACGCGGACCCGGCGACCGGCACGGTGGAGGCGAACTCGGCGTAGCAGAGCGCCGCGAGCGCGCACACGAGTCCCGCGGCCACGAAGGCCAGGGCCACCGACGGGCCCGCCGTCTCCTTGGCGATCTTTCCGGTCAGCACGAAGATGCCCGTGCCGATGATGACTCCGACGCCGAAGACCGTGAGGTCGAGGGCGGACAGCGACTTCTTGAGCGCGTGCTCCGGTTCCTCGGTGTCCTTGATGGACTGCTCGACGCTCTTCGTCCTGAAGAGGGTGCTGCTCACGGGCGTACCTCCCACGCTTGTCGTCCCCGACATGATCGAGAGGGCGAGTACCCCGAAAGCCCCGGCGCGGGCCTATTCACGCGAATGGGCCGGTCCCACCACCCGTACAGGGTGCTGAAACCGGCCCGTCGGCGGTGCGTGTTGACGTGGCGTCCGAACCTCAGTCGCGGGCGGGCTCCACCGAGTCCACGGCCGCGGCGGTGTTCCGCTCGAACCGGCCGTCCAGCTTCGCCACCAGACCCGTGACCTGCCGGGCGATGTCCGGGGCCGTCAGGCCGATCTCCGCGAGGATCTCCTTGCGGGAGGCGTGGTCGAGGAAGCGCGGCGGGATGCCGAAGTCGCGCAGCGGCACGTCGACCCCGGCGTCGCGCAGGGCCTGGGCGATGGCCGAACCGACGCCGCCCGCACGGGAGTTGTCCTCCACGGTGACGACGACGCGGTGCTTCTCCGCGAGCGGCGCCATGGCCTCGTCGACCGGCTTGACCCAGCGCGGGTCGACGACGGTGGTGGTGATGCCCTGCTTGTCGAGCAGACCGGCGATCTCCAGGCACATCGGCGCGAGCGCGCCGACGGAGACGAGCAGCACGTCCGGCTTGTCGGCGCCCGCCTCGCGCAGCACGTCCATGGAGCCGACCGTGGCGACGGCCTTGACCGCCGGGCCGACCGCGCCCTTGGAGTAGCGCACGACGGTCGGCGCGTCGTCGACCTCGACGGCCTCGCGCAGCTGCAGGCGGACCTGGTCGGCGTCGCGCGGGGCGGCGATCCGCAGGGTCGGCACGCACTGGAGGATCGACATGTCCCACATGCCGTTGTGCGAGGCGCCGTCCGTGCCGGTGACGCCCGCGCGGTCCAGGACGAAGGTGACACCGCACTTGTGCAGCGCCACGTCCATCAGGAGCTGGTCGAAGGCGCGGTTGAGGAAGGTCGCGTAGACGGCGAAGACGGGGTGCAGGCCGCCGGTGGCGAGGCCCGCCGCGGAGACGGCGGCGTGCTGCTCGGCGATGCCCACGTCGTAGACGCGGTCGGGGAACTCCTCGGCGAACCTCTTCAGGCCGACCGGCTGCAGCATGGCCGCGGTGATCGCGACGATGTCGTCGCGCTCCCGGCCGAGCTCGACCATCTCCTCGCCGAAGACGGAGGTCCAGTCCATGCCGCCCGCCGCGACGGGCAGGCCGGTGTCGGGGTGGATCGGGCCGATGCCGTGGAAGTGGTCGGCCTCGTCCTCCTCGGCCGGCTGGTACCCGCGGCCCTTCTCGGTGAGGCAGTGCACGATGACGGGGCCGTTGAAGCGCTTGGCGCGCTGCAGGGCGGACTCCAGGGCCTCGATGTCGTGGCCGTCGATGGGGCCCACGTACTTCAGACCGAGGTCCTCGAACATGCCCTGCGGGGCGATGAAGTCCTTCAGGCCCTTCTTCGCGCCGTGCAGCGTCTCGTAGAGCGGCTTGCCGACGACCGGCGTGCGCCCGAGGAGATCCTTCCCGCGGGCCAGGAAACGCTCGTACCCGTCGGTCGTGCGCAGGGTGGCGAGGTGGTCGGCGAGGCCGCCGATGGTCGGCGCGTACGAACGCTCGTTGTCGTTGACCACGATCACGAGGGGGCGGTCCTTGGCGGCCGCGATGTTGTTCAGCGCCTCCCAGGCCATGCCGCCGGTCAGCGCGCCGTCACCGATGACGGCGACGACGTGGTCGTCCTTGGCGCGCACCTGGTTGGCCTTGGCCAGGCCGTCGGCCCAGCCGAGGACCGTCGAGGCGTGGCTGTTCTCGATCACGTCGTGCTCGGACTCGGCGCGCGAGGGGTAGCCGGAGAGGCCGCCCTTGCTGCGCAGCCTGGCGAAGTCCTGGCGGCCGGTGAGCAGCTTGTGCACATAGCTCTGGTGGCCGGTGTCGAAGAGGACCTTGTCCTTGGGGGACTCGAAGACGCGGTGCAGGGCGATCGTGAGCTCTACCACGCCGAGGTTGGGGCCGAGGTGGCCACCGGTCTTGGAGACGGCATCGACGAGGAAGCCGCGGATCTCTTCCGCCAGCTGGTTCAGCTCCTCGGGGCTGAGCCGGTCAAGATCGCGCGGTCCCGTGATGCGGGTCAGCAGCGGCACCCGTGCCTCCTTGCAGTAGAGCTGAGATGTGCTGTTCGAGCGTTGCCGGGTCTGTCGAGTCTAATGTTCCGCCACCGACAATTTGCGTCCGGGAGCCACATCACCCGCCAAACGGAAGACCCCGCGCCCCTTACCAGGGGCGCGGGGAACCGCGCGCTCAGCCTGCGCCGTCCCGCGGCCGAAAACGCACCACGACCCGGCAGCGATCAACCCGGGGGGAACGCTACGCGCGCCCCGCCGACTTCTGGGTGCGCCGCGAAACGGAGTCGATGACCACCGCCGCGAGCAGCACCGCACCCGTGATCATGAACTGGATCTCGCTCGCCATGCCGAGCATGTTCAGGCCCTGCTGGATGGACTGGATCACCAGCATGCCGAGCAGCGCGGACCACACCTTGCCGCGCCCGCCGAAGAGGCTCGTGCCGCCGATGACCGCCGCCGCGATGACCATCATCAGCGTGTTGCCGCCGCCGAGGCTCTTCGTCGCGCCGCCGGAGAGGCTGGCGATGAAGAGGCCGCCGAAGGCGGCGAGCATGCCGGAGATGGCGAAGACGGTGATGCGGATCCTGTCGACGTTGATACCGGCCCGGCGCGCCGCCTCCGCGTTGCCGCCGACCGCGAAGACCTGGCGGCCGAAGGTGGTGCGGCGCGCCACGAAGTCCGCGATCACCAGGACGGCGAGGAAGAGCACCAGGGCCAGCGGCAGGCCGCGGGCGCCCTCGGGCTCGTTCAGCTCGTACGCCGCGCCGCCCGCGAGGACGGCGACGACGACCGTGCGCAGCACGATCTCGCTGACCGGCCGGGACGGCAGCGCGGCGGCCCTGCGGCGCTTGCTGTCGAGCAGCAGCGAACCGGCGTACGCGATGATCGCGACGGCCGCCAGACCGTACGCGGCGCCCTTCTCCGCGAAGAAGTGCCCGGTGAGGTCCTCGACGACGCTGCCCTCGGGCGTGTTGATGCTGCCCTCGCCGCCCATCAGCCAGATCTGCACACCGCTCCAGCCGAGGAAGCCGGCGAGGGTGACCACGAAGGCGGGCACGCCGATTTTGGCGAAGAAGAAGCCGTGCAGAGCACCGATGACCATGCCGGTCAGTACGGCGATGAGGACCGAGAGCCAGTCGTTCATCTCATGTGTGACGTTCAGCACGGCCCACACCGCCGCGCCCATGCCGGCCACGGAACCGACCGAGAGGTCGATCTCGCCGAGCAGCAGGACGAAGACGATGCCGACGGCCATGATGCCGAGACCGGAGGTGAAGACCGCGATGTTCGCGAGGCTGCTCGCGTCCAGGAAGTGCTCGTTCTTCAGCTGGAAGATGATCGCGATGAGGATCAGGCCCACGACGACGGGCAGCGAGCCGAGCTCACCGCCGCGCATCTTGCGCTTGAACTCGGTCCAGTAGCCGGCCAGGCCCTCCTCGCGGACGAGCAGGCGCGGGTCGACGGCGGGGACCGGCGCGGCCGACGTGTCCACGGCGCCCGGGGTGCCCGGGGCGGTGTCCTTGCCGGGGGCTTCGGGCGCGGGCTTCGGGTTCTTGGCGAGGTCGCTCACTTCGCGTCCTCCTTCGTGACCGGGGCCGAGCGCGCCTTGCGGCGGGTCACGGCGTTGTCCGTGGCGCCGGTGATGGCGGCGATGATCTCTTCGTTGGTGGTGTCGGCAACGGAGAAGGTGCCGTTGTTGCGGCCGAGCCGCAGCACCGCGACGCGGTCCGCGACGGCCTTCACGTCGGCCATGTTGTGGCTGATGAGGATCACGCCGTGGCCGCGCTCGCGCAGCCGCTCGACCAAGTCGAGTACCTGGGCGGTCTGCTCGACGCCGAGGGCCGCGGTGGGCTCGTCGAGGATGACGATCTTGGGGTCGCCGACCAGCGCGCGGGCGATGGCGACGACCTGGCGCTGGCCGCCGGAGAGGGCGGCGACCGGGATGCGGACGCTGGGGATGCGGATGGAGAGGGTGTCGAGGAGCTGCTTGGCCCGCTTCTCCATCTTGATCTCGTCGAGGACGGTGGCGGTCTTCAGCTCACTGCCCAGGAACAGGTTGGCCACCACGTCGAGGTTGTCGCAGAGCGCGAGGTCCTGGTAGACGGTGGCGACGCCGAGGTTCTGGGCGTCGTGCGGGCGTCCGATGCGGACCCCCTTGCCCTCCCACTCGATGGTGCCGTCGTCGATCGGGTGGACGCCCGAGATCGTCTTGACGAGCGTGGATTTGCCGGCGCCGTTGTCACCCACGAGGGCGACCACCTCACCGGCATGGATTTCGAGGTCTACGTCCGTGAGCGCCTGGACGGCGCCGAACCGCTTGGAGACCCCGCGCAACGCCAGCACGGGCGTAGCGGACACGTGAATCATCTCCTTCGCCGCCTGACCGGCGGGGATGGTGGTGCAGAAGGACAGTCGAGGCGAATCCGGCGCCCCGCCCCCCGGTTGCGGGGCGGTGTGTCGGGGCGGAGCACCGGACCGGTACCCGAGTCCGTCCCGTACGGGCGCCCGGGAGCGCTCTCACGCGCCCCCGGGGCTCATCCCGTACGAACGGGCTTACCGCAAGCGGGCGTTACTTGACACCCGCGGCGTCGCAGGCCTTCTTGTACTGGGCCGTGCAGATCTCGCTGACCTTGTAGACCTTGTCCTTGACGATCGTGTCGGCGACCTCGTCCTTGGTGATCGCCTGCGCGTCGTACAGCTTGGCGGGGATGCCCTTGACGTCGCCGCTGAGCGAGTCGACCTCGCGGTCGGTGATGGCGTCGATCTTCTTGTCCTGGAGCAGACGCACCGCGATCTCGGCGGTGGTCTCGGCCTCCGGCTTGATCTGCTTGTAGATCGTGTAGTCCTGCGTGCCGTTCAACAGGCGCTGGATACCGGCGAGTTCGGCGTCCTGGCCGCCGACGGGGACCTTGATGCCGCGGCCCTTGAGGGCGGTGATGGCGGCGCCCGCCATGCTGTCGTTGGCGGCGTAGACGCCCTGGATGCCGTCCTTGCCGAGCTTGTCGATCGCGGAGGACATCTTGCGGCTCGCCTCGTCCGGCGACCAGTCGGGGATGTCCTGCTCGTACGCGATCTTCTTGACCTTCTTGTCGAGCACCGAGTGGGCGCCCTTCTTGAAGAAGGGGGCGTTCGGGTCGGTCGGAGAGCCGTTGATCATGACGACGTTGGCGTCCTTGGCCTTCGAGCCGAGGGCCTTGACCAGGGCCCCGCCCTGCAGGCGGCCGATCTTCTCGTTGTCGTAACTCACGTACGCGGAGATCGGGCCCTCGGCGAGCCGGTCGTACGCGACGACCTTCACGCCCTGCTTCTCGGCCTGCTTGACCCACGACTTCGTCGACTTGTAGTCGACCGCGTCCAGGATGATGACCTTGATGCCCTGCGTGACGAGGGCGTCGAACTGCTTCTTCTGCGTCTCGATGTCCTGAGCGGCGTTGTTGTACTTGACCTTGCAGTCCGAGCAGAGTTCCTTGATCTTCGCCTCCATGATGGGGCGGTCGAAGGTCTCGTAGCGCGTGGTCTTGTTCTCGGGGAGCAGCAGGCCGATGGTCTTGCCGTCGCCGCCGCTGCTCTTGTCGTCGTCGTCGCCGGCCTTGCCGCACGCGGTCATGGCCAGTGCCATCGAAACCGCGGCCGTGCCTATGACGACGCGACGCGTCATTGCGTTCATGGTGGGGTGCCTCCCTGACGAGGCCGCGTCGTTGCGGCCGAGGTGGCTCGAAGTCAACTCGGCCGCCACACCAGCGTCAAGGAGTAAATCCTTAACGAGATGACAACGGTGCCATGCGTTATCTAAGTGAAGGCAGGTGTGCCCGCAGGCAGCGTTCCATCCAAAAGGGTTGAATCGCCCATCTCGCTGAGCGCGAGGGCCAGCGCGCCGAGTACTTCGGCCCGCCCGCCGAGCGCCCCGGGCAGGACGGACAGCTGACGCGCCGCGCTCGGGATCGCGTACCGCCCGACCGACTCCCTGATGGGCCCGAGCACCAGCTCACCGGCCTCCGCGAGATCGCCGCCGAGCACGACCCTGGAGGGGTTGAGGAGGTTGCAGAGGTTCGCGACGCCGCTGCCGATGTGCCGCCCGACGTCCGCGATCACCCGTCGGCACCCCGGGTCGCCGTCGCGCGCGAGGCCGACCACCCGCTCCATGGTCAGGTCCGTGCCGTGGCTGGACTGGAGCAGCGGCAGCACGTAGCGGGCGGCGGTGAAGGTCTCCAGGCAGCCGCGGTTGCCGCAGCGGCAGACCGGGCCCGACTCGTCGAGCGTGATGTGCCCGATCTCGCCCGCGGTGCCGCCGGGCCCCCGGTAGATCCGCCCGCTGATCACGAGCCCGGCGCCCACACCGCTGGCGACCTTGATGTAGGCGAGGTCCTTGACGCCCCGGCCGCTCCCCCAGACCAGCTCGCCGAGCGCGCCGAGGTTGGCGTCGTTGTCGACGTGCACGGGCACGCCGAGCCGGCCGCCCAGCTCCTCGGCGGGCTTGGTGCCGGTCCAGCCCGGCAGGATCGACGTCGAGCCGAGGGTGCCGGACTCCACGTCGATGGGTCCCGGCACGCCGAGCCCCACGCCCGCGATCTTCGTACGGTCCACTCCGGTGGCCGCGATCAACCTGCTGACCAGCTGCTCGGCCCGGTCGAAGCCCTGCGCGGCGGACGCGTCCACGTCCAGCGGCTCGGACTCCTCTGCGAGCACCTGGTGGGCGAGGTTGCCGATCGCCACGCGCAGGTGGGTGTGGCCGAAGTCGACGCCGATGACAATGCCCGCGTCCCCGCTGAGCGAGACGCTGCGGGCCCGCCTGCCGCCCGCGGAGGTGGGCGTGACCTCGACCGTGCCGCCGTCCTTCAGCTCCCGGACGATGTTGGAGACCGTCGCGGCCGACAGGCCCGTCGTCCTCGCGATCTCCGCCTGCGTGAGCGATCCGGCGAGGCGTACGGCGCGTACGACCCGCTCGAGATTGGCCCGGTGCAGAGACGACTGCGACCCCGGAGTCTCCATTGACTCATCCACCCTTTGCCCTCTTTCGGACGGCTCTGGAGCCCCCCGTGACACCGGCCCCCTGAGCGGGTGCCGGGCCATGTACAAGTTGTGAACTCCAAACTCAGCTGTAGGAGATGCCGCAGTCAAGTCCTTGACGGGGATCCGGCCCGGGTGAGCTTCTCCCTCCTGGGCCGCTCACCGGACGGACCAGCTCCGCACGGCCACGCCGCCGACCGTGACACGGCCGCCGTCCGCCGTGTCGCGTGAGGCCCTGATGTGTGTAAGAGGTGTCGGAATCGGCCGACCTCGCGCATACCGGGGACACCTGCTTCCTTCGTTCCCTACGTTGTTGGACGGACCGTCAGATGTAGCGGACAGGGTGGGACGGGGGCGCGATGGAACGGCTGACGGCGGGCGATCCGACCGAGGTCGGGCGGTACCGCACGATCGCGGAGCTCGGCCGGGGCGGCATGGGGCGGGTCCTGCTGAGCAGCGCCCCGGACGGCCGCCTGGTCGCGCTGAAGCAGGTGCACGAGCAGTTCGTCACGGACGACGGCTTCAGGGCGCGGTTCCGCCGCGAAGTGGCCGCCTCCCGCAAGGTGTCGGGCGTGCACACCCCCGCGGTGACCGACGCCGACTCGGACGCGGCCGAACCATGGCTGACCTCGGAGTTCGTGCCGGGCCCCTCACTGCAGGAAGCGGTCGCGTCGGTCGGCGCGCTGCCGGAGGAGGCGGTGCTGCGCATGGCGGCCGGACTGGCCTCCGCCCTGGTGGACATCCACCGGGCGGGACTGGTGCACCGTGACCTGAAACCGTCCAACGTCCTGCTCGCCGACGACGGCCCCCGGGTGATCGACTTCGGCATCGCGCGGGCGGCCGACAGCGAGGACGGTACCGAGCCGACCGGCTCGGGCCTGCTGGTCGGCTCCCCCGGCTTCATGTCCCCGGAACAGGCCGAGGGGCAGCCACCGGGTCCGGCCGCCGACGTGTTCTCCCTGGGATCGGTGCTGGTCATGGCATGTACGGGCAAGGGCCCGTTCACCGGACCCGGCGTGCCCCAGACCCTGTACAACATCGTGCACACCGAACCCGACCTCTCCGGGCTGCCCGGCGACGCTCCGGCCCCTCGTCGCCCGCTGCCTCGCCAAGGACCCGCGGGAGCGGCCGACGCCCGCTCAACTCCTCGTGGACATCGGCCGGATCGCGCCGTCGGCACGCCCCTGGCCGACCGAGGTGCACGAGCTGATCGCCGCCCAGCAGGCCGAGATCGCCCGGCTGCGGGCCGAGTTGGCGAGCCGCGTGGACGACCGGGCCACCGAACGGACCGCCGAACGGACCGTCGTCATCGAGGCCCCGCCCGCGGAGCCGCCGCGGCGGCCGTCCCGGCGCACGCTCGCCGTCGCCGCGGTGGCGGCCGTGGCCGTCGGCGCGCTGACCGCCACGGCCGTCCACACCCTGACGACCTCCGGACGCGAGAGCGAGCACACCACCGGGACCCGTCCTCGGGCCACCCCGACCGCGGCGCGGGCGACCTCGGACCAAACCCCGGACACGGCAGCGGAACGGGCCACCGAGGCGCCTCGGCTGCCGACGGAGGACCCGGTCGAAGCGCCGGCCACCCCCGAGACCGGACCCTCACCTGACCCCGAGCCCTCGCGGCAGGCCCCGACGAAGGTCCGGACGCGCCCGAGCACCCGCCCCGCGGCGATCGCCGACTGCGGCGGGCAGGCCCTGGACCGGCCCGCCTCGCTGCTGCTCGCCTGCGGCGACGGCGGGTCCGGGCTCGACGCCCTGACGTGGACGGGCTGGGGCACGCCCACCGCCCGCGCCACCGGCCAGGGGCGCGAACGGGTCTGCACCCCGAGCTGCGCGGAGGGCCGTGAGGCCCGCTACCCGGTGACGGTGACCGTCTCGGGCCTTGCCGCGGGGCGCTACACCGTCATACGGGTCGACGCCCCGCAGGCTCCTGGCGGCTCCGCCGACTACAGCCTCGGCCCGTACGGCCCGACGAGGAGAGGCTGACGGACCGCCTCACAGGCAGGCTCTCAGCTTGTCTTTCAACATCAGAGCCTGTGTCATATCCCCGGTCGGATCAGTGGGCGTCGTCTGGTGCGTGCGATCGCAAGGCGCCGGGAAGCCCTCGTAGCGGAGCTACTAGGGCTTTTCGGCAACGCGGCGAGCGTGCGTGCCAGACGACGACCACCCGGCCGGGGATATGACACAGGCTCTCAGACGCCTGTGTCATGTCCCCCACGCCGTGAACGCCCCCCAGTGCACGGCCGAAGCGAAGGGTCGCTCGTCCGCCGGGCTCGCCTGCCCCGCGTACCGCCCGGCCGGCTCCGCGAGATGCGGGTGCGCCCGCGTGTACCGCGTCAGCTCGTCCCGGGTGAGCCTGCGCAGCCAGCCGCGCGAGCGCCGCAGCGCGGGTACGGGGGCGTGGCCGAGGGCGAGGAGTTCGTGGAAGCGGGTCATCAGGAAGGCGGTCGCCAGGTCGTCCACCTGCCACAGGCTCGTCACGGCGCAGGCGGCGCCCGCCTGGAGGAACCCGGCGGGTAGCCCGAGGAACTGGTCGGGGGCCTCGATGATGTCGTAGTGCCCGGACTGGCAGGCGCTGGCCACCGCCAGCCTGCACGAAGGGAGTTGGTGCCGTACGAGGGTGTCCATGTCGAGGTGGCCGTCGGCGAGCACCAGCGAACCGCCCCGCCCCTCGGGGCCGGCCCTCCCGTGACAGCTCAGGTGCAGGTACGACGCCTCGGCGAGGTGAGCGAGCACCCAGCCCACCGTCGCCTCGTCCCCCACCGCGCTGCTGACCTCGCCCCTGGCCGCGAACAGCGCGGCGATCTCGGCGCGTTCACCGCGGCTGCCGGGCAGCGAGCCGTCCGGGTCCGTGACGGTCACGAGGCGCGGCACGGCTTCCCGGGGCCGCTCGGCCCGTGCCCGGGACGCGGCATGGACGGCCGCGGAGGGGGCGAGGGCCAACGTCCCCACGTCGTCGAGGACTTGCAGCGCTCCGTCGGCACCACCGGGGCCCAGCGGCACGGCGTGCAGGGGCACGAGGCCCAGCAGGCCGGTCGGTACGACGACGGCCTCATGTCGTGCGTCCTGTCCGAGGAGGTCGGCGAGCGGGCGCACGAGTGGTTCCAGGACACCGAGGCGGCCGAGGGTCGCCGGGAGTTCCCGGCGGCGCGTCAGCCGCGTCCCCTGCTGCACGAGCCACAGGCCCGCTCTCTCGTCCTCCGGGTCGATCACGAGCAGGTGGAGGAGGGTGACGCTGCTGATCTCGGGGACGTGCACGGCCCGTACGGTCGGCCCACCGCCGCCGCCCGCCCTGCCACCACCGCCACCACCGTGGCCGCCATCGCCGTCGCCGTCGCCGTCGCCGTCGCCGTCGCCGTCGCTGGAGACGATGAGCACGTAGCTCCCCCACGGCGCGTTCACCAGATAGGCGAGCGGCACCCCGCCCGCGGCCCTGGCGATGTCCCGCACCTGCGTGGTGCGCAGGAATTCCTCGAAGCCGGGGATCGCCCGGACCTCCTCGACCACCGTGCGCAGGGCGCGTTCGGCGTCGGCCTGCCCGCGGGTCCCGGGGGTGAGCGGGCCTTCGGCCGCCGCCGCGGGTTCCGTGACCGAGGAGCTGTACCGGGCCCGCGCCCGGGTGTAGCGCTCGGCCAGGAGGGGGTCGACGCGTTCGAGTCGCGTCAGCTCCGCCGCTCCGCGTCCCGCCACCGCCGAGAGCTCGCAGGCGAGGCCGCGCTCCAGCGCCTCGACCGCGCGCTCGGGGCGGCCCGCCCGCGCCAGCAGGTAGGCGGTCCAGCGGGCGAGCCGGTCCACTTGGAGGAGGACCCCGCGGCGGCTCTCCACGGTGACCTGGGCGTCGTAGAGCGCGCTGACGGCGGTGAGCATGTCCTCGGCGACGTCGGCCGCTTCCGTCCAACGCCCGGTGGCCGCATGGGAGTCCATCAGCTCCTTGGCGATCCTGAGATGCAGGGAGGGCGCGATGGCGGGAGGCGCGGCCGTCAGGGCCGCCTGTCGCAGCCGGACGCTCCCGGGGCTGTCGTGCCCGTCGATCAGATCGGTGGCCCGCGCAAGGAGCCAGGTGACGCGGGCCTCGTCGATCAGGCCGGGGCGCGCCGCCGCCAGGTCGAGCGCCGCGGTGGCGGCGGTGCGGGCTCCGTGGGCGTCCGGGGACTCGCGGTTGAGCAGCAGGTCGGCGAGGTTGCCCTGCGCCACCGACCACAGTGCGGGGGCGTCGTCGGGCCGCAGGTGGCGCAGTGTGTCGCGGTAGCACTCCTCGGCCTGCCGGAGGTCTTCGGGCTCGGCCCTGCGGGCGAGGAGCAGGCCCAGATTGACCTGGGAGTAGGCCCAGTTGACCACCGAACGCTCCGGGGAGCGCTCCGCCAGACCCGCCCTGATGTGCTCGATGCCGAGGGCGAGGTCCGAGGGTCCCCCGCCGGGCCGCTCGGAGAGGTGCAGTCCGTAGTTGGTCTGGATTCTGGCCCAGTACTCGGGGTGTTCGCGGCGGTCGAGCGTGCTCGCGCGGGCCAGCAGGTCACGGGCGGTCTCCCAGACCTCGAGGCGGTCGCCGTCGTCGCGTGCGTAGTGGGCGCTGGCGAGGTTGTTGGCCGTCCGCACCCAGTCCAGGGTGCCTTCGGGCCGTCGGGACAGGGCGTGTTCGAGGAGCCGGATCCCTTCGGCGAGGTCGGCCGTCGCCCCGGTGGTGACGAGGCGTTCGCCGAGCAGGTCGGCCAGCTCGGTCTCCAGGTCCTCCTCGCCGAGGTCGGCCGCGAGTCGCAGGGCCTCGCGGGCCCGCGCGATGCCCTCGGGCCCCTCGCCGCGAAAGGCGCTCTCGTACAGTTCGTCGAGACGGGCGCGCAGATCGCCGCCGAACCGGCCGAGCGAGTCGAAGTAGCGCCGCATGGCCTCGTCGGGCGGGGTCCGGCCGTCGCAGAGCTCGTCAAGGAGGTCCTGCCGCCGCCGCAGCGCCGATTCGAGTGGGGTGCCGGTGGCCGCACGCAGCTCCTCGCGTCCGGCGTCGCGCAGCTTGGTGCCTTCGGTCAGCTCCGGTTCCGTGCGCACCAGTTCGGCGAGTTCGTCGGGCGGGCTCGCCACTACGGCGTACAGCAGCCGCTCGATCCGGATCTCCTCATGGCTCTCCGCGAGGTAGTGCAGGAAGGTCCCGTAGTTGTCGACGGTCGGCTGCCCCTGGGGGGCCAACTCCGCGCAGGCGGAGTCGGGTTCGGTCAGGTCGCGTTCCAGGTCCCGGGACAGGACGACGGGGACGAGTCCGCGGGGCAGCGGGATCGCGTTGCCGGTGAAGACGTGTCCGTGGAAGGCCCCGCCCCGCCCGGCCTCTTCGAGCAGGGCGACCCCGGACCACTGGGACGGATCCCCCCGCAGCTCCTCGATGGAGAGGCCGAGCAGCATCGGCGCCGTCTCCCCGGGGCGCAGTACGAGCAGCGGGGCGGCGATCTCCGCTCTCTCCCCGCACCCGGGACACTCCACCCACGCCAGCCCCGCGTCCGGCGCCGCCAGGACGTCGGCCCGTTCGCGGGCGTCGACGACGCGCCACACCGGGGCCTCGCACCCCCGGCCGCACTTCTCGCACCGCCAGGCGTACGCCGCCCGCTTCGACACCGCCACGGCGCCCCCGCTCCCCCGGCCGACCGCCGGCTACTTCCCGCCGGTGAGCCGCGTGAGCAGGGCCGTGAAGACCCGGCCCAGGGCGGCGTCCTTCATGGCCCGCTTGTGGAGGGTGAAGCTCCACCTGCCCCGGGTGTCCCGCTTCACGGCGACCTCGGTCTGGAGGAGCACGACGACCAGGACGGTGCCCGAGAGCGCCACGGGTTCGAAGCGCTCCATGGGCGAGCGCGCGTAGTCGACGGCCTCGCCGACCGTGCGTGCCATGTCCTCGTCCCGCGACGCCACGTACTCCAGGGTGGCGCGCGCGAGTTCGCCCTCGGTCACCTCCGGGCGGCCCGGCGGCAGGTACGCTGCCAGGTCCCCGGCGGTCGCCGCCTCCGTCAGCTCGGCGTCGCCCCAGGGGCACCGGCCCGCCTCGGCGAGGAGCCCCCGCTCCTCCACCACGACGGCGAGGGCCCGGACGGCCGTCTCCTCGGGGAGCGCCCGGATCTCCCGCTCCAACTGCACTCGACTCGCCATGCCCCCAATTCTGGCGGCATGCCGGTCCTTTCGGGGGCGGTTTACTTCACCGAGCCCGCCGTAAGTCCGCTCACGACGTGCTTCTCGATGAAGGCGAACAGCACGATGACCGGGATGATCGCGACCACGGAGGCGGCGAAGAGGTAGTTCCACTGCACCGTGTAGTTGCCGATGAAGTTGTTGATGCCGACGGTCAGCGGCTGCTTCTCCGGCTCGGTCGTCAGGGTCAGGCCCATCACGAACTCGTTCCAGGACGTGATGAAGGTGAAGATCACGGCTGTGACGACGCCCGGCAGGGCGAGCGGCAGCGTCACCTTGATCATGGCCCCGAAGCGGCTGGTGCCGTCGACCATGGCGGCTTCCTCCAGCTCCGGCGGGATGGAGCTGATGTAGGCCGTCAGGATCCACACCGCGAAGGCGAGGTTGAACGCCGCGTTGGTGAGGATCAGGGTCCAGACCGAGTTGAGCATGTCCAGCTCGTGGAACTCGCGGTAGAGGCCGACGAGGAGGGCGGTGGGCTGGAACATCTGGGTGACGAGGACGAGGAGCAGGAAGATCTTCCGGCCGCGGTAGCGCATGCGCGCCGTGTAGTAGGCGGCGGGCAGCGAGACGAGCAGGACCAGGAGGGTCGCGCCGCCCGCGACGAGCAGCGTGACCTGGAGGTTCTGGCCGAGCTCGGACTCCTTCCAGACGTCGATGAAGTTGCCCCACTCCAGGTTCTTGGGCAGGTAGGTGCGGTCGCGCAGCTCCTCCTTGGGGCGGAGCGCGGTGACGATCATCTCCAGGTACGGCGCGAGGAAGACCGCGGCGAGGAGCCAGGCGCAGGCCGTGATGACCAGGGTGCGGGGCCGGAAGGTGCGCCGGGGCCTGTTCGGTCCGCCGTCCTTCCGGGGCGCGGGGCGGGTCGCCGTCGCGGTGGCCATCAGTCCTCCTCGTTCCACCGGCTGACCTTCAGGAAGATCAGCACGAGCACCACGACCATCAGGAAGTTGACGACCGACATGGCCGCGGACTCACCGATGTCGGTCTCCTTCAGCTTGTACATGAACACCATCGACGTGGAGGTGTCGTAGCCCGGTCCGCCCTGGGTCATGGCCCAGATGATCGGGAAGGAGTTGAAGACGTTGATGAGGTTGATGACGACGCCGACGAGGAAGGCGGGCCGCAGCATCGGCAGGGTGATGTGGCGGTACGTCTGCCAGGGTCCCGCGCCGTCGATCCTCGACGCCTCGTAGACCTCCTGCGGGATGGTCTGGAGACCGGCCAGGAGGGTGTACGTGGTGAAGGGGAGGGAGACGAAGACGGCGACGGCCATCATCCACGGCCACGCGGTCTCCGGCTTGCCGAGCCAGTCCTTGGAGTCGTCGATCAGGCCGAGGTCGAGCATCAGCGTGTTGAGCACGCCCGCCGTCTGGTTGAGCATCCACTTGAAGCCGATGGCGGTCATCAGGACGGAGGCGGCCCAGGGGGCGATGAGCGCCCAGCGGGTGACGCGGCGGCCGGGGAACTTCTGGTTGAACAGCTGGGCGAGGGCCAGCGAGAGCAGCATCGTCACGGTGACGACGACGACCGTCCACACCACCGTCCAGAGCAGCACGGCCCCGAGGTCGCTCTCCTCGAAGAGCTTCTTGAACTTGTCGGTCCCGGCGCTGCCGCGCACCTTGCCGGCGATGGAGATGTTGAGGAACGAGGTGCGGATCAGCTCGACGACGGGCCAGACGACCACGGCGAGGATCAGCAGGATGACGGGCGCTATCCAGGGCAGCGGGCCAAGCCGGGCGATGCCGCTGCGGCGGCTCACCGGCCCGGGTGCGCGCCCGCCCCGTCCCCGGCCGGAGTCGGCCGGGGACGGAGGGGCCTTCAGGGACACAAGGACTCCTAGCGAACGGGGTGTGGGGTGGTGAGGTGAGCGAACGGCCGTGCCCGTGCGGCTACTTGGCCTCGCTCGCCGCCGTCTCCGCCTTCTTCTGCAGGTCGCCGAGGACCTGCTTCGGGTCGTCGGAGACCGCCTTGCCGCCGGTCTTCTTCATCTCGGCGGAGACGACGTCCCACGAGGTGTCGCCCAGCGGGTAGAACTTCGCCTTCGGGAGCACCGCGAAGAACGGCTCGAGGTCCTTGTGCTTGCCGTTGCTCTGCATGGTCTTGAGGGCGTCCTGGGTGACCGGCATGAGGTTGTACATCTCGTCGAACGCCAGCATCTTCTTGGAGTACGTGAAGTCCAGGAACTTCTTCACGCCCTCCTTCTTCGCGCCGCCGTCCTTGAACGCCATCATCCAGTCGGCAACGCCGAGGGTGCCGTCCAGCGGGCCCTGCTTGCCGGGGACGGGGGCGACGCCGTAGTCGACCTTGCCCCCCTTGGCCATCTGGATGAGGCTCGGGTGGCCGTTGAGCATGCCGACCTTGCCCGCCGCGAAGTCCGCGAAGGCCGTCTTGCGGTCGGTGGAGGCGGGGTTGGCGTACGTCAGGCCCGGCTTGACCAGGTTGGCCTTCAGCCAGTTGAAGGTCTCGACGTTCTGCGGGCTGTCGATGGTGTACTTGCCGTCCGCGTCGGTGTACCCGCCGCCGTTGCCGAGCTCCCACAGCATCGACTCGCCCTGGGTCTCCTCGGGGCCGAGCGGCAGGGCGTAGGGGGTGTCGGCGGCCTTCTTGGCCTTGATCTTCTTGGCGTCGGCGGCCAGTTCGTCCCACGTCTTCGGCGGGCTCTTGATGCCGGCCTTCTTGAAGACGGCCTTGTTGTAGAACATCACGCGGCTGGAGGAGACCCACGGGATGCCGTACTGGGTGCCGTCGACCTCGCCGGCCTTGGCGAAGGTGGGGATGAGGTTCTCGCGCGTCTTGGCGGACATCACCTCGTCCGCCTTGTAGAGCAGGTCGTCGGCGACCTTGTCGGCGTAGCCGCCGGTCTGGAGCAGGTCCGGCTCGTTGCCCGCCTGGATCATGTTCTTGACGGACTTGTCGATCTCGTTCCAGTTGATGACCTGGACGTCGACCTTGTAGCCCTTGTTGGCCTTCTCGAATTCCTTCTTGACCTCGGCCCAGTACACCTTGGAGGCGTTGGAGGCCTTGTCGCCGTAGTCGGCGGCGACGAGCTTGATCGTCTTGCTGTCGCCGCTGTCGCTGTCACCGCCGCAGGCGGTGAGGCCAAGGGCCATGGCGACCGTTGCCGCACCGGTGGCGATTATTCGATTCCTCATGATGGTTCAACCCTTCGACATCGGTGTCGACTTGCGCGCGTCCGGTCGCCCCCCGCGGCGCCGTGGCGCAGAGACTACTCACGGCCCGATTCGCCTCGACAGGCCTAGACCACTTTCGTGGCCAACCTGAAATCACCTGCCTCACCAGGTCACTTGACGGCTCCTGCGGTCAGACCGGCCTGTACCTGTCGCTGGAAGACCGCGTAGACGACGAGCACCGGGAGCATCGCGATCGTCAGGCCCGCGAAGAGCGCGCCCCAGTCGCCCCGGTAGCCCTGCGAGACGGCCAGGGAGGCGAGCCCCTGCGGCAGTACGTAGGCTTTCTCGTCCTCGCTGTTGAGCAGCAGCGGCAGCAGGTACTGGTTCCACTGGCCGAGGAAGTTGAAGATGCCGATGCTGACCAGGCCGGGCTTGGCCATCGGCAGCATGATCTGGAAGAAGGTGCGGGTGTGCGAGGCCCCGTCGACCATCGCCGCCTCCTGCACGCCGGTCGGCAGCGTGCGGAAGAAGGAGGTCAGGAAGAAGGTGGTGAACGGCAGGGAGTACGCGATGTACGCGATCATCAGCCCCGGCCGGGTGTCGAGGAGGCCGAAGTTCTCCATGACCGCGAAGAGCGGCACCAGGGCGAGGATGACCGGGAACATCATGCCGCCCGCGAACAGCATGAAGACGAGGCGGTTGCCGGGGAAGGTGAAGCGGGCGATGACGTAGGCCGCCATCGAGCCGAGCAGCATGGTGCCGGTCAGCGAACCGGCGAGGATGATCAGTGAGTTGAGGGTGTACCGCCCGATGCTCGCCTTGCTCCAGGCGTTGGAGAAGTTCTCCCAGTGGAAGGAGGCGGGCCAGCCCATCGGGTCGCTGAGGATCTCGGCCGAGGGGCGGAACGCGGTGAGCGCGACCCAGATCAGCGGCCCGGCGGCGAGGACGACCCACAGGACGAGGAAGGCGTGCGAGAAGACGTTGAGGGTGGCGCCGCCCGTCTCCTTCGTACCGCGGGGCGCGGCGACGGTCTCGGGACGCGGCGCGGAGGTGGTGGTCGTGGTCATGATGCGTGGCTCCCGCGGTCTCAGTATTCGATCCGGTCGCGGTTCCCGAGCCGCATGACGATCAGGGAGAACGCCATGCTGAGGACGAGAAGGACGACGCCGATGGAGGTGGCGTAGCCGTACTGGCCGTCCCTGAACCGCTCGTAGAGGAAGACCGGGGTCACCTTCAGGACGTGCGGGGGCACCATGACCAGGCAGATCGCGAAGGTGTCGAGCGCCTGGATGCCCATGTAGATCCAGCCGGTGCGCACGGTGTCCCAGATCAGCGGGAGCGTGACGTTGAAGAAGGTGCGGGCGCGGCCCGCGCCGTCGAGGAGCGCTGCCTCGTAGATCTCCTTGGGCACCGATCCCATCGCCGCGGAGAACAGCACGACGTAGAAGCCGATGAAGCTCCAGCTGATCACGGTGAGCAGCGAGATGATGCCGAGGGTCTCGTCGCCGCCGAGCCAGGCGGGCCCCTCGATGCCGGCCTTGTCGAGGCCGCCGTTGATGAGGCCGCTGTTGGTGTTGAAGACGCGCCCCCACACCACGGCGATGATGGCGACGGAGAGCACCTGCGGGAAGAAGTAGACGACCTTGTAGAGCGAGGAGCCCGCGACGCCCGCGATGGCCCGGCCCCTGCGGTGCCGGCCGCCCGAGGTGATCATGTAGGCGAAGAACATGCCGAGGACCAGAGTGATCGCGGGGGCGATGAGCAGCAGGAGGGCGCTCACCTCCAGGGAGTCCCAGAAGCGCTCGTCGTTGAACATCTTGCGGTAGTTGTCGAAGCCGACGAAGTTCGCGACCGGGCCGCCGGACCAGTCGGTGAACGAGTAGTAGATCGCCTGGAGGAAGGGCGAGACGACGAACAGCGCGTAGAACGCGAGCGGCACGGCGAGGAAGCCCACGATGAAGCGGTACTTGTCGAGCGTGCGGTAGCGCCGGTCGTAGCGCACCCGCTCGGGGGTGAAGCGGGGCGGCAGCACCACCGCCAGGGCGAACAGCAGTCCGCTCACCGGCCTCGGTCCGGGCCCCGGGTCCGCCTGCTTCTTGGGAGGTGGGGAACCGCCCACCCTGGTGTCGGTCTTCACGCTGCTCAGCCCCGCCCGTCCGGTCACGCCTTCTTGATCTTGGTGATGTCGGGGTCGTTCTTGATCCGGTCCGCGGCCTTCTCCATGGTGTCCATCGCCTGCCTGGCCCCGATCTGGCCCTGCATGAACTTGTGGATCATGTTGTTGAAGTCCTCGCGGAACAGCTCGTTGTACCAGTCCATGAACTGAGGGATGACGATGTTGTCCCCGGCCGCCTTGATCGCCGCCTGGGCGCTCGCCGTGCCGGAGGGGAGCTTCAGGCCGTCGATGGCACCCTTGACGACGGGCATCGAGCCGACCTCCTTGAAGAGGTTCACGGAGGCCTCCTTGCTGTACATCATCCGCATCCACTCCAGGCCGCCCTGCACGTTCTTGGCCTTGGCGGGGACGATGAAGGGCTCACCCGCGGGGGCGTAGAGCGTGCCGAAGGGCATCTTGTCGCCCGAGTCGAGGGACGGGGTCGCGCCCACCGTCATCGCGAAGTCCTTGGGCGTGGTGTCCTTGGCCTCGTTCTCCACCCAGGAGCCGTTGGGCACGAAGACGCACTTGCCCTCCTTCGTCCACGCCGTCTGCATCTCGGTGTGGGCCTCGGTGCCGTCGAAGCCGGTGAGCACGTACTTCTTGGCGACCAGTTCCTCCCAGGCCTCGAAGACGTCCTTGACCGCGTCGTTCTTCCAGGCGCCCGGCTCCAGGTAGTCCATCGCCTCGATGACCTGACGGCCGCCGCGCTGGGCGAACATCGCGTACATGCTGAAGAACATGTAGCGCGGGTGGCCGCCCGGGTAGCTCCAGCCGTGGATGCCCTTGGCCTTGGCCTTCTTGCAGACCGCGAGCATCTCGTCCCAGGTCTTCGGGTACGCGGAGTCGAGCCCGTCCTCAAGGAGCTTCTTGGAGTACCAGTTCCCGTACACCGTCAGCGCGATGTTGAGCTGGTAGCACTCCTTGCCGCCGAAGCGGCCCATCTGCTCGACGATGGGCACCAGGGTCTCGCGCACGGTGACCTTCGGGTCGTCCCACGAGGGCGCGGCGAGCATCTCGCTGAAGTCGGCGACCTGCTTGTTGTGGACGAGCTTGCCGATGTTCATCTGGTCGGCGCCGGAGTTGTTGACGACGTCCGCCGTGGGCTTGCCGCGGACGATCTTCGGCTGGACCTGGGTGGCGATCTTCTCGGTGGGCTTCTGCTCCGGATCGGCCTTGGGATACTTCTTGTCGTACATGTCCGTGACGAACTGGGCGTACTTGTCGCCGTACCCGCCGTTGAAGATGTAGACCGTCAGGCCCGCGTCGTCCTTGACGCCGAGCGGGTTCTTCTTGGTCTTCTCGCCCTTCTCGGCCTTGTTCCCGTCGCCGCCACCGCTTGCGCAGGAGCTCAGCGCCCCGACGGCCGGCACCGCGAGCAGACCGGCGGCTGCCGCCCTCTTCATGACATCACGACGGTTGACGCTGGTGGATCCCATGCTCAAGTCCTCGCCTTCTCGTAGGACTCAGGCGGTGAACCGGACCCTCCCCGGCACCGCGGTGGTGTGAAGCTGGGCGCCGACCGGTATAGTCCACTCGCGGCCGGGTGAGCAAGATCGAATACAGCTTTGGTCAGCGGCGTTTGCCGAGTTGAGACCTGCGGTGATCCCCGCTGAGAACCTCTCGCAGATCATCGCCGGAACCCCTGGACTTTCGCGCCGGTTTCCATGGACTTTCCCACAGCGCGCCGCCGTCCGGACGGCGCGCACCGCCGCGACCCGTACGCGCCCGCGCCCCGCACACCCACGCGACACACATGCGCCCGGACGGCTCACCACCCCCGTCAACAACCTTGACACCCATCGGCACTTGACTCCCTACTAGAGCTTGCGCAGCGATCGTGACAACGTTGTCCAACTTCCAAGGAGGGTCTCGGGGATGCCGCACTCGGCTCGCAGACCTCGTTACATACTCAACCGTCCACCCGGTCCCGGCCCCCGTTCGGCGGTCGCCGCCGGGACGCTGGCGCTCGCGCTCGTCGTGGCGGCGCAGGGAGCCGCCACCGCCGGGCCGGAGCAATCGCCCCGCGCGGAGCGGGAGTTCTTCTCGTCCTTCGAGAAGGGGGAGACACAACCCGACTGGCGCAACACCGTCGAGACGAGCCCCGACGGCGGGAAGAAGGCCTCGGGCGTCAACGGCGAGTTCAGCTCCGGGCTGCCCGGCAGCGTGAACGACCACGTCACCGAGGTGCGGGCCAGCGGCGAGAACACCGGATCGGGTGAGGTGGCGGCGAACCTCGTCGACGGCGAGGCGACCAGCAAATGGCTGACGTTCGCGAAGGACGGCTGGGCGGAGTTCGACCTCGACGAGCCCGCCAAGGTCGTGACGTACGCGCTGACCTCGGCCAACGACCACGCCGAGCGCGACCCGAAGGACTGGACCTTGAAGGGTTCCACCGACGGCAAGGACTGGAAGGTCCTCGACGAGCGCGCGGGGGAACGCTTCGACGGCCGCCACAAGACGAGGAAGTACGACTTCGAGAATTCCTCGGCGTACGCGCACTACCGCCTCGACGTCACCGCGAACAACGGCGCGAGCGACGCCCTCCAGCTGGCCGACGTGCAGTTGTCGGTGGGCGGGACCGAGGCCCCGGCGCCCGAGGACATGCTGAGCCTGGTGGACCGCGGTCCCAGCGGCTCCCCCACCGCCAAGTCCCGTGCCGGGTTCACCGGGACGCAGGCGCTGCGCTACGCGGGCAGCCACAAGGCGGACGGCCGCGGCTATTCGTACAACAAGGTCTTCGACGTCGACGTGAAGGTGGGCAGGGACACCGAGCTGGGCTACCGGATCTTCCCGTCGATGGCCGAGGGCGACCTGGACTACGCCGCCACGAACGTGGCCGTGGACCTGGCCTTCACCGACGGCACCTATCTGAGTGACCTCAGCGCCGTCGACCAGCACGGCTTCCCGCTGACCCCGCGGGGCCAGGGCGCGGCCAAGGCGCTCTACGTCAACCAGTGGAACAACGTCGACGCGCGCATCGGTGACGTCGCCCGCGGCAGGACGGTGGACCGCATCCTCGTCGCGTACGACGCGCCCAGGGGCCCGGCGAAGTTCCGCGGCTGGCTCGACGACGTGTCCCTGAAGGAGAAGGCGCCCGCGAAGCCCAAGGCGCACCCCTCCGACTACGCCGACACGCGGCGCGGCACCAATTCCAGCGGCGGCTTCTCGCGCGGCAACAACTTCCCCGCGACGGCCGTCCCGCACGGCTTCAACTTCTGGACGCCGGTGACCAACGCCGGCTCGTTGAGCTGGCTGTACGACTACGCGCGCGGCAACAACGACGAGAATCTGCCGACGATGCAGGCGTTCGGCGCGAGCCACGAGCCGAGCCCGTGGATGGGCGACCGCCAGACGTTCCAGCTGATGCCCTCGGTCGCCAAGGACACCCCGGACGCGTCCCGCACCAAGCGGGCGCTGCCCTTCCGGCACGAGAAGGAGACGGCGCGCCCGCACTACTACGGCGTGACGTTCGAGAACGGCCTGAAGGCCGAGATGGCGCCGACCGACCACGCCGCGATGATGCGTTTCACCTATCCGGGTGACGACGCGAGCGTCGTCTTCGACAACGTCTCGGAGAAGGGCGGCCTGACCCTCGACAAGGACAAGGGCGTCGTCTCCGGCTTCTCGGACGTCAAGTCCGGCCTGTCGACGGGCGCCACGCGTCTCTTCGTGTACGGGGTCTTCGACACGCCCGTCACGGCGGGCGGCAAGCTGGAGGGCGGCGGCGGTGGCGACGTCACCGGCTACCTGCGCTTCCAGCCGGGCAAGGACCGCACGGTCGGCCTGCGCCTCGCGACGTCCCTGATCAGCCTGGACCAGGCGAAGGCCAACCTCGCCCAGGAGATCCCGTCCGGCACGTCCTTCGACCGCGTCAAGCACCGCGCCCAGCGGGCGTGGGACGACATCCTCGGCAAGGTGGAGGTCGAGGGCGCGAGCGAGGGACAGCGCACGACGCTCTACTCGTCCCTCTACCGCCTGTACCTCTACCCCAACTCGGGCTTCGAGAAGGTGCGCGGGGCAGGCGGCAGGGCGACGTACAAGTACGCCTCGCCCTTCTCCCCGCAGACCGGCCCCGACACCCCGACCCACACCGGCGCGAAGATCGTCGACGGCAAGCCGTACGTCAACAACGGCTTCTGGGACACGTACCGCACGACGTGGCCGGCCTACTCCCTGCTCACTCCCGAGAAGGCGGGTGAGCTGGTCGACGGCTTCGTGCAGCAGTACAAGGACGGCGGCTGGACCTCGCGGTGGTCCTCGCCGGGCTACGCCGACCTGATGACCGGCACATCCTCCGACGTCGCCTTCGCCGACGCGTACGTCAAGGGCGTGAAGTTCGACGCGAAGGCCGCGTACGAGGCGGCGCTGAAGAACGCGACGGTGGTGCCGCCGAGCTCCGGCGTCGGCCGCAAGGGCATGAAGACCTCGCCGTTCCTCGGCTACACGAGCAGCGACACGCACGAGGGCCTGTCGTGGGCGCTTGAGGGCTACCTCAACGACTACGGCATCTCCCGCATGGGCGCCGCCCTCTTCAAGAAGACGGGCGTCAAGCGCTACAAGGACGAGTCCGAGTACTTCCTCAACCGCGCCCGCGACTACGTGAACCTGTTCGACGACAAGGCGGCGGGCGCGGGCACGAAGCCCGGCTTCTTCCAGGGCAAGGACGCCAAGGGCGGCTGGCGGGTGCCTTCGGAGAAGTTCGACCCACGCGTGTGGGGCCACGACTACACGGAGACCAACGCCTGGGGTTACGCCTTCACCGCGCCGCAGGACTCGCGCGGTCTGGCGAACCTGTACGGGGGCCGCAAGGGCCTCGCCGACAAGCTCGACACGTACTTCGCGACCCCCGAGACCGGTTCCGCCGAGTTCGCGGGCTCCTACGGAGGCGTCATCCACGAGATGACCGAGGCGCGCGATGTCCGCATGGGCATGTACGGCCACTCCAACCAGGTCGCCCACCACGTCGCGTACATGTACGACGCGGCCGGGCAGCCGTACAAGACGCAGGAGAAGGTCCGCGAGGTCCTCTCCCGCCTCTACACGGGCAGCGAGATCGGCCAGGGCTACCACGGCGACGAGGACAACGGCGAGCAGTCCGGCTGGTACCTCTTCTCCTCGCTCGGCTTCTACCCCCTGGTCATGGGCAGCGGCGAGTACGCCATCGGATCGCCGCAGTTCACGAAGATGACCGTGCACCTCGACAATGGCCGCGACCTGGTCGTCAAGGCGCCGAAGAACAGCGCGAAGAACGTGTACGTGCAGGGGCTCAAGGTCAACGGCAAGAAGTGGATGTCGACCGCCCTGCCGCACGAGGTGGTCGCGCGCGGCGGCACCCTCGAATTCGACATGGGCCCGAAGCCCTCGGCCTGGGGCTCCGGCAAGAACGCCCAGCCCGTGTCGATCACGAAGGACGACAAGGTTCCGTCGCCTCGCGAGGACGCCCTCAAGGGTGCGGGCGCGCTCTTCGACGACTCCTCGGCCACCGAGGCCGGTGTGGACTCCGCCGTGACCTTGCCGGTCGACAAGAGGACCAAGGCCGTGCAGTACACGCTGACCTCCCCCGCCGACAAGGCGAAGGCGCCGCGCGGCTGGACGTTGCAGGGGTCGAAGGACGGCAAGAAGTGGAAGACCCTGGACCGCCGCTCGGGCGAATCCTTCGCCTGGGACCAGCAGACCAGGGTTTTCACGGTCGCCCGCCCCGGCTCGTACGCGCACTATCGACTCGTGCCGACCGGTACGGCGACGCTGGCGGAGGTGGAACTCCTGAGCTGAGCCGAGCGGTAGGGCCGAGCCCCTCGCGGGCTCGACCGGTCTGACCAGGGCCGTGCGGTGCCGTGATCTGTCCGGCACCGCACGGCCCTCTCACCTTCCGGCGCCGCACGGCCCTCTCACCTTCCGGCGCCGGCGCGGACCCCCAGCACGCCCTTCCCCGCCTTCTCCGCCGCCGCCTCCCCCTCCTCCGTCACGAACTCGCACCACACCACCTTGCCGGGCTGGCGCGCCACGACCCCCCACCGGTCGGCCAGCGCCGCCACGAGCAGCAGCCCACGCCCCGACTCGGCGTCACCGCCCTCCCTCAGATCCAGCTCGGGCCGCCCGCCGCCGCTGTCGTGCACCTCTACGCGCAGTACGTCGCCGCCACGGTCCAGCCGCAGGCTCAGCCGGAAACCGCGTCCGGGCGGGACGCCGTGCAGCAGCGCGTTCGTCGTCAACTCGCTCACACAGAGCGTGATGTCGTCCGCGCGTTCGCCGCGGATGCCCCAGTCCGCGAGGGCGGCGGCCGTGAAGGCGCGGGCGGCGGGGACGGACCGTCGTTCACGCCGGTAGAAGCGTTCGCGCGGATCGTGCGGGTCGCGCCGGACGCGCCGGACGCGTTGAGGCAGGGGTGGAGTTTCGTCGTTCACGGGACGAGGGTCACGCTCCGTACCCATGATGAAGCAGTACGTGAAGCCGTACAGCGACGCTGTACGGGTTTGCCGTGTGAAAACACGGCTTATGGTGGGGAGTTGCACCGCATGAGCAGCCCAAAGCGACGGTCACGAAGGAACGCCTCGGCGATGAAGATGGTGGGCGCGCTGCTCGCCGTCCACCGCGAAGCGGCCGGATACACCCAGCGGTCGCTGGCCGAGCGGTGCAGCATCGGTGAGGAGCACATCGCGTCCATCGAGCAGGGTCGGCGGCCGTTGAAGCTGGATCTGGCGATCCGCCTGGACACGCTCCTCGGCACGAACCGGACGTTGGAGACGGCCGTCGAGAACATGCCGGAGGTGGATCTGGTTCCTCGGTGGGCCGAGGAGTATTTGGACTGTGAGCGGGAGGCTATTGCGATTTCCGTGTACGGCGTCCTCGCCGTGCCCGGCCAGTTGCAGACCGAGCGCTATGCCCAGGCAGTCTTCCGGAGCCGAGTTCCCGTATACGACGAGGACGAGATCGAGCAATTGGTAGCGGCGCGCATCGAGCGGCAGGAAATCCTGCACCGCAAGGTCCCGCCGACCACCAGTTTCGTCATCTGGGAAGCAGCGGTGCGTGATCGCCTCGGCGGAAAGGAGGTACACGCTGAGCAGGTACGAAAGTTGTGTGCGTACACCGAACTCCCCGGCCTCGCCGTACAGATTCTGCCGCTCGGCCGCACATCCCACGCCGGTCTCGACGGCCCGTTCGTACTCTTGGAGACCCCTGAGCACCAGCGGCTCGCGTACACCGAGACCCAGCGAGGCAGCCAACTCATCAGCAATCCCGACGAGGTGGGGATCCTCACGCAGAAGTATGCGATGCTGCGGACGCAGGCCTTGAACACTGAGGACACCAGCGATCTGCTGGACCGTCTGCTAGGAGAGCAATGAGCGGCACCGCACTTGAGTGGTTCAAATCGAGCTACAGCGGCAGCGAAGGCGGGGAATGCCTCGAAGCCGCGTACGCCTGGCGCAAGTCCAGCTACAGCGGCAGCGAAGGCGGACAATGCCTCGAAGTCGCCGCTCACCCCGCCGCCATCCACATCCGCGACTCCAAGAACCCGGACGGCCCCCACTTCACGGTCGCCCCGGCCGCCTGGACCGCCTTCCTGACGCTCCCCCAGGCCCGCGCCTAGCGACCCGCCTACCCCTAGCCGCTGGCGGACACTGCCTGGCGACCCGCGCCCAGCGGCCGCCGCGCTACCGGATACGTACACTGCGGCCATGGCATGCCGCATCAGCGAACTCGTCCTCGACTGCTCCGATGCCGAGCGGCTCGCCGCGTTCTGGTGTGACGTACTCGGTTACGTGGAGCTCGACCGCGAGGACGACGGAAGCATCGAGATCGGGCCGCCCGGCACCGGGTCCGGAGGCCCGCAGCCCACCCTCGTCCTCAGCCCCAGCAGCGACCCGCGGGCCGGGAAACTCCCCCTGCACATCGACGTCAACGCGACCGACCGCGACCAGGAAGCCGAGCTGGAGCGGCTGCTCGCGCTCGGCGCCAAGCCCGTCGACGTGGGCCAGACCGGCGAGGAGAGCTGGCACGTGCTGTCCGACCCGGAAGGCAACGTGTTCTGCCTTCTGCGCCGCCGCATCGAGCCCGTCTGACGGTGCGCCCGGTGATAGGGCGCGTTCCGGAACAAGGTCAACACCTGTCAGACGCATTGCTGCCGTCCCCGGTTGCTTACGCACAGAGTGATGATCCACATGTCCCGCGCGCCACCGCTCGCCGCGCGGCTGGGGAAGGATGTTCTCGCCTCTGACCTCAGAGGTTCTGTGTTGACATCACCAACTGGGGGTTATCTACATGAATCTGTCTGTGCGTCGCGTCTGCTACGGCGTCGGGATGTCCGCCTCGCTCGTGGGCGGCCTTCTCTTCGCCTCCTCCGCCGGTGCGGTGGAGGCCGGGCACGGCGTGGGCGAAAAGGTCCACGCCGCCGACCGCGCGGGGCAGTCGTCGGTCACGAGGGTCACCCTGCCCGCGCCGGCGGGCGAGCGGGGCACACGTGACGTGAAGCAGGCGTACTGCAAGGTCACGGCCGACACGCCGCACTGGTCGAAGGGCGCGAAGAGCGTCATCTACAAGACGCGGGTGCAGTGTTTCGGCAACATCCCCAAGGTGCAGGTGAAGGTGACGGGGAGCCTGAAGTACTACTCCGGCCACTACGAGCAGACCGCGGCGACGTCCAAGCAGACCCGCACGATGGGGACGCTCGGGAACACGGAGACGTTCTACACGCCCGTGGAGAATGGCAAGAAGGTCAAGTACTCGGCGAACTTCTGGGGACACTCGACGGCCCAGATCGTCGCCCCGCACAAGGGCACGAGCGCGAAGGCCGACAGCAAGCAGCGGTACGTGAAGGTGCCGTGACCGCAGGGAAGAAGGTGTGCGCGTGGAAGCGTGGGAAGTACATGTCGAGCTGCTGCTGACCACTCCCGCCCCGGACGGGGCCCAGTTGTGTGACCGGCTCATGGACATCATGGACGGGGCCCACGAGTTCACCGCGACGGCCACGACCCCGAGCCGCGGCCCCGCCGAGGCGGTCGCGGCGGCGGGCGGCGCCTTCCAGATCGAGTCCCGGACCCCGGGCGAGGCCGTGGACCTGGCCGTCGCGGAGACGCGCAGGGCACTGGAAGAGGCGGGTCTCGGCACGCGCGGGGTGGCAGAGGTGAAGCTGCTCCCGGGCGGGGTGGACCCGCGGACGCTGGTGTAGCGGGTGGGCCCACGGACGGCCGGTGGATCGAGCGACAGGGTGCGCTGCCATGGGGCAGCGCACCCTCACCTGTTGGGGCAGGCCGGAAGGGATCAGGCCGTGTGGAGCCTCAGCCCGTACCGCGACAGGATCTCGTTGACCGGCTGGAACCACGTCTCGCCACCGCTGCCGCAGTTGCCCCAGCCGCCGGACGTCACGCCCTGCGCCTGGTCGCCGCTGATGAACGAGCCGCCCGAGTCGCCGCCCTCGGCGCAGACGCTGGTCTTGGTCAGCTGGTGGACGGTCCTGCCGTCCGAGTAGTTGACGGTCTCGTTCTTGGCGAGCAGCTTGCCGCAGTGCCATTTCGTGGTGGAGCCGGAGCGGCAGATCGACGCGCCGACCGGCGCCTCCGCGGAGCCGCGCACCAGCTGGTCGGGGATGGTGCCCCAGCCGAGTACGACGGGCACGGTCCACCAGCCGTTTCCGACGGACACCCACGCGTAGTCGTTGTCGGGGAACGAGGAGCCCTGGAACGAGCCGATGGCCGAGCCGTCCCAGCCGCGCACCGCCGCGCCCGCCCCGCCGCAGTGCCCGGCCGTGACGAAGCCGCCGTACACGGAGAAGCCGATGGAGCAGCGGACGTTGCCGGTGTAGTACGGGTCACCGCCGACGGTTCCGGCGGCGAAGGTGCGCGGGCCCTCGGGGACCGTGGCGACCCGCACGGGCGCGGTGGCGCGGGCGCGGCGCAGGAAGGTTTTGACATCGTTGTCGGCACGGTGGCCTTCGACGACGTCCACCACGACGCGGTTGGCCCGCGCGTCCACGCGCCAACTGGCGACGTTCTTGGGGGCCTTGATCCGGTCGACGCGGTTCTTCGCCGCGTCGAGGGCCGCGGCACTGTGCTCGACGAGGCGGACGTCGGCGCCGACCCCTCGTACACCTCGGGCGGCTCCTCGCTCGGTCACGGCGACGGTGAGCCGCCCCCGCCCGGCGTCGAACCACGACCCGCCGTAGGCAGCGCCGGCCGCCTTGCGCGCCGCGCGCTCGGTCCTGACCGCCCGCCGCTCATCGGCGAGCCGCTCGCGCGCGGCGGCGGGACTCAGGCTGAGATCGCGCCGCATGGCCTGCAACAGGGCGGTGGAGGCGGGGGCCTGGGCGTGGGGATCGACGGCGGGGCGGGCGGCGGCCGGCGTGAAGCCGGTGCCGACGCAGGCGGCGGCCATCAGCAGGGCGGACAGGCCGAGGCGGGTACGGGTCTTGCGTCTCACCGGGGGGTCCTCTCGTCGTACCAACGGGGGCGTGGCGGAACGGAGTCGAGCGCGTGAGAGCGCTCTCAGGCGCCGCGGCCGAGCGTAGGGACGCCGGAGGAACAAGTCCAGACCTACCACCGGAGCCGCCGCCTCATGGTTGGTCAACTGCCGTCGCTGCCGGAGGTGTTGAAGCCCCAACCGCGGGCACCCGCACCCTCCGAAGGCCCCGTACGCCTGGAGAAGGGGAGGACCTGTCATGGGCAACCTGGGCGGCGTCGAGCTGGTGATCATCATCGGCCTTCTCCTCATCATCGCCATTCCCCTCGTGCTCATCGCGCGAAAGAAGTAGGTCGACAGGGCGATGTCGCCCGACCGGCAGCCGGGCGAGATCAACCGCTACGCCCGCGAAGGCAAGGTCACCCGCCGCCAGCCCCGAGCAGCAGAACGAACAGGCGTGGTGCCTGACCGTCGTAGGCGGCGCGCAGTAAAGAGAGCGTCTTCGACGCCGATCAGATCATCGACGCCCTGGAACGCGTCGCCGCCGGCGGGACCGCCATGGACCCGGCCGTCATCGCCAAACTACTGTCCCCCTGACGCGCCTCGGCCCCACCGCAAGTCGGAGGGTTGAGCAGGCGAAGTCGGACAACGCGACCGCTCGAACACCGCTCGCACACGCCCCCGTATCCTCGTCCCATGCCCGATCACTCCCCCTTGATCCAGAGCCTGCGCACAGCCGTCGCGGGCGCGCCCGACGACGTGCACCTGCGTCTGCATCTGGCGGAACTCCTCGTGGAGAGCGGGCACCACGACGAGGCGGTCGCCGAGGTCGCGGTGGCCTTGCAGCACGCGCCGGGCGACGCGAAGGCCCGGGAGCTGATGGGCCGCGCCATGGGCGCACCGCCGGTGCCGCAGGCTCCCTCACAAGCCCCGCAGGGCCCACAAGCACCACAAGCCCCGCAAGCCCCTGAAGCACCCCCCACCGGCTTCAACTGGAAGGCCGCCGAGGACCAGGTAGGCGATGTCGTGCCGCCCCGGTTCGTCGAGACGCCTCCGACACCCGAGGCCCCCCGGACCGCCGACGGCAGCGGCGACCCGGGCGACGCCGCCGCCTGGGAGGTGGAGGCACCCGACGGCGTACGCCTCGCCGACGTCGGCGGGATGCAGGACGTCAAGGACCGCCTGGAGGCCGCGTTCCTCGCCCCCCTGCGCAACCCCGAACTGCGCAAGCTGTACGGCAAGAGTCTGCGCGGCGGCCTCCTGCTCTACGGCCCGCCCGGCTGCGGCAAGACCTTCATCGCCCGCGCCGTCGCCGGTGAGCTCGGCGCCAACTTCCTGTCCATATCCATCAACGACGTCCTCGACATGTGGATGGGCAACTCCGAGCGCAACATGCACGAGGTCTTCGAGACGGCCCGCCGCCAAGCGCCCTGCGTCCTCTTCCTCGACGAGCTGGACGCGCTCGGCGCCAAGCGCAGCCGCACCGCGCACAGCGGCATGCGCAACACCGTCAACCAGCTCCTCACCGAGCTCGACGGCATCGACGCGGTCGCCAACGAGGGCGTGTTCGTACTGGCCGCCACCAACGTCCCCTGGGACGTGGACAACGCCCTGCGCCGCCCCGGCCGCCTCGACCGCACGATCCTCGTCCTGCCGCCCGACGCCCCCGCCCGCGAGGCCATCCTCCGCTACCACCTCCGCGACCGCCCCGTCGCAGGCGTCGACCTGCGCAAGCTCGCGAAGGCCACCGACGGCCTCTCCGGCGCCGACCTCGCGCACCTCTGCGAGTCCGCCGCCGAGCGCGCGCTGCTCGACTCCGCGCGCACCGGGACCGTCCGCATGATCGGCATGAAGGACCTGATGGACGCGGCCGCCACGATCGCGCCCTCCAGCGACCCGTGGTTCGCCTCCGCCCGCAACGTGGCGATGTTCGCCAACGAGGGCGGCATGTACGACGACCTGGTCACCTACCTCAAGAAGAAGCGGAAGCTGTGAGCACTGGCACTGTGCACCCCGCCGTGGAGCGGGCCGACGGACTCATCGAGCTCAAGCGGTACGAGGAGGCCGAGACGCTGCTGGGTCAGCGGCTCGCCGAGGACCCCGACGACGTACGCGCCTGGACCAAGCTCGCCCTGTGCCGCGTACGGGCCGAGCAGCACGAGAAGGCGCTCGACGCGACGGACCGGGCCCTCGCGCTCGACCCCGAGGACGTGGGCGGGCTGATCATGCGCTCGCACGCGCTGCGCGGCATCGGCGGCACCCGCTGGCAGGAGTCCGAGGGCGTGCTGCGCGAGGCGATACGCCTCGCACCCGACTACTGGTACGCGTACGCCCTCCTCGCCGACGTCGTCTGGCGCATCCGCCTCGTCCGCATCGCGCAGGCGGGCGCCAGCACGATCACCGCCGAACAGCTGGAAGGCCCCCTGCGGGAGGCGGGCGACCTCGCCATGGAGGCGCTGCGCCTCGGCCCCGAAGAGGTCTACGCGCACGAAGTCGCCTGGCAGATCGCCGACCTGGCGAGCAACAGCACGGTCGCCGACCAGCTGGACCACGCGATCCTCCGCCTCGACCCCAGCCACCCGTACGCGCTCGCCCGCCAGACCCGCAAAGCCGCCTCCGTGCCCGGCGTCAAGCCGCGCGAGGCCGCCGCGCTGTACGCGGACGCACTGGCGGCCGCGCCGGACTCCCGTGACATGCGGGACGGCCTCGACGACGCGTCGTACCGCATGCTGCGGGGCATTCGGTGGATGGCCCTGCTCTGCCTCGGCGTCATCGCGGCCTCCGGCCTCGACCTCTATCCCACCGACGGCGAGACCCCCCGCGACCTACCGATACCGCTCGGCCAGCGCCTCTGGTTCCTGGTCCCCATGTCCGCGCTCTGGGCGGTGGGCGCCCTGCTCCGCTACCGCCGACTGCGCGCCGGTGTCCGCATCAACATCCGCTCCCTGATCCGCCGCCGCAAGTGGCCCCGCGTCGTCCTCGCCCAGGCCGCCTGGACCATGCTCTGCACGCTGCTCATCGCGGAGATCCCGTGGACCGAACGGACCGTGCCGCAGGCCCTGTTCTGGGCGGGGCTCGTCCCGACCGTCGCCACGATCTGGTTCGACCGCAACAAGAAGGGGTGACGCGAGCGGCGCCCCGAACTCGCACCACACCTCCTTGCCGGGGTCCGTCCTGCGTCCGTACACGGCGCTCGCCCTGGCCGGTGCCGCGGCCAACACCACCACCGTGATGTTCCTGTTCTGGACCTGCTCAAGCGGTTCGTGCAGGCGCAGTTGCGCGAAGGGATGCCCTGCTCTGACCGAAAACCGCCCCGTCCACAGGCCCACCCCTAAGGGGTACGACTGCACACGGTAACGGGGCCGGTGCGCCCGGCGGTTGCTCGCGCGCCGGGCGCACCTCGGGTCACGCGGTGCGCAGCCGCGCGCCTCCGCCGACCCCTTGACCAGCCGGTCGGGGATGGTGTTCCAGCCGAGCACGACGGGCACGGTCCACCAGCCGTTGCCGACGGACACCCACGCGTAGTCGTTGTCGGGGAACGAAGAGCCCTGGAACGAACCGATGTTGGACCCGTCCCAGCCACGCACGCCCGCGCCCGCCTCGGGGGCCTCAGTCCGAGGTCGCGCCGCATCACTTGGAGGAGGCCCTCGGAGGCGAGGGGGTGCTCGGCGGTTCCCGGTCGGACGTGACGACGGCTGCCAGGTCCGCGGCCGCTCGCGCCCGGTTCGCGCGACGAAACGAATCGACAGGCTGAGATCGACAGCATGAAGGCGTCGTGCCTATGATCCACGCCGACATCGCGTGTCGGTCACCGGCCGGGTGAGGCATGGAGGTGTCGGGAGATGCCTTCTGGAGGCATTCCTTGTCCGTTCAGTTGAATCACACGATCGTCCACGCCCGGGACAACCGGGAGTCCGCCGAGTTCTTCGCGGAACTGTTGGGCCTCGACATCGGCGAAGAGTGGGGACCGTTCATCGCAGTCGCCCTCAGCAACTCCGTCACCCTCGACTTCGCCACCGTTCCCGCCGAGTCGATCACCCCGCAGCACTACGCCTTCCTGGTATCGGAGGCGGAGTTCGAGGCGGCGTACGAGAAGATCGGCGCACGCGGCATCGAGCACTGGGCCGACCCGCACCAGAAGCAGCCGGGCGCGTTCAACCGCAACGACGGGGGCCGGGGCGTGTACTTCCTGGACCCGGCGGGGCACGCGATGGAGCTCATCACGGTGCCGTACGGCGGGTGGCCGCAGGCGTAGGTACGTCCGGCTGTCTGAACCTGCACCAGTGCGCGTACCACGCGACCAACTTCGACGACCACTTCAACACCGTCGTGACGCCGAGCGGCGACGGCCGCTACTCCACCGGCACGAAGCACTCCGCCACCGCCGACACCACGGCGGCCTGCGGCGCGGGCGACGGTGACGAGGTCGGAGTCCGGGTGGCGGCCGCGCGGTGTGTTGATCACGACGTGAGCAGCACGGTGTGAGCAGCACGATGTGAGCAGCACGATGTGAGCATGCGGCGAGGGCCGCACCCCGTGCGAAACGGGGTGCGGCCCTCGACTACTGCGTACCGTGCGCCTACTTGCGGATCAGGCTGCGCAGCACGTACTGCATGATGCCGCCGTTGCGGTAGTAGTCCGCCTCGCCGGGGGTGTCGATGCGGACGACCGCGTCGAACTCCACGCCGGTGTCGGTCGTGACCTTCACCGTGCGGGGGGTCGAGCCGTTGTTCAGCTCGGTCACGCCGGTGAAGGAGAAGGTCTCCTCGCCGGTCAGGCCGAGGGAGGACGCGGTCTGGCCCTCCGGGTACTGGAGCGGCAGGACGCCCATGCCGATGAGGTTCGAGCGGTGGATGCGCTCGTACGACTCGGCGATGACGGCCTTGACGCCGAGGAGCGCGGTGCCCTTGGCGGCCCAGTCGCGGGACGAGCCGGAACCGTACTCCTTGCCCGCGAGGACGACCAGCGGGATGCCCTGGTCGATGTAGTTGCGCGAGGCGTCGTAGATGTACGAGACCGGCGCGTCCTCCTGCGTGAAGTCACGCGTGAAGCCGCCCTCGGTGCCCGGCGCGATCTGGTTGCGCAGGCGGATGTTGGCGAACGTGCCGCGGATCATGACCTCGTGGTTGCCGCGGCGCGAGCCGTAGCTGTTGAAGTCGCGGCGCTGCACGCCGTGCTCGGTGAGGTACTTGCCGGCCGGGGTGTCGGCCTTGATCGCACCGGCCGGGGAGATGTGGTCGGTGGTGACCGAGTCGCCCAGCTTGGCCAGGACGCGGGCGCCCGTGATGTCGGAGACCGGGGTGGTCTCCATCGTCATGCCCTCGAAGTACGGGGGCTTGCGGACGTACGTCGACTCGGCGTCCCACTCGAACGTGTTGCCGGTCGGGATCGAGAGCGCCTGCCACTGGGCGTCACCCGCGAAGACGTCCTGGTAGGACTTGTTGAACATGTCCTCGCCGATGGAGTTGGCGACGACGTCGTTCACCTCGGCCTCGGAGGGCCAGATGTCCTTGAGGTAGACCGGGTTGCCGTCCTGGTCGGCGCCGAGCGCCTCGGTCGTGATGTCGATCTTCATCGAGCCGGCCAGGGCGTAGGCGACGACGAGCGGCGGGGACGCCAGGTAGTTCATCTTGACGTCGGGGTTGATGCGGCCCTCGAAGTTCCGGTTGCCGGAGAGGACGGACGTCACGGCCAGGTCGTGGTCGTTGACGGCCTTCGAGACCTCCTCGGGCAGCGGGCCCGAGTTGCCGATGCAGGTGGTGCAGCCGTAGCCGACGAGGTTGAAGCCGACCTTGTCGAGGTACGGGGTGAGACCCGACTTGTCGAAGTAGTCGGTGACGACCTTCGAGCCCGGCGCGAGGGTGGTCTTGACCCACGGCTTGCGGGTCAGGCCCTTCTCGACGGCCTTCTTCGCGACGAGCGCGGCGGCGACCATCACGTACGGGTTCGAGGTGTTGGTGCAGGAGGTGATCGCGGCGACGGTGACGGCGCCGTGGTCGAGCTCGTACGTCGAGCCGTCGGGGGCGGTCACCAGGACCGGGTTCGACGGGACGCCGTTGGTGGTGGCCGGGGCGTCGGAGGCCGGGAAGGACTCCTTGCCGGCCTCGTCCACGCTGTCGACGTAGTTGCGCACGTCGATCTTGAACTGCTCGGAGGCGTTGGCGAGGACGATGCGGTCCTGGGGGCGCTTCGGGCCCGCGATGGAGGGCACGACCGTGGAGAGGTCGAGCTCCAGCTTCTCGGAGAAGTCCGGCTCGGCGGCCGGGTCCAGCCAGAGGCCCTGCTCCTTGGCGTACGCCTCGACGAGCGCGACCTGCTGCTCGTCGCGGCCGGTCAGGCGCAGGTACTTCAGCGTCTCGTCGTCGATCGGGAAGATCGCGGCGGTGGAGCCGAACTCGGGCGACATGTTGCCGATGGTGGCGCGGTTGGCGAGGCTCGTGGCCGCGACGCCCTCGCCGTAGAACTCGACGAACTTGCCGACGACGCCGTGCTTGCGCAGCATCTCGGTGATCGTGAGGACCAGGTCGGTGGCGGTGGTGCCGGCGGGCAGCTCGCCGGTCAGCTTGAAGCCGACGACGCGCGGGATGAGCATGGAGACCGGCTGGCCGAGCATCGCGGCCTCGGCCTCGATGCCGCCGACGCCCCAGCCGAGGACGCCAAGGCCGTTGACCATCGTGGTGTGCGAGTCCGTGCCGACCAGGGTGTCGGGGTAGGCCTGGCCGTTGCGGACCATGACCGTGCGGGCCAGCTTCTCGATGTTGACCTGGTGGACGATGCCGGTGCCCGGGGGGACGACCTTGAACTCGTCGAACGCGGTCTGGCCCCAGCGCAGGAACTGGTAGCGCTCCTTGTTGCGGCCGTACTCCAGCTCGACGTTCTGCCCGAAGGCGTCCGCCGTACCGAACTTGTCGGCGATGACGGAGTGGTCGATGACCAGCTCGGCCGGGGCCAGCGGGTTGATCTTCGCCGGGTCGCCGCCGAGCTCCTTCACGGCCTCACGCATGGTGGCCAGGTCCACCACGCACGGGACGCCGGTGAAGTCCTGCATGATCACGCGGGCCGGCGTGAACTGGATCTCCTGCGAGGGCTGGGCCTGCGAGTCCCAGTCACCGAGGGCACGGATGTGGTCGGCGGTGATGTTCGCGCCGTCCTCGGTACGGAGCAGGTTCTCCAGCAGCACCTTCAGGCTGTAGGGAAGGCGGGCGGAGCCCTCGACCTTGTCCAGCTTGAAGATCTCGTACGACTCGTCGCCCACGCGCAGCGTGCTGCGGGCGTCGAAGCTGTTCGCCGACACGACAGTCTCCTTCAGATTTTTCGCGCGTTTCGTCACATCCTGCCGCCACGACTCCTCGTCGATCCGCTAAGGTAAGGCTTAGTTAGGTAACCCTTACCGAGTGGCGGCTTCTGGTGCGCCTCGGCAGATATCTCGATGTCGAGATAACTCTAGTACATGAGCCGCGGGTACGACGAGGCACGCCAGCCGTCCGTCGACCTCGAACCGAGCCGTGCCGCGCTCGGCGCGTCCGGAACCACACAACGAAAGAGGGCCGACGGACAAGCCGTCGGCCCTGGGGGCGCTGCGCGGCGCCGGGGCGCCGCGCACGTCGTTCACCAGGTCTTGCCCGCCTGTTCCTTGGTCGAGCGGTTGATGCGGTTGTAGAAGTTGGTCAGCGCGATGTTCAGGACGATCGCGGACAGCTGCTTCTCGTCGAAGTGGGCCGCGGCGGCGTCCCAGATCTCGTCGGTCACGCCCGGGGCGCCGTCCTGGAGGCGGGTGGCGGCCTCGGTCAGTTCGAGGGCCGCGCGCTCCGGCTCGGTGAAGAAGGGCGTCTCGCGCCACGCGACCACGTTGTGCAGCCGCTCCTCGCTCTCACCGTTCTTCTTCGCCGCCGCGACACCGCCGAACACGCACGGGCTGCACCCGTTGATCTGGCTGGCCCGCAGGTGGGTCAGCCCAAGGACCCGCGGGTCGACGCCGCCGCCGTGCACCACCTTGTTGAGCTGCTGTATCGCCGTGATCACCGCGGGGTTCCCGGAGTTCTTCAAGCGTGCTTCCATCGGTCTGCTCCTTCATCGGTTACCTGTGCTCTCCCGAGCCCGTCATCACCCATGACGGAGCAGTCCCGAGGAAGGTAACAACATGTCCGAGAGCACCCGGGCGGTCCAGGTGGCCGAGACGTTCGAGGCCCAGCGGGACCGGCTGCGCGCGGTCGCCCACCGCATGCTCGGATCGCACGCCGACGCCGAGGACGTGGTCCAAGAGGCCTGGCTGCGGCTCTCCCGCCAGGACACGGACACCATCGACAACCTCGCCGGGTGGCTGACCACGGTGGTCGGCCGCATCAGCCTCGACGTCCTGCGCTCGCGACAGTCCCGCCCCGAGGCGTCCTACGGTGATCAGCTGTCCGAGCTCGTGGTCACCGTCGACGACGGCCGCGCGCCGGAGGACGACGTGGCCCACACGGACTCCGTCGGGCTCGCGCTGCACGTCGTCCTCGACTCCCTCGGGCCCGGCGAGCGGCTCGCGTTCGTGCTGCACGACCTGTTCGCGGTGCCGTTCGAGGAGATCGGCCAGGTCCTCGGCAAGTCCACCGGCGCCGCCAAGATGCTGGCCAGCCGGGCCCGCAGGAAGGTGCGGGACAGGGAGCGGCCCGCGGCCCTGCGACGGGAGCAGCGCGAAGTGGTCCATGCCTTCCTCGCGGCGGCTCGCCAAGGCGACTTCGAAGGGCTGCTGCGCGTACTGGACCCCGAGGTGAAGCTGACCGTCGACACCCCCGACGGCGTCCTCGTCACGCTCGGCGCGACCAGGATCGCCGCCGGTGCCCAGCTGTCCTCCGCCGCGGCGGCGCGCGGGCGTGCGGTGCTCGTCAACGGCCTCGCCGGAATCATGGCGTGGCGCGAGGACGGCTCTCCGCTCTCCGTCGTCTCCTTCGACGTCGAGGACGGCCGGATCGTCCGCATCTCGGTCGTGACCGACCCGGCCAAGCTCGCCGCCGTGGAGCTGCCGGCCCCGGAGTGAGCCGTCGCCGGACCGCTCAGCGCGGTCCGGAACGGGCGAGGCGGAAGCCCACGTCGTCGACCCGGTAGCTCGGGTGGCTGCGACGGCGGGCGGACGCCCGGCAGCTCCAGTGCTCGTCGAACCATCCCCCGCCGCGCAGCACCCGGTACGTGCCGTACACCTCGGCGTCGTACACGTCCCAGCACCAGTCCCAGACGTTGCCGAGCATGTCGTAAAGGCCCCACGCGTTGGGCCGCTTGCCGCCCACCTGGTGGAGCCGCTCCCCCGAGTTGCCGCGGTACCAGGCGATCTCGTCGAGCGGGCCGTAGTGCGGGCCCGTCGTACCGGCACGGCAGGCGTGTTCCCACTCGGCCTCGGTCGGCAGCCGGTAGCCGTCGGCCGCCGGGTCCCACGCGACGCCGTCTCCGTGGCCCTCCGCGTCGAGGCGGTACGCGGGCGTGTGCCCGTCGCGCAGGGAGAGCGCGTTGCAGAAGCGGACGGCGTCGAGCCAGGAGACGCCTTCGACGGGGAGCCGGTCGCCGCGCGCTGTGCCGAGTCCCTCGCCGGGGGCGGTACCGAGTCCCTCGTCGGCGGCGGCGCCGGGCCGCTCGCCCGTGACCTGCGCGTACAGCGCCTGGGTGACGGGGAACGCGGCCATCTCGCACGGCGCGACCTCGACCTGCCAACTGCGCCGCGTACGGCGGTCCGACAGCGTGACCCGGCCGGGCGGCACGGAGATCATCTCGGGCTCTGCGCTCGTGTCCATGGGCAGGTGATCCTACTCAGAGACAGGCTCCCAGGCGTCCTGCGAACGCTCCGCGGCGCCCGCCACCGTGCGGCGCAGCTTCACCGGTCCTGCGCCGTCCCCGCGCCGCACGACCCGCGAACCACCAGCCCGGCCGGTACGACGACCGAGCCCCCGCCCGTCGGCGGCGTGCCGTCGTTCTCGATCAGGGTCACAAGGACGGCGACGGCGGCGTGGGCCGTGCGTTCGGGGTTGAGGGTCACCGTCGTCACGGGCGGGGCCGTCGTCGCGTAGGACGGGTCCTCGCTCGCGCACACGATGCGCAGGTCGGCGGGGACGCGCAGGCCGTGGCGGGCCGCGGCGGCGAGGAGTTGGCGCCCTCCGGGGTCGTACGCGGCGTAGACCGCGTCGACCCGGTCGCGGCACGCCAGCAGCGCGTCGAAGGCGTGGCCCTGGTCGTCGGCCTCGTCGAAGGGCACGACCAGCGGGGGCGCGCCGCGCTCCGCGCACCACTGTTCGTAGGCCCTCGTGACCGCGCGGGCGTAGTGCTCGTCGCCGCTGCCGGACTGGAGCGCGGTGCGGCGGGCGCCGGAGGCGGCGAGGTGGTCGAGGACCTCGCGGGTGGTCGCGTCGTGGTCGTTGTCGACCCAGTGGTCGCCGGGGCGCGCGTCGCCGGGGACGCCGTCGAAGACGAGCGGGACGCCGCGGGCGCGCAGGGCGCGGACCATGGGGTCGCCGCGCGGGCTGTCCACGATGAGCATGCCGTCGACGGCGAGGCTGTGCCAGGAGTCGTCGGCGGCGCGGGCGGCGGGGAACGTGGTGAGGGCGTAGCCGCGCGCGTGGGCCGCCGATGTGGCCGCCGCGACGACGCGGGCGAAGTAGGCGATGGCGGTGTAGTTCCAGGCGCCGGGGAACGTGGTGACGGCGATGCCCAGGGTGCGTGCGCGCGGGAGGCCGGGGCCGCCGTAGCCGAGCCGCGTCGCGGTCTCGCGGACCCGGCGCCGGGTGGCCCCGCCGATCCTGCCGGTGCCGTTGAGGGCGTGCGAGACCGTCGCCGTCGAAACCTCCGCGGCGCGGGCTATGTCGGCGAGAGTCGGCCCTGGCACGCGGCTCATCGTACGGAATCCGTCGTTCGGGGCGGGTTCTGGTTAACGCGTTACTCGTCGAGGGTTCCTCCCACTCGTCGCCGCTACACCTTGGAGTGGACATGCCCCAGCAGCCGCCCGTATCGCCGCCCGCGCCTCGTCCTCGTCCTTCCTTCTCCCGGCGAGGCGTCCTCGCGGCCGCGGGAGCCGTAGGCCTCACCGCCACCGCCGCGGGGCCCGCCGCGGCCTCCTCGCCCCGCCGCTCCGCCGCCCTCGTCGTGCACAACGCCCGTGTCTTCACCGGCACTTCGGACCACGGCCGGCAACCCGAGGCGGTGGCCGTCGGGCGGGACGGGCGGATACTCGCCGTCGGCACGGACGCCGCCGTGCGGCGCTTCGCCGGGCGCGACACGGATGTCGTGGACGCGCGGGGCGGCACCCTGATGAGCGGAATCCACGACGGCCACGCCCACCCGATGGACGCCGCGAACCGCTCGCTGCGGCCCTCGCTCGCGGGCGCCGAGCAGAGCGTCGAGGAGCTGCGCGAGACGCTGACCGGGTTCCTGGAGGACTCCGCCGAGCAGGAGCCCGACGGCTGGCTGGTGGTGGAGGACTGGAATCCGGTCGGCCTGCTCCCGCACGGCACCGCCCCGCACCACTCCCTGCTCGACGCCCTGCCGACCCGGCGCCCCATCGCCCTGCGCGGCGGCGACGGCCACAACCTGTGGGCCAATCAGCGCGCCCTGGACATCGCGAAGATCACCGCGAGTACCCCCGACCCGGTCGGCGGCAAGATCGTCAAGGGTGCCGACGGCGAGCCGACCGGCGTGCTCAAGGACGACGCCCAGCCGCTCGTCTCCCGGCACATCCCCGAGCCCGACGGTGCCATGCTGGCCGACGCCGCCGCGAAGATCCTCGCCGAGGCCGCCGCGTCCGGGATCACCACGTTCATGGAAGCCGTGGTGGGCCAGGACGAGCTGAAGCTCTATCAGCGGCTCGCCGGGTCCGGGCGGCTGCCCCAGCGCATCGTGCCCGCCCTGCGCATCGACGCCGACCTGGCGAAGGACCCGGCCGCCGCGGTCGCGTACGCGAAGGGGCTGCGCGCGGAGTTCGCGGACGTACGCGGACTGCGCTTCGGCACGGTCAAGGTCTTCCTCGACGGCGTCATCGAGTACCCGGCGCAGACCGCCGCGCTGCTCGATCCCTACCTGGACGAGGACGGCAGGCCGACGGACCACCGCGGCGACCTGTACGTGGGCGCCGCCGACTACGGCCGGCTCAGCGCCGCCTTCAACGCCGAGGGCTGGCAGATGCACGCCCACGCCATCGGCGACCGCGCCGTGCGCACCTCGCTCGACGGGTACGCGTACGCCCTGCGCAGGACCGGCCGCCGCGATCTGCGCAACACCACGGCCCATCTCCAGCTGGTCGACCCCACCGACCTGCCCCGCTTCGCCGCGCTCGGCGTCGTCGCGTGCATGCAGCTCCAGTGGGCCACGCGCAACATCTGGACCATGGAGTCCCTGCTGCCCTACATCGGCGCGGAACGCCACCGGCGGCTGTACCCGGCGCGCAGTCTGCGGGAGCGGCGCGCGGCGCTCGCGGGTGGCTCGGACTGGCCGGTCGACCCCCTACAGGTCTGGAACCAGATCCGCACGGCGATCGACCGCGAGGGCAGGGAGGGCGAGGGCGACCTCTACCGCGCGCAGGAGGGGATCAGCCGAACATCATCCCTGCTCATGCACACCTTGGGCACCGCGCGTCAGCTGCGCTCGGAGCACCTCACGGGGACCGTGGAGAGAGGAAAAGCAGCCGATCTCGTAGTGCTCGACCGCGATGTGACGCGGTGTCCGGTGGCCGATATCAGCTCTGCCGAGGTGCGCCTCACGCTCGTCGGAGGCACAGTGGTGCATGACGCGCAGTCGTCGGCAGGGCGCGCGGCCGCCGCCCGGGTGACGCGGGCGGCGGCGGGCCCCCGGCCCACTGCGTACGCCTCCGTGCACGGCGGGCGGCACGCCTCCTGCGGCTGCGGCTGATCCCTCGGACGGCCTCTCCCCGAATGGCTTACCCCGGCGCGCACTTCATCTCATATCTGAGATAGCCTGCGACACATGGCAGACGACTACCTCGTACGCATCGGCAAGCTCATCCGTGATGCCCGGCAGCATCGGGGCTGGACACAGACGCAGCTCGCCGAGGCGCTCGCCACCAGCCAGAGCGCCGTGAACCGCATCGAGCGCGGCAACCAGAACATCAGCCTTGAGATGATCGCCCGGATCGGCGAGGCGCTCGACAGCGAGATCGTGTCGCTCGGCTATGCCGGGCCGATGCACCTGCGGGTGGTCGGCGGCCGCCGGCTCTCCGGCTCCATCGACGTCAAGACGAGCAAGAACGCGTGCGTGGCGCTGCTCTGCGCGTCCCTGCTGAACAAGGGCCGCACGGTGCTGCGCCGCGTCGCCCGCATCGAGGAGGTCTACCGCCTTCTGGAGGTGCTCAACTCCATCGGCGTACGCACCCGTTGGATCAACGAGGGCGTCGACCTGGAGATCGTGCCGCCGGCCCGCCTCGACCTGGACGCCATCGACGCGGAGGCCGCGCGCCGCACCCGCTCGATCATCATGTTCCTCGGCCCGCTGCTGCACCGCCTCGACCACTTCAAGCTGCCGTACGCGGGCGGCTGCGACCTGGGCACCCGTACGATCGAGCCACACATGATCGCGCTGCGCCGGTTCGGCCTGGAGATCGCGGCGACCGAGGGGCTGTACCACGCGGAGGTGGCGCGCGACGTCTCCCCCGACCGCCCCATCGTCCTCACCGAGCGCGGGGACACGGTCACCGAGAACGCGCTGCTGGCCGCGGCGCGCAGCGCGGGCACGACCGTCATCCGCAACGCGTCGTCGAACTACATGGTCCAGGACCTGTGCTTCTTCCTGGAGGCGCTCGGCGTACGGGTCGACGGCATCGGCACGACCACGCTGACCGTGCACGGCGTCCCCACCATCGACGTCGACGTCGACTACTGCCCCTCCGAGGACCCGGTCGAGGCGATGAGCCTGCTCGCCGCCGCCGTCGTCACGGAGTCCGAGTTGACGGTCCGCCGGGTGCCGATCGAGTTCCTGGAGATCGAGCTCGCGGTCCTCGACGAGATGGGCCTCGACCACGACCGCACCGCGGAGTACGCGGCCGACAACGGCCGTACGCGCCTGATCGACCTCACGGTTCGCCCCTCCAAGCTGGAGGCGCCGATCGACAAGATCCACCCGATGCCGTTCCCGGGCCTGAACATCGACAACGTCCCCTTCTTCGCGGCCATCGCGGCGGCGGCCCAGGGCAAGACGCTGATCCACGACTGGGTCTACGACAATCGCGCGATCTACCTGACCGACCTGAACCGCCTCGGCGGCCGCCTCCAGCTCCTCGACCCGCACCGGGTGCTTGTGGAGGGCCCGACCCGCTGGCGGGCCGCCGAGATGATGTGCCCGCCCGCGCTGCGCCCCGCCGTGGTCGTACTGCTCGCGATGATGGCGGCCGAGGGCACGTCTGTCCTGCGGAACGTGTACGTGATCAATCGCGGCTACGAGGACCTGGCGGAGCGGCTGAACTCGGTGGGGGCGCAGATCGAGACGTTCCGGGACATCTGACGGCGACGCCGCGCCGCCGGAGTCGGGCGGTTCAGTGCCCGGCCGGGTCCTGCGGCGCGGCGGTGACGAGTTCGGTCAGGACGCCGTGGCAGTCCTTGGGGTGCAGGAAGGTGATCCGGGAGCCCATGGAGCCGATGCGGGGCTCGTCGTAGAGCACCCGCACGCCCTTGCCCCGGATGGCCTCGGCGTCGCCGTCCACGTCCGCCGTGCCGAAGGCGATGTGGTGCACGCCCTCGCCGTTCTTGGCCAGCCACTTGCCCACCACGGAGTCCTCCCGGGTCGACTCCAGGAGCTGGAGGTAGGAGGCGCCCCCGTCATCGGTTCCGTTGATCCGCAACATCGCCTCACGCAGGCCCTGTTCCTCGTTGGCCTCGATGTGCAGGACCTCGAAACCGTACGTCGCACGGTAGAACTCGATGGTCTCGTCGAGGTCGAAACAGGCGATCCCGATGTGATCGATTCGCGTCAGCATGGCTCAACCTCACCGTATGCGGGGGCGGTCGTGCAACGTGCGCACGGTCACACCGCTTCCGTGCGCGGCGCGGGGCGCCCGGCGCCCCGCGGCGTCACTTGCCCAGCTTCTCGGCGTTGGCGGCCCGCCGGGCGAACATCTTCTCCTTGGAGTCCTCCATCTCGCGCAGCGCGGACTTTCGTTCCCGCTTGCTGAGCCGGTCCAGGTAGAGGTGGCCGTGCAGGTGGTCCGTCTCGTGCTGGAGGCACCGGGCGAAGTAGCCCCTGCCCTCGATCACCAGGGGCTTGCCGTCCTTGTCCTGGCCGCGTACGACGGCACGGTCGAGGCGGGGCACCATGCGGTAGGGGCCCGGGACGGACAGGCACCCCTCCGTCTCCTCCACCAGGACGCGCTCGTCGGTCTCGATCTCGTCGAGGACCGGATTGGCGATGTGCCCGACATGGCGCACGCCCCAGTCGTCCACGATGTCCCACATGAACAGCTGCAGATCCACGCCGATCTGGTTGGCCGCGAGGCCCGCGCCGTCCGCGACCTGGTTGGTGGCGAACATGTCGTCGATCAGCTGCGAGAGCTCGGGCGTGCCGAACTCGGTGACCTCCCGGCACCGCCGGCTCAGGATCTCCTCCCCCACGACGGTGATGCGGCGCACCGAACCCCGCTCGACCTCCGGGGCCAACCGCGGGTAGGAATCGACCGGTTCCCCCTGCACCCGCACCCGGCGGTCCTGTGAGATGTCACCGTTCCGAACAGCCATGGAGTTTCAACGCCTTCCGCACATGCGCGCGCCGACCGGGGAGTCGATCCCCGGTCGGCGGTTGCCCAGCTTGACCGAATGCTTTCCAAAGTAGCAGCCTTTGCAAAGTGAGCGACAAAGACCGTCAAGCAGCCTCCAGGGAGCGTCCGTTGAGCCGTGCCCGACAGTCACTCCCGGACCATCCCGTGCGCGTGGCCCTGCTTGACCTGCTGGCCGAGGTCGGCACCGTCACGTCCACCCAGGCCGCCGCCCGCCTCGGCCACAGCTCCGGCCTCTGCTCCTTCCACCTGCGCCAACTCGCCCGGCACGGCCTCATCGAGGAGGTGCCGCACCAGGGCGGGCGGGCGCGGCCGTGGCGGCTGCGGTGGGAGTCCTCGGACCGGCCGGAGCAGGAGGCGCCGGAGCGGTTCGACGACCTCGCACGCGGGTTGGAGGACGAGAGCTACCAGCACTGGCTGAGCCACCGGGACGGGGCACCGGCCGAGTGGCGCCATGACGAATCCTTCAGCGCCGTCGTCCACCTCACCCCGGCGGAGATGGCCGAACTCGCCGCCTCCGTACGCCTCCTGCTTGCCGGATACCGCGAGCGGGATCACGGGTCCGTGCCGGGAACCATGCCCGTGGCCGCGGTGACCAGGCTGTTCCCGCTCCTGAACGAGGTCGCCGCGCAGTCACCGCCCGCGGACGTCCCCCCGGAGGCCGGGCGCCCCGAAGAGCGGTGACCGGCCGTCCGGGAGTCGCGCGGTCCTCGGGGGGAAGTACGCGGTGCGCGGGGGGAAGTACGCGGTGCGCGGGGGGAAGTACGCGGTGCGCGGGAGCGGGTCGAGGGCGGGACGCGGGTGGTGTCAGGCGTGGTGCCCGCCGTCCGGGGCGGCCGGTCCTTCGGCGCCGAGGGCCGTGATGACCTCGGCGGCGCCCTCGCCGCGGCTCGCCGTGGTGGTCACGACCGAGATGTCGCGCGTGCCGAGCGCGACCATGGCCCGCAGTTCGCGGACCATCGCGTGGACTCCGTCCTGGTCCGCCTTGTTCACGACGTACAGGTCGGCGATCTCCAGCACACCGGCCTTGGCCAGCTGGATGCCGTCACCCGCTCCGGGCGCGAGGACGACGACGGTCCGGTCCGCGACCGACGCGATCTCGACCTCCGACTGCCCGGCCCCGACCGTCTCGATCAGGACGACGTCGAACCCGGCCCGGGCCAGGACCGAGATCATGGGCCGGGCGGTGGCCGAGAGCCCGCCGAGATGGCCGCGGCTGGACACCGACCGGATGTACACCCCGGCGTCGTCCGCGTGCTCCTGCATGCGGATGCGGTCCCCGAGCAGCGCGCCACCGGTCAACGGCGACGACGGATCGAAGCAGAGCACCGCCACCCGCTTCCCGCGCCGCCGGTACTCCGCGACGAGGCAGGAGGTGAACGTCGACTTGCCGACTCCCGGCGGACCGGTCAGGCCGATCACCGCGCAGGCCCCCGGGGCCGGTTCCGGAATCTCCGGAGCACTGAGGTCGGCCTCCGTGAGGGCGTGGTTCTCCGCGCGCCCCATGAGCCGGGCCAGCGCCCGGACGTCACCCCGCCGTGCGGATTCCAGCGTCGCTCGAAGCGGCCGCACGCTCACTCGGCCACCTCCAGCGGGCGCAGGTTGGCGCGTGCCCAGTCGACGATCTCGGGCAGGGAGTCGCGGGAGGTGAAGATCCGGCGTACGCCCATGTCGGTGAGCAGCCGCGCGTCCTCCGGCGGGATGATGCCGCCGCAGAAGACCGGCAGGTCCGCCGCATCGTTCTCGGCGAGCAACTTCAGTACGCGCGGCACCAGTTCCATATGGGCGCCCGACAGCAGGGACAGGCCGACGGCGTCGGCGCCCTCCTCCAGCGCGGTGCGGACGACGTGCTCGGGGCTCTGGCGCAACCCGGTGTAGATGACCTCCATGCCGGCGTCGCGCAGCGCCCGCGCCACCACCTTGGCACCTCGGTCGTGGCCGTCGAGGCCCGGCTTGGCGACCACCACTCGGACACGTTGCATCTGTTCCTGCGCCTTTCCTGTGTCTGCGGTCGGGGACGGCGGCGTCATGCCGTCCTCAGCGGGGCGATCCGGTCCTCGCCGATCTGCGAGCGCAGCCCGGGGTCGGTGACGCCGAGGCCGCCGGACGGCGCCAGGCAGAGGACGCCGACCTTGCCGAGGTGTTCGTTCAGCTGGATCATGCGTGCGGCCTCGCCCGTCTCCTCGAACGGGTACACCTCGGACAGCATCGGCAGCACCCGGCCGCGCTGGATGAGGCGGTTCGCCTGCCACTGCTCGTACAGGTTGGCCCCGTGGCTGCCGACGATCTTCTTCAGCCGCATCCAGAGGTAGCGGTTGTCGAAGGTGTGCTGGTAGCCCGTGCTCGACCCGCAGGTGACGATGGTGCCGCCGCGCCTGGCGACGAACACCGAGAGGCCGAAGGTCTCGCGGCCGACATGCTCGAAGACGATGTTCGGGTCCTCGCCGATCTCACGCCTGATGATCTTGCCGAGCCGCTTGCCCGCCTTCACGGTGACATCCGGATCGGCGGAGATCTCACCGATCTCGCGCCGGTCGATGACCAGCTCGCAGCCGAGCTTGCGGGCGAGCTCGGCCTTGTGGTCCGAACTGACGATGCCGATCGGTATGCCGCCGCCGTTGCGGACGAACTGCACCGCGTAGCCGCCGAGACCGCCCGCCGCGCCCCACACGAGCACCACATCGCCCTGGCGCATGTTGGCGCCGCGCTCGCTGACGAGCATCCGGTAGGCCGTGCCGGCGCACAGCGGGTTGCTGGCCGCCTCCTCCCAGGTGAGGTGGGCCGCCTTGGGCAGCAGCTGGCTGGCCCGGACGACCGCGTAGTCGGCGAGGCCGCCGAAGTTCGTCTCGAAGCCCCAGGCGCGCTGCTCGTCACCGAGCATGCCGTCGTGCTGGGTGAGCGGTTCCTGGTCGTCGACGTGGGCCGTCGCGACCGCGACGTGGTCGCCGACCTTCCAGTTGCGCACGCCGTCACCGACCCGCACGATCACTCCGGCGGCGTCCGAGCCGAGCACGTGGTAGGGCTGGTCGTGCCGGGCGGCCCAGCCGCCCTGCTTGCCGTAGTGGCGCAGGAAGTTGAAGGTGGGCAGCGGCTCGAAGGTCGCGGACCAGATCGTGTTGTAGTTCATCGCCGCCGCCATCACGGCGACCAGCACCTCGTCGGGGGCCAGTTCCGGCATCGGGACCTTGCCGAGGTGGATCGATTTGCGGACGTCCTTGTCCGCCACACCGGAGAACATGCCGGTGTCCTCGGCGCGCAGGTAGGCCGCGTTGTACTCGCCGGGGACCGGGAGGCGTTCCAGTACGTCGGGCGCGGCGCCCGCGATCACTGCTGCCGAAAGCTCGTCCATGGTCATCCTTCTTCACTGTCAGCGGCGGTGCTGATGTCGGGGTCGGTGCTGATGTCGGGGTCGGTGCTGATGTCGGGGTCGGAAACGGTGATTCTGATGCGGCCCGGCAAGTCGCTGCCGTGCAGCCAGGTGCGCAGATGGGCGCGGATGTCGCGTGCGCTCGGGGCGTCCTTCGCGGGCCCGGTCACGGTGAGCACCGCGGTCTCCGTCCGGGCCTTCTCCAGCCGCACCTGCGCCTGGCGGACCCAGGGGTGGGTGCGGGCGACGCGGGCCACGGCGGAGGCGTCGATCAGGCTGCGGGTGCGGATCCACCGGCCGTCCCGCGGACCGAGGAGCCGCACCCGGCCGTCGGCGGCGACATATCCGCAGTCGTCGGTCAGGACCTCGCGGCCGTCGGGCAGCAGGGCCCGCACCGTACCCGCGATGGAGCGCGGCAGCGCCTGCCCCGACGGGCCGTGCACCGTGAACGCGGCCCCGTCCGTGGGCGCCAGGCCGGGCGGGTGGGGAGCGTCGTCGTCGCGTACGGTCCCCGCGCGGAGGTCTCCGCACAGGTACGGGGTTCCGCCGGTGGCGGGATCCGGGCGGTCCGCGCGCGCCGGACGGACCGAGGACGTCGTGCGGCCGGCGGCGAGGTCGTGGACGGCGGTGCGGAAGTCGGTCAGGAGCTGCTCGGCCTCCGCCGCCCCCATGAGGTCCCCCCGGTAGTCGAGGCGCACCCGGCACCGCGGCCAGTCCGCCCGGATCTGCAGGGTCCTCGCCAGGGCCGCGTTGGTGTTCGGTGTGAAGAAGTCCCAGGCGGAGCGCAGGCCCGGGATGTCCAGGGCCAGCCCGGCGGGCGGCCGGGGGAAGGACAGGCCGAGTTCGGTGCTGAGCCGCGCCATCGGCTTGCCGGGCACACCGGCGACCAGGTCGACGAAGGGGACGCGGCGGTAGCGCGCCAGTTGCGCCAGCGCCTGGCGCGCGGTGGCCACCGACTCCTCGGTCGACGCGCCCCGGGTGATCCGCAGGGCCACCGGGACCACGTTGATCTGGAGCCCGGCGACGTGGCCGGTGTGCTCGTCGCTCACGTCGGAGGCCAGGGCGAGCAGCGGGTCGGTGTTGTCGTAGACCGCCAGTTGCCGGGTGAGCGCCGCCAGGAGCATGGTGAAGGTGCTCACCTTCAGCGTCTGCGCCGTCGTACGAAGGGTGGCGACCGCGGCCGGGTCCAGTTCGACCGTCGGCGATGCGATGACCGTCCGCTGCCCCAGGCGTCCGCCTTCGGGCAGCGCCACCGGCGTCGCCCTGTCGACGGCCGCGCGCCAGAACTCGACGGCCTCCTCGGTCACCTCGCGGGGGGCCACGGGTGTGTCGGGCGCGGCCAGCGGCGCCGGGTTCACCGCCCCGCCCGCTCTCAGCTCCGCCAGGAAGGCGGAGAAGTCGCGGGCCACGATGAACTTGCTGCGCCCGTCGAACCCGGCGTGATGGGCCTCGAACACGACCGAGCAGCGGTCGGGCGCGTGGGTGAGGAGCCGGAAGCGGATGGGCGCCTCGGTGGCCAGGTCCCAGTGGCGGTGCTGTTCGGGCAGCTCGCGCCAGGCCCGGACGGCCGCGTGCTCGGCGCCGTCCTCGCAAGGGAGGTCGCCGCGTTCGAAGGAGCAGGCCTCCTCGGCAGGCAGCACGCACTGGCGCAACTGCCCCTCGACGAGGCGCAGTACCGACCGCAGCGGCTCGTGCCGGTGCAGCACGGCCCGTGCGGCGGCCTCCAGGTGGCGTGCGTCGACCGCGCCGTGGAAGGTAGCCACGAAGTAGCCGCCGCCGCTGATCGACGGGTCGATGGTCGCCTCGGCCCACAGCGCGTACTGGCCAGCGTCCGCGGGCCTGTCGTGCAGGATCGTGGTCATGCGCGACCGCTCCGGTTCCGCCGGCGCCTGCCGCGGTCCTCGTTGATCAGCTCGACGACGGCGTCACGGTCGATCTTCCCGCTCGGTGTCCTCGGCAGCTCGGGCAGTTCCGTCACCGAGACCGGGACCGAGGCCTCCGGCAGTACCTTGCGCAGCCGCTCAAGCGCGGTGGCCTCGACCGGCCCGGCGCACCCTTCGCGCAGGACGACCGCGGCGCGCAGGCTCGCGTGGCCGGACCCGGTCGTCACCATGGCCGTGGCGGCGGCCGCGATGTCGGGGTCGGCGAGCAGCTGTGCGTCGACCTCCATGAGGTCCACGCGGATGCCGCGGATCTTGGTCTGGCTGTCCACCCGGGAGAGGAAGCGCACGCCGTCGTCGGTGAGCTCCACCAGGTCGCCGGTGCGGAAGGCCCGGGTGTGGCCGGCCGGCGAGGGCGCGATGGTGACGTAGCGCTCGGCCGTCAGCTCCGGCCGGCCCAGGTACCCGTCCGACAACGGGTGCCCGGCCACGAGGAGTTCGCCGATGTGGGGCGTCTGCGGAGTCTCCGGGTCGATGAGCAGCTCGCACCCCGGCAGGGGGACGCCGATCGGCGGCAGGTGGGGCCACGCGTACGGGTCGGGGCCCAGGATGTGCGAGGTCACCATCGCGGACTCGCTCTGCCCGTAGTGGTTGACCAGGCGGCAGCCGGGCAGCGCGGCGAACATCGCCCGGATGTCCTCCGAGCAGACGACCTGCTCCCCGGCGGTGTTCACCTCGACCAGGGACAGCTGGGCCAGGATGTCGGCCCGCGCCGTCACGGCCAGCATCTGCAGGGCGACGAACGGCAGGAACAGCCGCTCGACCCGGTGCTCGGCCAGCCAGCGCAGCAGCCGCGCCGGTTCGCGGCGCAGCTCCTCCGGCATGACCACCAGCGTGCCGCCGCCGCACAGCGTGCCCAGGATCTCCTGGAACGAGACGTCGAAGTTGAGCGGGGCGAACTGTGCGGTGCGCAGGTCGGGGCGCGGCGAGTGGGACGCCTGCCACTCCACCATCGCGTCGATGCAGCGGTGGTTCAGGGCCACGCCCTTGGGCCAGCCGGTCGAGCCCGAGGTGTAGATGACGTACGCGGCCAGCGCGGGATCGCAGTCGACCGGGCGCGGGTCCAGGGCTTCGGGCACGGCGGGCGCCCGGCCGACGTCCACCATCGGGCCGCTGTAGCGCACGCGCGTGTGCTCGGTGGTGATGACGGCGCGCGGCGCGCAGTCGTCGATCATGAACTGGAGGCGTTCGACGGGGTATTCGGGGTCCAGCGGGACGTAGGTGGCTCCGCGCAGCATCACCGCGAAGAGCGCGGCGACGGCGCCCGCGCCGCGCGGCCGGGACACCGCGACCCGGTCGCCGACGCCCACGCCGGCCGCCGCCAGATCGGCCGAGACCGCCTGCGCCCAGGCCGCCAGTTCCGCGTACGTGTAGGAGCGGCCGGCGTCGACCACCGCCTCGCGGTCCGGGTGTTCGGCGACGCGGCGGACGAACGCCGTCAGGAAGCAGTCCGGCGTCGCCGGGCCGCCCCACAGCGACTTCATCTCGCGCGTGGTCATGCGCCCGCCCCTTGCTGTGCCTTGGCGGACAGCTCCTCGTCGACGGCGTCCACGAACTCCTCGATGGTGGGGTTGTCGAATATCAGGTGCAGTTCCGCTTCGAGGCCGTACTCGCGCTCGATCAGGGCGAGGATCTTCGCGGCCACCAGGGACTCGCCGCCCAGGTCGAAGAAGTTGTCCTCGGGGGTGAGGCCCTCTTCGCCGGTGGCCCGCTCCCAGAAGGCGATGACGGTGTCGGTCAGCTGCTGCTTGTTCATGTTTCTTCGCTATCCACTCGGGTGCCGGGCGCCGGTACGTCCGCGTGCGGTGTGTGCGGTGTGTACGGGCCCGAAGGGAAATCTTGTGCCGCCGCGCCGGTCAGGCGTGCGGCGACGGTGTGTCGAGTCCCGCCGCGACGGCGCGTTGCAGCTGGCCGATGCTGGCCCGCGCCCGCGCCGCCGCGATCATCGACTCCATGACGTTGCGTCCTGCCGCGACGTCCTCGGTCAGGGCGCGCAGCTCCGCGTCGCAGTTCCCGCGCTCGAAGGGGCGGCGGCGCCCGGGGACGACACCGGAGCGCAGCTGCCGCTCGGTGAGCCAGTCCTCTTCCTCGGACTCCTCGGCGTCGGCGACACCGACCGTGGGGCCGCCCCCGGCGTAGGCCATGTCGTCGATGCGCGACTCCAGCCAGCCGCTGCGCAGGCAGCTCAGCAGTCCGCCGCGGGCCTCGATGTCGTCGAGCCAGCCCTTGGCCTCCGCCTCGATCTCGTCGGCGATCCGGGCTATCACCTCGGAACCGCCGAGCGGGTCGACGTACCGGGCCAGGTCGGTCTCCTTCAGGAGGATCTGCTGGACCCGCAGCGCGACGCGCGCCGACAGCTGCCCCGGGGTCTGCGCGGCCTCGTCGAAGCCGCACACGTGCAGCGACTGGACGCCGCCGAGGACGGCCGCCATGGCCTGGACGGTGGTGCGCGCGATGTTGTTGAGCGGTTCGCTGGCGGCCAGGGCGGAACCGAAGGTGTTGACCTGGATGCGCATGCGGGTCGACTTCTCCTCGGCGGCGCCGAAGATCTCCACCATGCGGGTGGCGTACATCCTGCGCAGCACCCGGAACTTCGCCGCCTCGGCGAGGACCTCCATATGGGTGCCGAAGATGAAGCTGAGCCGCGGCGCGACCTCGTCGACGGTGAATCCGCGCTCCAGCATGCCCTGGAGGTACGTCTCCGCGTCGGCGATGCCGAGCGCCACCTCCATCGAGCGGCTCGCACCGGCCTCGCGGGCGTGCCCGCCGGAGATCGACACGGGGTTGACCTTGGGCAGGTGGCGTACGCAGTACTCGATGACGTCCAGGGAGAAGCGGAAGCTGTCGTCCAGGTCGAACACGAACGCCTTGCGGGCGGCGTGTTCCTTGAGCATCTCGTTCTGCAGCGTGCCGCGCAGCAGCGCGGGGTCGACGCCCGATTCCTCGGCGGCCACGATCCACAGGGCGAGGATCATCGGTGCGGTCGCGTTGATGGTGAACGAGACCGACACCTGGTCGAGCGGGATTCCTTCGAACACCGCGGCCAGGTCGTCGACAGTGGCCACCGAGACGCCGGCACGGCCGACCTCGCCCACGGCCGTCGGGTCGTCCGGGTCGAGACCCAGCTGCGTGGGCAGGTCGAAGGCGAGGGAGAGCCCCGTCTCGCCGCGGTCGAGGAGGTAGTGGAACCGCTTGTTGGTGTCCATTCCGTCGCCGAGACCGGCCAACTGCCTGATCGTCCACGGCCGGGACGTATATCCCTTGGGATGGATTCCGGCCTCGTAGGGAAACTCACCGGGCTTGGTCATCGTCGCCGCCTTCCAGTTCTGCGTGCAGCCGGTCGCCATAGGTGTTCAACACGTCGGGGCTCAATATGTCGTTGTGTTCGCATTCCACCGTGATCTCGGTGACCGGACCGGCGACGTGGCGCGTCCAGTCACGTGAGTAGCCCGGGTCGAGCTCCTCCCCCGCGGCCTGGAACACCACGGCGGCGCCGCCGAACACGTCCGGAGTGTGGCCGTGCCAGAGTTCCGTGTTGTACCGGAGGTTGTGCACGACGTGGCTGATCATCCAGGCCGGCGGAATGGCCGCGCCGAGGGAGGAATGGCTTTCGATCCATTCCACCAGCTGTTCCTGCGAGGCCATTTCGGGCGGCGCGGGCAGGTCGGCGTTCTTGGAGACGAAGTACCGCAGCACATCGGTCTCGTCGAATTCCTCGTCCGGTGAGCGGGTGGTGCCCGATTCCACCAGGGCCGCGTCGAGGAGCACCAGCCGCCGCACCCGCGCTCCCCTGCGCTCAAGGACCGTGGCCAACTGGTGCGCGACGACACCGCCGAAGGACCAGCCGAGCAGGTCGTAGGGCCCCTCGGGCTGGGCGGACTGCACGAGGTCGGCGTACTGCTCGGCCATCTCGCGCACCGTGCGCGGGCGTCCGCCGTCGTCGACGGTCTGCTGGATGCCGATGATCGGCCGCCGCACGGCGCTGCCGAGCGCCCGGTAGGCCCAGCTGACGCCGCCGCCGGGGTGGACGCAGAACAGCGGGCGGCCCGTGCCCTGGCGCAACTTCACGACCTGGGGCATCTCGTCCGACGTGGACCAGCTGTAGAGCTGCCTGCTGAGGCCCCGTACCGTCGGCGCTTCCATGAGGGCCCGCACGCCGATCTCGGAGTCGAAGGACTCCCGTACGGCCGCGACGACCCGCATCGCGGACAGCGAGTTGCCACCCAGGTCGAAGAAGGAGTCGTCGACGCCGACCCGCGGCAACTCGAGGACCCGGGCGAAGACGTCCGCGAGGATCTCCTCCACCGGCGACGACGGCGCCCGGAAGACGCCTCCGGTGAATTCAGGCTCCGGCAGCGCCCGCTTGTCCAGCTTGCCGTTGACGGTCAGGGGCAGCTCGTCGATGACCATGACGGCGGCCGGGACCATGTACTCGGGCAGCCGCACGGCGACCTCGCCGCGCACCGCGCCGCCGTCGACCCGCGCGGCCGGGCCGGCGGGCACCACGTAGCCCACGAGTTGCTTGCCCGCGTCGGTGGTGCGCACGGTCACCACCGCACGCTCCACCCCGGGCACCGCCGCGAGCGCGGCCTCGACCTCACCCAGCTCCACCCGGAAGCCCCGGATCTTGACCTGGTCGTCCGAGCGCCCGACGAACTCCAGCTCGCCGTCGGCGTTCCAGCGCACCAGGTCACCGGTGCGGTACATCCGCGAACCCGCCGGACCGAACGGGCACGCCACGAACCGCGACGCCGTCAGACCGGGACGGCCGACATAGCCGCGGCCGACGCTGCGGCCCGCCACGTACAGCTCGCCGACGGCTCCGACCGGTGTCCGCCGCAGCCCGGCGTCGAGCACGAACAGCGCGTCGCCCGGTACCGGCGTACCGATCGGGGCCGCTCCCGTGCCCGGCTTCATGGGTCCGCTCATGGAGGCGTAGAACGTCTCCGTCTCCCCGTAGCCGTTGATCATGGACCGGCCGGGGGCCCAGCGCTCGACCAGCGAGGCCGAGCACGCCTCGCCGCCCACGAAGACGGTGCGCACCCGGTCGAGGCCCTCGGGCGAGAGCATCTCGAGCGCGGACGGGGTCTGGTTGACCGTGGTGACCCGCTCGTCGACGAGCAGCCGGTGGAAGTCGTCGGCGGAGTGCACGGCCCGCTCGGGGACGACGACCAGCCGGCCGCCGTGCAGCAGGGCGCCCCACATCTCCCACACCGACACGTCGAAGACGTAGGAGTGGAACAGTGTCCACACCTCGTCCGGCGCGGGTTTGTAGGCCCGCTCCGAGGGGGCGTACATCTGGGTGACGTTGGCCTGGGTGATGCCGACGCCCTTGGGGACGCCGGTCGTTCCGGAGGTGTAGGTGATGTAGGCGAGCAGCCCGGGGTCCGGCAGCGGCAGCGCCTCGGTCGGCTGCGCGTCCCTCGCGGGGTCCTCGACGTCCACGACCGGGACACCGCACGCCTCGACGCGGTGGGCGAGGCGGGCCGTGGTCAGGACCGCGGACGGCGAGGCGTCGCCGAGCACGAACCGGACGCGTTCGTCGGGGTGTTTGACGTCGATCGGCACGTACGTGGCGCCCAGCTTCAGGAGCGCCAGGATCGCCGTCACCGTCTGTTCCGAGCGTGGCAGCAGCAGCGCGACGGCGTCGCCGGTCCGCACGCCGCGACCGGCCAGCAGGTGCGCCAGCCTCGTCGACGCCTCGTCCAGTTCCCGGTACGTCCACGACCTGTCCTCGAACACCAGCGCCACGTCACCGGGCCGCCTGCGCACCTGCTCGGCGAAGAGCCCGGGAATCGAGGGATCGGTGGCCGGTTCGTCAAGCACCGACCGCTGGCCCAGGACGTCGAGCCGCGCCAGCTCCCGCTCGTCCAGGAGGTCGACCGAGAGGACCGGGCGGTCCGTGTCGGCGAGCAGCGTCATGAGCAGCCGCTGCCAGCGGGCCACGAGGCGTTCGACAGTCGCCGCGTCGTAGACGTCGGTGCGGTACTCGACCACGCCGCCGATGCCCGCGGGGCGGCCGGAGCCGTCGAGCCGCTCACGGAGGCTGAAGGTCAGGTCCATGCGGGCGGTCAGTGTGTCGGCGCGCAGCGGGGAGATGTCGAGGCCGGGCAGGGACAGGTCGGGCAGGGTGACGTTCTGCCAGGCGAACAGCGCCTGGATCAGCGGGTGGTGGGCCTGGGTGCGGACCGGGTTGAGGCGGTCCACCAGCGCGTCGAAGGGCACGTCCTGGTTGGCGAAGGCGTCCAGGCTCCGTTCCCGCACCTGCCCGAGCAGGTCGGCGAAGCTCATCCCGCCCGAGACCTGGGTGCGCAGCACCAGGGTGTTGACGAAGAAGCCGACCATGTCGTCGAACTCGGTCCGCCCACGGCCCGCCGTCGGCACGCCGAACGCCACGTCCGCGCTGCCGCTCAGCCGGGACAGCAGCACCGAGAGCGCCGCCGACATCACCATGAACGTCGTCGCGTTGTGCTCCCGCGCCGTGCGCGTGAGCAGTTCCTGCAGTTCCGCGGGCCACTCGACGACGACCTGACCGCCCCGGTGGTCGGCGACCGCCGGGTAGGGCCGGTCGGTCGGCAGCTCCAGGAGGCCCTCGAACCCGGCGAGTTCCCGCTCCCAGAAGGCCGTCTGGCGGCCGAGACGGGTGTCGGGGTCGGCTTCGTCGCCGAGGAGCCGGTGCTGCCACAGCGTGAAGTCGGCGTACTGGACGGGCAGCGGTTCCCAGGCGGGCGCCGCCCCCGCGCTCCGGGCCCGGTACGCGGTGAGCAGGTCACGGACCAGCGGCGCGAGGGACGATCCGTCGCCCGCGATGTGGTGCACCACCAGGGCGAGGCGGTGTTCCGTGGCGGAGACCTTGAAGAGCCGGGCGCGGAACGGGATCTCGGCGGCCAGGTCGAAGGCGTGGCGGGTGACCGTGCCGACCTCGTCGTCCAGCCGCTCCCCGGTCCAGGCCGTGGCATCGCTGACGGCACAGGCGAAGTCCGCCCGGGACACGTCGAGGACGCGCTGCTCGGGCACGCCGTCCACGGCCGGGAACACCGTGCGCAGACTCTCGTGCCTGGCCACGACGTCGGCGACCGCCGCGGCCAGCGCCCCGGCGTCGAGCGAGCCGGTGAGCCGCAGCACCAGCGGGATGTTGTAGGTCGCCGACAGCCCCTCAAGCTGGTGGATGAACCACAGTCGGCGCTGCGCGAACGACAGCGGCAGCCGCTCCGGGCGCACGACCGGTTCCCAGGCCCGGCCGCTGCCCGACGCCTCGCCCACCAATCGGGCGAGGCCCGCCACCGACGACGCGTCCAGCAGCGCGCGCACGCCGATCTCGCGGTCGAAGGACTCCCGTACGGCCGCCACGACCCGCATCGCGGAGAGCGAGTTGCCGCCCAGGTCGAAGAAGGAGTCGTCCACGCCGACCCGCGGCAGGTCGAGGACCCGCGCGAAGATGCCGCAGAGGATCTCCTCGACCGGCGAGGTGGGTGCCCGGTGCGCGCCGCCGGAGAACTCGGGATCGGGCAGGGCGCGCTTATCCAGCTTGCCGTTGACGGTGAGCGGCAGCTCGTCAATCACCACCACGACGGCCGGCACCATGTACTCCGGCAGCCGCGCGGCCACCTCGGCCCGCACCGTCGCGCCGTCCACGCCCGCGGTGGTGCCGTCGGGCACGACATAGCCCACCACCTGCTTGCCCGCGTCGGTCTCCCGCGCCACCACCACGGCGTGCTCCACCCCGGCCACGGCGGCGAGGGCGGCCTCGATCTCGCCGAGCTCGACCCGGAAGCCGCGGATCTTGACCTGGTCGTCCGAGCGCCCGAGGTACTCCAGCTCGCCGTCGGCGTTCCAGCGCACCAGGTCACCGGTGCGGTACATCCGCGAACCCGCGGGACCGAACGGGCACGCCACGAACCGCGACGCCGTCAGGCCGGGACGGCGCACGTAGCCGCGGGCCACGCCCCGCCCGGCGATGTACAGCTCGCCGACGACGCCCACCGGCACCCGGCGCAGCCCCGCGTCGAGGACGAACAGCGCGTCACCCGGTACCGGGGAACCGATGGGGGCGCCGTTGCCGGGCCGCATGGGTGCGCTCATCGCGGCGTAGACGGTGCCCTCGGTCGGGCCGTAGGCGTTGACCATGTGACGGCCGGGGGCCCAGCGGTCGACCAGATCGGCCGGGCACGCCTCGCCGCCCACGAAGATCGTCCGCACCGTGTCGAGGCCCTGGGGCGACAGCCTGCCCAGCGCGGAGGGCGTCTGGGTCAGGACCGTGACGCGCTCCTTCACGAGCAGGTCGTGGAAGTCGGGGGCGGAGCGTACGGCGTCCTCGGAGGCGACGACCAATCGGCCGCCGTGCAGCAGGGCGCCCCACATCTCCCACACCGACACGTCGAACACATAGGAGTGGAACAGGGACCACACCTGTCCGGGCGCGAGCTCCGACGTCCGGGTGGACGCGGTGAACAGCTGCGTCACGTTGGCGTGGGTGACGGCGACGCCCTTGGGGGTGCCGGTGGTTCCGGAGGTGTAGATGAGGTAGGCGATGCGGTCGGCGTCGGGGGCGGGGAGGGCACCGGCCCACCGCTCAAGGTCCGAGCGCTCAAGGTCCGAGCGGTCACTGGCCGACCGGTCACCGTCCGCCGGTTCCGCGACGTCCACCACCGTGACGTCGTGTCCGCGCAGCCGCTCCGACAGCGTCGCCGTCGTCACGGCCGCCGTCGGCCGGGCGTCCCGGAGGACGAACGCAAGGCGTTCGTCGGGGGTGTTCACATCGATGGGCAGGTAGGCGGCGCCCAGCTTCAGTACCGCGAGGACGGCCGTCACGGTGTGCTCCGAGCGCGGCAGCAGCAGCGCGACGACGTCACCGGCGCGCACGCCGCGACCGGCCAGCAGGTGCGCAAGACCCGTCGACGCCTCGTCCAGTTCCCGGTACGTCCACGACCGGCCCTCGAACACCAGCGCCACGTCGTCCGGCCGCTGCCGCACCTGCTCGGCGAAGAGGGCGGGCACCGACACCGCGGCGGCCCGCTCCGACAGTGCCCGCCGGTTCCCCAGTACGTCCAGCCGGGCCCGCTCGTCGTCGTCCAGGACGTCGATCGTCGCCAGCGGGCGGTCGGCGTCGGCGGCCATGGCGGTGACCAGCGTCTCGAGCCGGGACAGGATCCGTTCGGCAGCCCGCTCGTCGACGACGTCGGTGCGGTACTCCAGGCGGAGCCTCAACCGCCGTCCGGGCCAGGCCTGCAAGGCGATCGGATAGTGCGTGAACTCGCGGCTCGAGGTGATCCGGATGCCCAGCTCGTCGCTGTCGAGCTGCCCGCCCGACGCCTTCAGCGGGTAGTTCTCGTACACGAAGACCGTGTCGAAGAGCTGCTGGTGGCCCGCGGCGCGCTGGATGTCGGACAGCGCCATGAACTGGTGGTCGAGGCCGTTGTGGTAGGCGTCGCGCAACGTGCCGATCAGCTCGGCGGCGGTCGTCGCGGTGGTCGTCCGGGCGCGTACCGGGACCGTGTTGATGAACATGCCCACGGCCGACTCGCTGCCGGGCAGGTCCGCCGGGCGGCCCGAGACGGTGGTGCCGAAGACGATGTCCTGGCCGCCGGTGAGCGCGCCGAGCAGGCGCGCCCAGGCCGCCTGCAGCACGATGTTCACGGTCGTGTTCCGCGCGCGGGCGAGGCGCTCCACGGCGCGGGTGACGTCGGCCGGGAGGTCGGCGCGCAGCACCGCCCGCGCGGCCGGGCCCGAGCGGTTGACCGGGTCGACGAGGGTGGGGGTTTCGAGGCCGGCGAGGAGTTGCCGCCAGTGCTCCCGCGCCGCGCTCGCGTCCTGTGCGGACAGCCACTCGACGTAGCCGCGGAAGGCGGGGGCGGGCGCCAGGGACTCGCGCCGGTAGCACGCGAAGATCTCGCGGAGCAGGATCTGGATCGACCAGCCGTCCACCACGATGTGGTGCACGGAGAGCACCAGTTCGTGGCGGTCGGGTCCCGTCTCGCGGATCAGGAAGCGCAGCGGTGACTCTTGTGTGAGGTTGCTGCAGGCGGCGAGTTCCGCGTCGAGCAGCGCTTGTTGGTCGCCGCCGTCGCTGTTGCCGCTGCCGCTGCCATTGCCGTTGTCGCTGCCGTTGTCGCTGCCGTTGTCGCTGTCGGCGAGCACGGTCCACGGCACGTCCGGCCGCTTCGGGATGATCTGTACCGGCTCGGTGAGCCGCTCGGAGACGAACCGGGCCGCCAGGTTGGGGTGGCGCGCGACCACGGTGTCCACGGCCTCGCGCAGCCGCGCCACGTCCAGCGCGCCGGTGATCTCGATGCCCAGCTGCACGGTGTACAGCTCGGTGGGCTCGGCGCCGTCGGAGCGGCGGTGGAAGAGCAGACCGGTCTGGAGCGGGGTCAGCGGGAGGATGTCAGCGGGCTCCACGACCTGGGCGAGCCGGGCCAGCTGCTGCTGGGTGACGGCCGCGGGCAGGACGTCGGAGGGCGTGAGTGCGCCGCCGCCGCTGCGCACGTACGCGGCGATTCCGGCGAGGACGTCGTGCCAGCGCGCGTGCAGCTCGGTGATGTAGGAGCGGTCGACCCGGGTGCCGGCCCAGCTCCAGGTGGCGTGGAGTTCCGACCGCGCGCCGTTGCCGAGCACGGCCGCGTTGATGTCGACCGTGTGCGCAAGGAGCATCGTCCTGGAACCGAAGCGCCGGGCGTCGGGCGATTCGAGCGGCCCGAGGATCCGCCAGTCGCCGGGGCTCTCGCCCGTGGGCGGCAGGCCGCGGCGGCCGAGGTAGTTGAAGCCGACCGCGGGGTCGGCGCCGGGCAGGTCCGCACCGTCGTTGAGGTACTTGAGCAGGCCGTAGGTGATCCCGTCCGGGACGGCGCGCAGCTGTTCCTTGGCGTCCATGAGCCATGCGCCGAGGGCGGGGCCCCCGGCCAGGACCGTCTCCCGGTCAAGGGGCGCCGCGGTCAGCGCGACCGGGTACTTCGCGGTGAACCAGCCGACGGTGCCGGTCAGGTCGGTCCCCGTGCCGAGCTCGTCGCGGCGCCCGTGGCCCTCCACGTCGATGCGGAAGGGGGAGCCGAAGTGCTGGTGCTGCTGGGCCAGGGCGGCGCCGAGCGCGATGAGCAGCAGCTCCTGGACGTTGACGCGCAGGGCCGCGGTCGCCTCGGTCACCAGCACGTCCGTCAGCGCGGCGTCGACCGAGACCGAGAGCTGCTCCACGTCCTGCCAGGTGTCGGTGTCCGGACGCGGCGTGGGCAGCAGGGCGGCGGCCGACTCGATGCGCCGCCAGCTCGCGAGCCGGTCGGTGACGTCCGCGGTGGTGGCGTGGTCCGCCAAGGTCGCGGCCCAGCGCCGGAACGAGGTGCCGCCGGTGTCCAGCTCGATGTCCCGGCCCTCGGTGAGGTGCCGCCAGCCCGCCGCGAGGTCCCGCTGGATGATGCCCCAGGAGACGGCGTCCACCGCCAAGTGGTGAACGGTCAGTAGCAGTTGGCGGGCGGGGGCGGCCCACAGGGCGTGGACCACGGCTCCGCCGCGCGGGTCGAGCCGCCCGAGCGCGGCGGTGAACGCGGCGTCGGTGAACTCCTCGACGACGGTGACGCAGTCGGCGGCGGCGACCGAGCCCGCGGGCGGGACCGTGAGGCTCGCCGGCCCGTCCTCTGCGGCGTCGGCCACGTGGAGGCGGAGCATCGCGTGCCGGTCGAGCAGTGCCTGGAGGAGGGCGACCACGTCGTGGTGCCCGGCCTCGGGCGGCGCCTGGAACAGCATGGTCTGGTTGAACCGGTCCGTCGGCGCGCCGAGGGAGTCCAGCCACCGGATGATCGGCGTCGGCGTGAGCGGGCCGGTGTCGTCGTCCGGCCCGGGGCGCGTTTCGTCCGGAGCCGCGAGCCGCAGTGCGCGGGCCACGCGCGCCACGGTCTGCTCGACCAGGATGTCGCGGGGCTTGCAGTGCAGGCCGGCCTCCCGGGCCTGGGACACCACCTGCATGGAGGAGATGCTGTCGCCGCCGAGATCGAAGAACGAGTCGTCGGCACCGACGCGTTCGACGCCGAGGACGCGCGCGTAGATGGCCGCCAGACTCTTCTCGACCGCGGTGACCGGCGCCCGGTAGCCCTCCGCGTCCCCGTGCCCGGGCTCCGGCAGCGCGCTCTTGTCCAGCTTGCCGTTGCCCGTCATGGGCAGTGCGTCGACCACCACGACCGCCGTCGGCACCATGTACTCGGGCAGCCATTCGCCCGTCAGGCGGCGCAGCCGGGCACCGTCGAGCTCGCCCGCTCCCCCGGCGTCGGGGACGACGTAGCCCACCAGCCGCTTGTGCCCCGGCCGGTCCTCGCGGACGACGACGGCGGCCTGGTCCACGCCGGGGGCCGCGCGCAGTACCGACTCGATCTCGCCGGTCTCGACCCGGTACCCGCGGATCTTCACCTGGTCATCGGCGCGCCCGACGTACTCGAGCTCGCCGTCGTGGTTCCACCGCACCAGGTCACCGGTGCGGTACATCCGCGAACCCGCGGGCCCGAACGGATTGGCCACGAACCGCGAAGCCGTCAGGCCCGGCCTGCGCACATAGCCGCGCGCGACACCGCGTCCGGCGACGTACAGCTCACCGGCGACGCCCACCGGCACCCGGCGCAACCCGCCGTCCAGCACGAACAGCGCGGTGCCCGAACCGGCGGCACCGATCGGCACCGGCCCGCCGGGGGCGAGCGGCGCGCTCATCGACGCGTAGACGGTGCACTCCGTCGGGCCGTAGGCGTTGATCATGGCCCGCCCGGGGGCCCAGCGCTCGACCAGCTCGGCCGGGCACGCCTCGCCCCCGACCAGCAGCACCGCGATCGAGGTCAGCCCCTCCGGCGACAGGCGGGCCAGGGCGGACGGCGTCTGGGTCAGTACCGTCACCTGTTCGGCGACGAGCAGGTCACGGAAGTCGAAGGGCGAGTACACGACCTCCTCGGGGACCACGACCAGGCGCCCGCCGTGCAGGAGCGCACCGCACATCTCCCACACCGCGAAGTCGAACGCGTAGGAATGGAACAGCGTCCACACCTGGTCGTGCGGCGCCGGGGCAGCGGCGCCCGGTCCGTCGGACGCGGCCAGCCGCCGGACGTGCGTGACGATCAGGTCCGCGATGCCGCGGTGGGTGACCGCGACGCCCTTGGGAGTGCCGGTCGTTCCCGAGGTGTAGATGACGTAGGCGGCCTGGTCCACGTCGGGGTACGGCAGCGCCGCGGCGGACTGCCTGGCGAGGGCCGGGTCCTCCGCGTCGACGACCGTGAGCCGGTCCCCGGCGACCCGGTCCGCGAACTCCCCGGTGGTGACCACGGCCACCGGCGCGGCGTCCTCGATCACGAACGCCACGCGCTCGTCCGGGTGGTTCACGTCGATGGGCAGGTAGGCCGCGCCCAGCTTCAGCACCGCGAGCACCGACGTGACGGTGTGCTCCGAACGCGGCAGCAGCAGCGCCACCGTGTCCCCGGCGGCCACCCCGCGCCCGGCCAGCAGACGCGCCAGCCGCGACGACGCCTCGTCCAGCTCCCGGTACGTCCACGACCGGTCCCGGAACACCATCGCCACGGCGTCCGGGGCCTTGGCCACCTGCCGGGCGAACAGCTCCGGCACCGACACGGCGGCGGCCCGCTCCGAGAGCGCCGACCGGTTGCCCACCGCGTCCAGGTGCGCCTGCTCCGCCTCGTCCAGCACGCCGAGCGAGGCCAGCGGGCGGTCCGGGGCGCCCGCCATGGCGGTGAGGAGCCGCTCCCAGCGCGCCGTCATGCGCTCGACGGTCCCGGCGTCGAAGAGGTCCGTGCGGTACTCGACGACGCCGCTGATGCCCCCGGGCCTGCCGCCGTCCGTGAACCGTTCACGGAGGCTGAACGCCAGGTCCATGCGGGCGGCGCCGATGTCGACCGAGGCCGTCTCCACGTCGAGGCCCGGCACCGCGATGTCGGGGACCGTGTCGGTCTGCCAGCCGAACAGCACCTGCACCAGCGGGTGATGGGCCTGGGTGCGGACCGGGTTGAGCCGCTCCACGAGCGCGTCGAAGGGCACGTCCTGGTTCGCGAACGCGTCCACGCTCCGCTCCCGTACCTGCCCGAGCAGCTCGGCGAAAGTCTGCTCGTCCGAGACCCGGGTGCGCAGCACCAGCGTGTTGACGAAGAAGCCGACCACGTCGTCGAACTCGGTCCACCCCCGGCCCGCGGTCGGCACACCGAACGCCACGTCCGCGCTGCCGCTCAGCCGGGACAGCAGCACCGAGAGCGCCGCCGACATCACCATGAACGTCGTGGCACCCCGTTCCCGGGCGATCCGCTGCACCAGTTCGTGGAAGTCCGCGGACAGCTCGACGGCGATCCGGCCCCCGCGCTGGTCGGCCTCGGCCGGATACGGCCGGTCGGTGGGGAGTTCCAGCCTGCCGGGCAGCCCCTCCAGCGCCCGCTCCCAGTACGTCGTCTGCCGGCCGAGCACGCTGCTCGCGTCCGCCTCGTCACCCAGCAGCGCGTGCTGGCGCAGCGTGTAGTCGGCGTACTGGGCGGGCAGCGGCGGCCAGGCGGGTGCGTGAGCGGCGGTGCGCGCCTCGTACGCGCTCCAGAGGTCCCTCAGCAGCGGTGCCAGTGACCACCCGTCGACGGCGATGTGGTGCATGGCGAGGACCAGCCGGTGTTCCGTGGGCGAGACGGTGAAGAGCGTCGCGCGGAAGGGGATCTCGGCGGCCAGGTCGAAGGCGTACCGGCCCCGGGCGCCGACGGCGTCGGTGAGCCGGTCCCGCGTCCACGCGGTGGCGTCGACGACGTCCCAGCCGAAGTCCGCCTCCGCCGCGGCGAGGACACGCTGCTCCGGCACCCCGTCCACGGCCGGGAAGAGTGTCCGCAGGCTCTCGTGGCGCGCGACGACATCGGCGAGCGCCGTGCCGAGCGCCCGGACGTCCAGTTCACCGGTCAGGCGCGAGACCAGCGGAATGTTGTACGTGGACGACGGTCCCTCCAGCTGATGGATGAACCACAGCCGGCGCTGCGCGAACGACAGCGGCAGCCGCTCCGGACGCTCCACCGGCACCCGGGCCGCGCCGGTGTCGGTGCCCACCCCGCCCACCAGCCGGGCGAGCCCCGACACCGACGGCGCCTCCCACAGCGCCCGCACACCGATCCCGGAGTCGCAGGACTCCTGCACCGCGGCGATGACCCGCATCGCCGAAAGCGAGTTCCCGCCGAGGTCGAAGAAGGAGTCGTCCACCCCCACCTGCGGCAGGCCAAGCACCCGCGCGAAGATCCCCGCCAGGATCTCCTCCACCGGCGACGACGGCGCCCGGTACACCCCACCGGCGAACTCCGGCTCCGGCAGGGCCCGCTTGTCCAGCTTGCCGTTGACCGTCAGGCGCAGATCGCCGACGACCATCACCACCGCGGGAACCATGTACTCCGGCAGGTGCGCGGCCACCTCGCCGCGCACCACCGCACCGTCCACGCCCGCCGCGGCGTCGGCCGGCACCACATAGCCCACCAACTGCTGACCGGCATCGGAGGACCGCACCACCACCGCGGCCCGCTCCACTCCGGCGACGCCCGCGAGGGCGGCCTCGACCTCACCGAGCTCCACCCGGAAGCCACGGATCTTCACCTGGTCGTCGGAGCGCCCGACGTACTCGAGCTCTCCCTCGCGGTTCCACCGCACCACGTCGCCCGTGCGGTACATCCGGGAGCCCGCGGGGCCGAACGGACACGCCACGAACCGCGACGCCGTCAGGCCCGCGCGGCCCAGGTAGCCCAGGCCGACACCGGGGCCAGCCACGTACAACTCGCCGAGCACGCCCACCGGCACCTGGCGCAGGCCCGCGTCCAGGACGAAGAACGCCAGGTCGGCGAGGGGTACGCCCACGGGGCTCACGTGGCTGTCCAGGTCGGCGGCGACGATGCTGCGGAACGACGCGTGCACGGTCGTCTCCGTAGTGCCGTACATGTTGATCAGGTGGGGCCAGGTCTCCCGCCGGTCGAGCCACGCCCGCAGCTTGGACGGTTCGAGCGCCTCGCCCGCGAAGACCACGGCTTCAAGCGCGTCGAGCCGGGCCCCGTCCCGCTGCCGCAGGTCTGCGGCCTGCAACGCGTAGAACGCCGACGGCGTCTGGCTCAGGACGCAGACCTTCTCCTCGACGAGCAGCCGGTGGAAGTCGGCGGCGGACCGGGCCACGTCCTCGGGGACGACGACCAGGCGCCCGCCGTGCAGCAGCGCGCCCCACATCTCCCACACCGACACGTCGAACGCGTACGAGTGGAAGAGCGACCACACCTGGCCGGGGCCCGGCACGAACCCCGGGGCCGTCGAGGTGAACAGGCGCGTGACGTTCGCGTGGGTGACCGCGACGCCCTTGGGCACACCGGTGGTGCCCGACGTGTAGATGATGTAGGCGATCCGGCCGGCTTCGGGCAGGGGGAGAGGTGTGACCGGCTGCGCCGGCAGGCCGGGATCGTCGACGTCCACCACGTCGAGGCCGAAGCCGTCGACCCGGTGGGCCAGCCGGGCGGTGGTCACGACGGCTGCCGGAGCCGCGTCGCGGAGGATGAACGCCACCCGCTCGTCGGGGTGCTTGACGTCGACCGGCACGTAGGTCGCGCCCAGCTTCAGCACGGCCAGGATCGCGACCACGGTCTCGGCGGAGCGCGGGAGCAGGAGGGCGACGGTGTCCGACGCGCCCACTCCGCGGCCTGCCAGCAGGTGCGCAAGGCGCGCCGATGCCTCGTCCAGCTGCCGGTACGTCCACGGGCGGCCCTGGAACACCAGCGCCGTGGCCCGCGGCGTCCGCGCCGCCTGGGCCGCGAAGAGCTCGGGTATCGACGCGCTGTCGCCGGGCTCCGCGAGGACCGGCCGGTTGCCCAGGGCGTCGAGGTGTGCGCGCTCGCCGTCGTCGAGCACGTCGATCGCGAGGACCGGCTTGTCCATGTCGGCGACCATGGCGGCGACGATCCGCTCCAGCCGGGCCACCAACAGCTCGACCGTCGTGGCGTCGTACACGTCGGTGCGGTACTCGACCACCCCGGCGATGCCCGCGGGATCGCCGGACTCGGTGTACCGCTCGCGCAGGCTGAACGTCAGGTCCATGCGGGCCGCGCGGGATGTCGTGGGCACGATGTCGGCCCGTACACCCGGCAGCTCCAGCTCCGCGGAGATGTTGTTCTGCCAGCCGAGCATGACCTGCACCAGCGGGTGGTGCGTCTGCGAGCGGGCGGGGTTGACCAGGTCGACCAGGGCGTCGAACGGCGCGTCCTGGTGCGCCGACGCGTCCAGGACCCGGCGCCGCACCTGCGACAGCAGTTGACGGCACGTCAGGTCGGCGGAGACGTCCGCCCGGAGCACCAGCGTGTTGGCGAAGAAGCCCACCAGGTCGGCGAGGTCGGCGTCGCGCCGGCCCGTGGTCGGGACCGCGAAGGCGACGTCGGGACTGCCGCTCAGTTCGGAGAGCAGCAGCGCCAGAGCCGCCGAGACGACCATGAAGCCGGTCGACCGGTTCTCCCGCGCCACCCGCCGCACCTGCTCCTGCAACGACGCGGGCCACTCGACGGCGATGCGGTCGCCCCGGTGATCGGCCACCGCCGGGTAGGGCCGGTCCGTGGGCAGCTCCAGCCGCCCTTCGAAGCCGGCGAGCGCCTCCTCCCAGTAGCGCAGGTGGCGGCTGAGCGCACTGTCGGGGTCCGACTCGTCGCCGAGCGCGGCGCGCTGGCGCAGCGTGTGGTCGCTGTAGCTCAGGGGCAGCGGCGCCCAGCCGGGAGCCTCGCCGGCGAGCTGCGCGCCGTACGCCAGCTCGATGTCCCGCAGAAGCGGTGCGAGCGACAGCCCGTCCGACGCGATGTGGTGCATGACGAGCACCAGCAGGTGATCGTCGTCCGACAGCGCGAAGAGGCGCGCACGGAACGGGATTTCGGCTCCCAGGTCGAACTCGTACCACGCCGTCCGCGCGACCGCGTCGTCCAGGGCGCCCGCCGGCCACTGCGAGGCGTCCACGACCTCCCACCCGAAGTCGGCCTCCGCCGCCTTCACCACGCGCTGTTCGGCCACGCCGTCCGTGGCCGGGAACACCGTCCGCAGGCTCTCGTGCCGCTCCACGACCCCGGCGACGGCCGCGCCGAGCGCCCGGGTGTCGAGCCCACCGGTCAGACGCAGCACCAGGGGAATGTTGTACGTCGACGACAACCCTTCCAGCTGGTGGATGAACCACAACCGACGCTGCGCGAAGGACAACGGGATCAATGCTCAAACCTTACTTCCGGCGGGCAGCGGAAAAACTGCCGGCGAACTACGGGGGCGGGTCGATTCGCGGTCGACGGCGACCTACAACAAGTCCACGACGTCGGCGGTCATGAATTCGCGCATTCCGATGACGCCCGAGACCAGGGCGAAATAGCGAGAGGTGAGTTCGGGCGACCCGGCGACCGCGTGCAGCATTCGGAGCCTCGCCTTCGTCGGGCGGAGATTCGCCAGTTCGAGCGTGCTCTGGTACGGAGCCTCAAGCGTGTCCGCCATCGTCTTCTCGAAGCCCGACAGCGTCTCGTCGACGGCAGCCGTGTCCTCGATCTCCACCCCGGAGAGGGAATCGGAGATCAGATCGGCCTGAATGAACGCATTGGTGATCCCGCGGGCGCTGATCGTGTCGAGATGGTGTGCGGCGTCCCCGACGAGCGCCCAGCCAGGGCCGTGGGCCTTGCGGAAGTAGTTCCGCTGGTCCCCCGTCCCCCGCCACCGGTCGGCACGTTCGGCGGACATCAGCTGTTCGTACAGTTCCGGCGCGGTCGATCCGACCGCAGCCAGGTACGCCTCGCCGGGATCGCGGCGCGCGACCGGGAATTCGGCCTGCGGCAGGTAGGCGGCCACGATCGTGAGGTCGTCGTGGGTCGGGATCCGGGCGATCCAGCGGCCCACTCGTTCGTGGAATCCGAATCCGGTGCGCAGACCGCGCCAGAACGTGTAGTACACGCAACTCGCCAGGGGGGCGGACCGCAGGACGGGCGCGTCGACCAGACCGGCGATCGTCGAGCGCATGCCGTCGGCTCCGACGACCAGTCCCGCCGAGACGGTCGTCGTGGTGTCGCCGACCTTGATCCGGACGCCGGCGACCCGGCCGTCGCGCCATATCAGTTCCCGCACCCGCGCCCGGTCGAGGAATTCGGCGCCCGCCGACACGGCGGCCCGCACGAGCAGGTCGTCGAGGACGTACCGCCTGGGCGCGTACGCGGCGGACACTCCGTCCACGGACGGCAGCGCCGCGGTCAGCCGGAGACCGTCGATGTCATGGCTGATGGTGTCCAGAGGCGGGCAGCCGGAGGCCACGACATCGTCGAGCACTCCCCATCGCGCGAGTCGTGTGACGCCCGGCTGGTGGATGTAGAGCGTGGACATGGTGTCCGCCGGGAACGACGCCTTGTCGACAAGGAGGACCCGCCGCCCCTGCCTTGCCAGCAGCAGAGCGGTCGACGCACCCGCGCAGCGCGCGCCCACCACGACGACGTCGTAATCCATTACCGCAGTTCCAGAGTGCAGCATTTGGCGCTTCCGCCGGCCTTCAGCAGTTCGGAGAGGTTCACGCCGATGGGATTGAAGCCGCGCTCCGCGAGCAGGGCCGCGAGACCGGTGGCCGCCTCGGGCAGGATGACGTTGTAGCCGTCGCTGAACGCGTTGAGACCGAATACCGCGGCGTCCTCGGGTGACGCCAGGATCGCGTCGGGGAACATTTCCCCGAGAACCGCACGGCTGCCGGGCGAGAAGGCGTCGGGGTAATACATGATCTCGTCTTCGGACAGCACCGAAAGGGCGGTGTCGAGGTGGTAGTGACGCGGGTTGACCAATGTCAGACCGGTCACCGGGAGTCCGAAGAACTCCTGCGCCTCGGCGTGCGAGCGCGGGTCGGTACGGAATCCGGTGCCCGCCAGAATGCGCCGTCCGACGACCAGGTAGTCGCCCTCGCCCTCGTTGATGAACTCCGGCCACAGGCACGCGTCGAATCCCTGCTCCTGGAACCAGGAGAGGTAGGCGGGCCCCTCGGCCGTCCGCTCCGCGTGCCGGAAACGCGCCCCGAGCACCTTCCCGTCCACCACCGTCGCACCGTTGGCGGCGAACACCATGTCGGGCAGTCCGGGTATCGGGTCGATCACGTCCACGCGGTGGCCGAGCGACGTGTAGAGCTCGTACAGCTGCTCCCACTGGGCGAGCGCCAGATCACGGTCGCAGGGCTTCTCCGGGTTCATCCACGGGTTGATGGAGTAGACGACGCCGAAATGGCTGGGGCGGCACATCAGAAGGCGACGCGGGGTCGCCACCCTGGGGCGGCGGTTCGCGGCGGGGATCACTTCGGTGGGGGGCACGGGCAGTCTCCTCCGAGGGGGACGTAGGGCTTTCGGGGCTGGATGGGGCACGCGGGGGTGCGTCGGTCGCCTCAGGCGCTGTCGATACCGGAGTGGTCGAACTCGCGGATGAAGGCGGCGAGTTCACCGCCGCGCCCGGTGACGTCCGCGCCGAAGTGGTCGGCGACCCGCTTCCGGATCTCCGGTTCCTGCTCCTGGCTGAGCTTGAACATGCCGTCGGCCGACTCCACCTCGAAACGGAAAGCCCCCACGGCCGGGCCGATGCCCCGGAAGTACTCCAGTGAGCTGTCCATCTCCCACCCGACGCCGAAGTCCTTCTCGTACGCCAGGACGGTCCGCTGGACGACTTCGAGCGTCTCCTCGAAACCGGGGATCGGCCGCAGCTTTCCCTGGAGGTGCACCGAGACGAAGTTCCAGGTGGGCGCCGCCGGTGTCGTCCCGTAGACCGCGGGGGTGACGTAGCCGTGCGGGCCGGTGAAGATCAGCTGGGCGTCCGCGCCGTCGGTCAGCGAGTCCCAGTGGGAGTTGGCCCGGTTCATGTGGCCGAGCAGCGTCACGCCCTCGGGGCCACCGTCGCCCGGGGAGGCGTCGGGGCTGAAGATCACCGGCAGATGCGTGGCGTACGGCACCCGCGGACCATTGGTGACCAGCGTGGCGAGGGGGTACTGCTCGACGACGCGGCGAAGCCACACCCGGTCTTCCGCCCGATAGATCGGTGGAACGTACATGGTTACCTCGTGAGGATGGACTGGGCGATCTCGCCGGACCGGACCGCGGTGTTGGACAGGAGGCCGGCCGACAGGCCGTGGGAGTGTTCGGTGCTGGCACCGTGGACGTAGATCCCGCAACGCACCGCGTCGGAGGTGATCACGCGGTAGTCGCGCTCCACGCCGAGCCGGCCCTGCTCGTCCCGCTTGCACTCGCGTATCAGGTCCTGGAGCAGCGGCTCGGGGTCGCTCGGCCGGTATCCGGTGGCGTAGACGATCACGTCCGCGTCGATGGTCCGCACCGACCCGGAGGACGTCGACTCGACCACGACCCGCACGCCGTCCGCATGTTCCTCGACCGATGTCACGCGCGAGGTGTTGAGCATGTGGAGCCGCTGCTTGCCGAGGACCTTCTCCTGGTAGCTCCTGCGGTACAGGTCCTGCGAGACCTCCAGGTCGACCACCGAGTAGTTGGTGTTCGCGTGGTAGTCGAGGAGCCGCTGCTTCTCGTCGGCCGGGGCGGCGTAGAACTGGTCGACCGCTTCCGGGTCGAAGATCCCGTTCGCGTACGGGCTGTCGTCGGCGACGCTGTAGCCGTAGCGCGAGAGCACGGTGTGGACATCGGCACCGGAAAACGTGCGGTGCAGGTAGTCGGCGGCCTCGGCGGCGCTCTGGCCGGAGCCCACGACGACGAAATTGCGCGGGGTGCCGGTGAAAGCGGCCGCCCGGGGCAGCAGTTGAGAGCTGTGCCAGATGCGCGCGGATTCCTCGACGCCCGCGGGCAGTCGCGGCGTCAGCCCCATGCCGAGCACGACATTGCGTGCGCGCTGGACGACGGTCTCCTGACCGCCGGACCCGGCGCGGGCCACCACGTCGACGTACTCCACCACGCCGTCCTCGACGACCGGTCGGACGGCGGTGATCCGGGAGTCGTACGACACGTACGGCCCCAATTGCTGCGCCGCCCATTCCAGGTAGTCGTGGAACTCGACACGCAACGGGTACAGGGTCTTGCTGTTGATGAATTCGGCGACCCTGCCCTTCTCCTGGAGATAGGAGACGAACGTGTACCGGCTCGTCGCGTCACGCATGGTCGCCAGGTCCTTGAGGAAGGAGACCTGCATCGTCGCGTCTTCCATCAACATGCCGCGGTGCCAGCCGAATCGGGGCTGCCGATCGAAGAACCGCATGGTGAATTCCGGTGCCACCGCTCCGGCCTTGGCGATGTCTTCGAGAGCGATCGCCAGTGCGAGATTGGAGGGGCCGAAACCGATCCCCACTACATCCGCGATGCTGGATTCTGATTGTGCCGTCATGAACTGGGCCACTTTCCCCTTCAGTGCTTACCGCTGTTTGCCGTCGCCTCGACGAGTGAACTCGGCCGCAGGTCGGTCCAGTTCGTGTCGACGTACTCCAGGCACGCTGCCCGGTCGGCCTCACCGAAGACCACCGTCCAGCCTGCCGGTACGTCGGCGAAAGCCGGCCAGAGGGAGTGCTGGCCCTCTTCGTTGGTGAGCACGAAGAACCTGCCGTCCTCGTTGTCGAACGGGTTGCTCATGGTTGTCCTCGACTTCCCGAAAATTGCATGACGACTTGACCCCGACTTCGCTGATTCGGCTGCGTGTTCAGACCGTGGCGGTCACATGGAGGCAGCGCGGGGCGGAGCGGCGGCCGACCACAGAAAAGAGAGTGGTGAGGCGTCGCCCGGGAAAGCGGGGAAGCATGGCGGTGCACTGCCGAACAGGGCGGCAGGTCCGCGGAGTTAAGCTGCTCAACCTGCACGCACCGGGCCCGCAGGGATACACGCTGATGTGTCAGAAGACGTCTGTCTGCAAGGTCTCAAGTCCCCACCCCCCGATAGGCGCACTATGTGCCGCTCGGCCGCCCATAAGCAACCGGAATGGCCTCCGGACGTCGTCCGCCCGGCAAAGCCAAGATCTTTCGTGAACCTACCTGATGCGCTCCGACTAAGCCAACCTTGACTTGAAGTACCGCTTCCCATACTGGGCGGTATCGTATATGCGGGCTGGATCCCGGACGCGCGAACACCCGCGCCGTCACAGCGGGTTCACCGCACGGCCGCTCACCGTCCCGCATACGGGCACACGAAAGCCGCCCCTGCTTCCGGCGGCTCCGGCAACAGGGGCGGCAAACAGTGCAAATGACGTCGCGTCAGGATATGTTTTTTGCGGGAGTTTTACTTCTCGGCGCCAATCACCGGCCCGACGCGGCCAGTTCCTTCAGGTCCACCGTCTCGTCCTTGTCCGGTGCCTTCGGGCTCACGGGCTTGTTGTAGTCGCTGAACGTCGCCTCGTTGGGCTTGTCGCCGCCCTTGACGGAGCTGCGCAGGACGTACGGCTTGCCCTCCGTGGCCACATACATGGTGTGCGTCTCGCCGCCGGAGGCCTTCTTCGTCAGCGCGATGGCCTCCTTGCCGTCGACGGTCGTCGTGTCACCCTTCTTCAGGCCCTTGCGGCTGGACTTGTCCTCGTCCATCGACGCGACCAGGCCCTGCTTGTCGCACATGCCGGACGTGGAGGCGTCGTCGGCGGGCATCTTGACCCACTTGTCGGCGATCTTGTCCATGACCTTCTGCGAACCCGGCCGGTTCTTCAGCGCGCCCTTCCAGTACTGGTCGTTGCCGCGCACGTACAGCGTCCCGTTCGTGTGCCGCAGGTCGGCCTTGGCGCCCGCGGTCTCGACGGTTCCTTCGCAGTTCTTCTCCTGGTCGACCGCGAGGTCCAGGCTCACCGACTTCCCGTCGGCCTGCTTCATGTCGCCCTTGAGGCGCATCGAGTCGGCGCCCTTGGTGGCCGCCACCGCCTTCGCGGCGATCTGGTCGGCGCTGTCCTTGGCGAACGGTTTGTCGGAGCCGCCTCCGTCGTCGTCGCTGTCGCCGCAGCCGGCCAACAGGGCGGCCGTGAGTCCCACCATTGTGATGACGCCCGTAACCTTGCTCGCACGCACGTGGTCACCCTCCTGCAGAACGTTTGAACGTCCCGTTCCCCGCGACCCCGGTGGCCGCGGTCGTGACCAAGTACCCCGAGACCCTCCGGCCTCACCCGGTAGCGGAGACTCCGCATCGCGGCACGGGCGCTCACCCCTCGCCGGGCCGGTCAGTCGAGTACGGCCACTCCGTCGAGCTCCACCAGCGCGGCGTCGTCCCACAGGCGGACCGCGCCGACCACTGCCATCGCGGGATAGTCGCGGCCCGCCAACCTCCGCCAGATTCGCCCCAGTGCCGCGGCGCAGGCACGGTAGTCGGCGACGTCCGTGGCGTAGACGGTGACGCGGGCGAGATCCGCGGGTGTGCCGCCCGCGTGACGCAGGGCGGTGAGGAGATTGGTCAACGCCCGCTCGAACTGCTCGGGCAGCGTGGCCCCGGTGACCTTGCCCTCGCTGTCCAGCGCGGTCTGCCCGGCGAGGAAGACGAGGCGGGAACCGGTGGCGGTGACGGCGTGCGAGAAGCCGGTGGGCGGGGAGAGTTCGGCGGGGTTGACGCGGTGCAGGCTGCTCATGCGGAGGGCTCCTCGGCGGGAGGTGGCGTGGGAGTGGGGGTGAGCCTGTCGCTCGGGTTCGTGTCCGGGGCCATGTCCAGCTCTTCGTGCGGCGCAAGGTCCAGGTCCTTGTAGAGCTCCTTGGCGATCACCGTGCGCTGGACCTCGCTCGCTCCCTCGTAGATGCGGGGTGCGCGTACCTCGCGGTAGAGGTGTTCCAGGAGGTGGCCGCGGCGCAGGGCGCGGGCGCCGTGCAACTGGACCGCCGCGTCGACCACGTACTGCGCGGTCTCCGTGGCGATGAGCTTCGCCATCGCCGCGCGCCGGGCGATGCCGGGGCCCTGGGGGCCCTCGCGGTCGTACGCCTCGGCCGCCGCGTACACCATAAGGCGGGCCGCCTCCGTGCGCGTCGCCATCTCGGCGACCTGGTGGGCCACGGACTGGAGGTCCTTCAACGCACCGCCGAACGCGGCCCGTTCCGCCGTGTGGGCCAGCGTGGCGTCCAGGGCGGCCTGCGCCATGCCGACCGCGAACGCGCCGACGCTCGGCCGGAACCGGTTGAGCGTGGTCATCGCGACCCGGAAGCCGCGGTCCACCTCGCCGAGCACGTCGTCGCGCCCGACCCGCACGCCGTCGAAGGCGAGTGCGCCGATCGGGTGCGGGGAGAGCATGTCCAAGGCGGTGCCGGTGAGGCCCGGACGATCGGCGGGGACGAGGAACGCGGTGACGCCGCGGGCGCCGGCGCCGGGTGTCGTACGGGCGAAGACGGTGTAGAAGTCGGCCTCGGGGGCGTTGGAGATCCAGCACTTCTCGCCGGTGAGGCGCCAGCCGTCGGGGCCGTCCGGTCGTGCCGCGAGGCGCAGGGCCGCGGCATCCGAGCCCGCGTGGGGCTCCGAGAGGGCGAAGGCGGCGATGGCCCGGCCTGTGCGGACGAGGGGGAGCCAGTGGCTTCGCTGCGCGGGCGTGCCGTGGGTGTGGACGGGGTGGGCGCCCAGGCCTTGCAGGGCGAAGGCGGTTTCTGCCTCCGTGCAGGCGTATGCGAGGGCCTCTCGGGTGAGGCAGAGGTCCATGGCGCGGGATCCTCCGTCGGTTGGGCGGTGTTGCGGGTGCGGGTCCGATGTGGCCGGTCGCGCAGTTCCCCGCGCCCCTGGAGCGT